>PNLN01000204.1 GCA_013823055.1 Cyanobacteria bacterium DS2.3.42
GTTTACACAGGCTGAAATCAGCCTACTTACGAGAATCGCGAACCAACTCTCAATTGCAATCAGCCAGGCTCGTCTCTACCAGGATTTCGAAACTCAAAGCAATTCAATCAACAAACTGACAGACCTCTGCACACAGCTGAATTCGGTCGTCAACTCCACACGAGACCTGACTGAAAGAACAGAAAGCCGCGAAAAAGTAAGAGTAAAATTGTCGACACGCGAAATTGAAGTATTGAGAAAAGTGGCTCAAGGACTATCGAACAGAGAAATCGCCGAAGCTCTGCACATTACCGAAGGTACAACTGAAGTGCACGTGTCTCGCTTGCGAAAGAAGCTAAATTTAAGCAGTCGTGCGGCTCTTGTTCGCTACGCTTACGAAAATCATCTGTGCTGATCTAAGTTGAATTACTCGAGAATGACGATTCCCTGCTGAAAATCGACCGTCAATTTGCGTCCGGACATGAGGCGTTGACCTAGCACTGGATGGGCTTTTGCTCCACCCAACACGACCACGTTTTTCAATTCGCCACCCAGAGACATCATGCCGATGTAATGATTCATGCGCACCCATTCGCTGCCCGCCTGCACTCTTCGAGCGCCCAGACAGCGCCATCCGAGCGGAGCAGTAAGGTCTTCAGGTATAACCATGGCGCCGCCGAATTGAAGATTGATCAAAGCCTCGACTTCAATTTCCAAACCATCGGAAGCCACAAGAATGATTGGCAAAAGCACTTTTCCGCTCTCATCAATGCGACCACGCACCGATCTCACGACCTTCTTTCTTTCTGTCAGGCTCATCGAGCCTTCTTCACTAAATGCCACCATATTCAAACTCAAAGCGTGTCGATAACCGGATCTTTGTTGAGGCGATAAGCGAAAAACGAACCGTGCGGGTGTCTCTTCCTGGCGCGGGCAAGTACTTCATGGTCGTCTTGACCGAGAAAATAATCGGATGAATTTGGTTCGATAACTACCAACCAATTTTCATAGCGGTCGCCCAACTCTTCCATCAACCGCTGGAAAATGGGCCAGCAAGCATTATCAAGTTCCTCGGCAGTGATTTGAGGCAATGCGGATTTCCTTCAGCGAGGACATAACTTAACTGTACCCGAAGACATATACAATCAACCTGTATGACACCTTCAAGACGTGGCGCCGTGCGCTCAGGCATTCGTTTCTAATGCATACGAGTAAATGAGAAAGAACTTGAATGGGGACATACAGTCCTATAAATTCCCTGTTTACTAGTTTTTTGAGCCGGCTGTAAGTAGCAACCATGCCTCTTTTCTCAGGCTATGCACGCTGGTAGTCGAGTGGGAAGAGACATTGGTGTCGTCGTGCGGCAAGTCGGCAATCGAGTGCCTTGTGTCCTTTGCGTTTCTAAGGTCCTTGATGTCATAGCGATACCAATATTCAGTATCCATACGATCGCTACACATGACAGCCAGACGCTGGTAACAAGAGCGGCTCTGGGAATCTACGGGCATCGTCTGCGACAGCTCGTTCAGCATTTGCTGAGCCTTTGCAAAATTCCCACCCTTCAACACGGATAAAATTTTCTGCAACTGCGCCGCCTCAACCTTGCGCCTGGCCAGTTCATCATCGGTTTTTGGTTCTTCCGGAACGAGTAAATAATACTCATGACTAGCTTCTCTACTTGGCGACCTGTCTCGGTTGTGGTAGCCTGAGGACTTCATTTTCAGAACTTTGTCGTCTCGCTTAATCCTTGTTGGTCCCTGGGTCGGAATCTCCTTTTTGAGGTCCGCAAAAGCGGCAGCAGCAAAGCATAAAGTTAACAAAACAGCGCCGAATAACGGTCGTCTTCGCAATAAAGTATTTGCCAAATGAGCCACCCGACAAACAGGGAACAGCAGACAGGTATGATCGTCAACGTCATAACAGACAAAATTAGCCATCGACGAGTTCACCAGATTATCTCCAAGACTATCACCAAAGGGTCCAGGTCCGAATTTAAGGGTGATTCCCCCTATTTCCTGGCTCACGACGGGCTCTAAACGGTAGGGCAAGAAGTTTCAAATTGCGTCTTGCAGCTCACAAACCAGCCGAAGAAGTTGATTACCCTGAATACCAAACCCAGCCAAGAAAAAACAGATGCACGCTTGACCAGTGCGGAGAAATCCGCAACACGTCCACTTGCAATTAAGTTCATGATTTTTTGGTTTCTGTCTGTTGCCATTTTATGCGTAGTCGGCTTGGCCCTCAATGCAGATTGGTGCAAGCCGCAGTTTGAGACGGCGCTTTCTCAACTGTTTCACCGCAAAGTCCGACTCGGACACATGAGCTGGAGCTTTGGTTTCAACGGTCTGGCCATTGCCACAAACAAAGTCGAAGTGGACGAAATGAACGACGCGCCGTTTCTGCGCGCTCAAAGGACCGAAATCGGTGTTTCTTTCAAACCGCTCTTGAAAGGCGATGTAGAGCTGCATCACCTGGACTTTCGTAAACCGGAATTTTGGTTCACGCGTGAAATGAATGGTGATTGGAATTTTGCCGATCTGATCAAATTCGGTCCTGACGTACGCATTATTCAAATCAATGACGGGCGCCTCCACCTCACCGATATGGCCGCCCCTCCTGCTTATCAAAGTAGTATCAATCTCGACAAAGTGCAGCTCAAATTTGTCTGGCCGAAAAAGAAAGTCAGCAAACCATTTTTTCTGTCTTTCGAACTCAAACAGCCTAAGTACGTAACGCAAGTGCAATTGGATGGCCTGGGCATTGGAGCAATCGAAGATTGGAAGAGCAATCATTACACAATTGCACTTTTGGCCAGGCGTATCAATCCGGATGACGCACTCAGGCTCGCCTCTTTCATAATGAAGCCGGAAGACGCAGTGCTGGTAAAAAGTCGCGAGCTGAGCGGTCTCTTCGATGTCACAGTAAAAGGCGATGGAACTCTCGATAAAGGAATCAAGCTGACCGCAAACATGCAGGCGGAAGGACTGGTTTTGAACGACCCACAGCTCGGCACAATCAAGACTCCTCATGCCACTTCCGACGGACGAGTGATAATCGACAAAACAAAGATTGCCTGGGAAGAGCTGACTCTTAAGATGCCCGGCATGAATCTCAAGTCTAACGGTCACTTCAGCAGGCTGGATGAAAAAAAAGGCGACTACAAGACTTCACTCTCCGGAAAGGTCGATGATTTAAAGGCCTTAAATAAGTTGCTGAGCCCACCGTCTGAAAAGGGCAAGAAGTCGCCGCTCATGATGCTGGACGGTATCAATCCGGAGAGACTGACAGGCAAAGCCGAAGTTATTGTCACGATCGAGAACATCAACGATCGCACCGAAATCGAAAGTAAATTCAATGCAGGCGGATTGCTTTTGCGCGACATCCTTGAGGAAGCGGCGCCGGACCACGCTCGTTTTGCCATTATTGCCGGTGTGCCCGAAACATCATTTTTGAAGGGCGACATCCATGCCGTGGCTGGAGAAAAACTGGAAGTGCGTTCAGCCCAAACAGATATCGTAGGCGGGAAAGTAACAATTAAAGGCAGTACCGAACTGAAGAGCAGAGTTTCAAACTACGAGTTGGAAAGCAATTCGATCGATCTGAGCAAAATTGCCGCAAACATGAATTCGTCGAGGGACGCGCTCAAAGAGCTAGCCTCGCGCATCACTGTTCCACCTAAATCACGCCTGCAGCTGAAAGGCACAGCCGACCTGAAGGCAAAATTGCAACGCCGCGGTTCAGCAACCAGACAGGACATCGAACTGAATTTGCACAATGCCGATTTTTATTTGAGCGACGGCTCGCTCAACATCAACAGACTGAACGGCAAAATAGGCATTACCGATCGTGAGTTTATTTTCGATAAGGTCACAGGCACCATTGACGGTGGTCCATTCAGTATGAGCGGCCATGTTCCCTTCAAAGGATCAGGCATGAATCTCGCCGTCTCCGGCTCGAAAGTAGACCTGGGCAAATTGACTTTGGCACTGACTACTTTCAAAATGCAAATTCCACAAATGGCTGGAATAAAGGCGACTGGAAAGGTAAAGGAAGCCCACCTCAAGATCACAGGTGCCCTTTCCAAACCGATAGTTGCAGGTATAGCCATCCCTGAAGACGTGCGGCTGGAGCTGGCCGACGTTAAACGCTTTATCCGTGCCACCGGTGGCTCGCTTAATTTGACAGGCGAGATTCTCACTCTTAAAGACATGACTTTGACTACAAAAGGCGGCTCAGCTCAAGTTACGGCGCGTATCAGCGGAGTGCCCGGTGAAGCCAAATTCCTTGATGGCAGAATCAAGTCTCAGGGTCTAGACCTGGCTGATTTCGATGCCTGGATTCACACGCAAGTGGTACCCGAACAAGTGCGCAAAGACTACGACAAAATGTTGTCCACTTATTCTGTTGCCAAAGTGCACGGAAAAGTCTACGGAGACATCCTGCTCAAAGACGCTCCCAACAGTGCTTTGCCTCGTTTTGACGGTGTTATAGGTTTGATGAACGTCGGCTTCCGAGTAGAAGACGAGAAAATCGGAGTAGACAGGCTGAGCGGTGTTCTGGCCACATCCGGAGACGACTTGCTTTTGCAAGACATTGCCGGCTGGATGAATGGCAGTCAATTTCAATCGGACGGTTATGTCAAACAGTTTCGCGCCAAAGCTCCGGTACTCAGTTGCGACATACGCGGATCTTTGAATTCTGCCGAAATCAATCAATTGATTTCAACCTTTTCACCGGCTAAGAAGGCCAGCCAGTTAAAATTCACTTGTCAGGGTCCTCTGGATGTGCGTCTCAAGGCGAACGGTACTCGCGAAGAGATGAATGTAAGTTTTTCAGGACGTGCCAACCAAAAGAGCAGCGTAAAACTCTACGGACCATTCGGCGTCCTGCACCAGCCATTTGGAGAAGCAATGTCGCTTGACGGGGCCGTCACTATCCACCCCAAAGGTGTAACCGTCAACGATGCCCACCTTTTCGTCAGCGAATCTGTGCTCAATTTTAAAGGCGAGATCAAAGTCAAAGATGACAATAATGCCAATCTACTGAACGAACAAGTGATCAATCTGGCTATCTTGACGCCAAATCCGCTGCCGGCCAGGCGCCTTCTAGCAGGGCTGGCACCTCAATTGTCAGACACCAGCGTGCTGGGAACCATCAAAGTGGATGGCGCCATTTCCGGGCCGATGTCCAATCCTAAAATCAACGGCAACTTCGATCTAGTCGATGTCTCCATTCCAAAAGTCCACCTCTCCCATGCCACAGGGCGTATGGAAAGCCGAGATCCCTATGATCCCCGCTCGCAAAGCTCACCAATAAATGCGCATGTGGAAATGTCGGATTTGCAAGTAAAAGGAATCAAGGTGACTAATGTCTCCGGTGAAATGAGTTTCAAACCATCCACCGGTGAAGACAAACTTCCCAAAATTCGCCTCGCCAATATGAAGGTAAAAGCCGGCGGAGGCGACATTAATTTCAATGCCTGGCTGGATCCTGACACGGAAAAATTCGGTGCCAGGTCCGATTTCAAAGGTGTTGATCTAAGTGTGATTGCTACAGGTCTTTTCGGACATCCGGGTGAATTAACCGGCACCGCAGATGGTGACCTGCTTCTGAAATCTCAAGGTTCCAACAAAGACGAGATGATTCGCAATTTGAACGGCACCGGGAAGTTTCATGTCAAGAACGGCATCCTCGCCCGTTTTGGCCGCCTGCAGACCCGACTTACTCAAGCCAATGTGCTGAAGTCGGGAGTATTGGGTTTTAATTTAAACAATCTTTTGCAGAGCGTGGTTCCTGTAAGAACAGGTGAATTCAAAGAATTGATTGGCAGCTATGCAATTGTCAAAGGAATGTTGGCATTTACCGAACTCAAGTACAACGGGGAAGATATGCGCCTCTGGGGCGGAGGCACGGCCAATCTAGTGGACGGCAAAGTGAATATTGAGATTGCCGGCACATTGCCTCGGGTGACATCCAGCGTGTTAGGCGGCCCGCTTGGCCACGTTTCGCGTGGTATCACGATTCAAAAACTGCTAAATGCAGTCACCTTCAACAAGCTTGAAAAATTGCCGTCATTGCCCGTGTTGGGGGATCTGGCCGGTGACAAACCGCGCACCTTCACTTTCAAGATGGTGGCACCTCTCGACGAGCCCAATGTGCTTGCCCAATCGATTGAAAAATCTTTCAAATGGCTGCCGTCAAAACCTTTGCAATCAGCGCACCCCTTGCCGGGCATAGACGCCAAATTGTTAGAAGCGAAAGCCAATTAAATCGCACCTTATTCAGTGGCGCCGGCTGATTTCAATTTCGAACCTAATTCTGTGGTGCCAGCTGGCCATTATTTGCACCTGATTTAGTGGCACCGTCCGATAAACTTCGTGCCACCTGATATGGTGCCAGACAAAATTACGATTTTGCTTGACTCTTGGCGAACCGGGAGTATGATATGCCTCAGACATACGATCTCCACTAATACATATTTGGCAATTCGAATATTCGAATTGCCCTTTCCATCCACGGCAAAAGGTGAGGCACGATGCATTCGGCGCCACCACATTCGGTGCCTTCCGGCACACCCGCAGATAGGCGCATCAGCGCTTGTCTAATCTCCTATATTGATTTTGTGCGCTCTGAAAAGTCTTTGTCCGTCAACACGCAAATGGCTTACCAGCGGGATCTTACTGCCTTCGTCAATTGGCAAAGAAAGCGCGCGCAAGCAGCTGTTTCAAATTCGACGGCAGCATCAAGTCCGACCAGTCGTCAGGATTTGCAACTCTACATTGGTTATCTCAGACAAAAAGGTCAAAAGACCAGCTCGATAATCAGAGCTATAGCCAGCCTGAGAGGCTGGTTTGCCTGGCAAAAGATTTCCGGCTTTGTGCAAGTTGATCCGCTCGAGGCTATGCATAATCCTGTGCGTTCGAAAAAATTGCCTGCTGTTTTGAGCAATGACGAAGTAATCAAAATGATCGACTCGGCTCAAACTTGCCGCGACAGACTGATTATAGAACTGCTTTACGGAGCCGGTTTGAGAGTTTCAGAGCTGGTAGGTCTGGATGTGAAAGACGTAAATTTATCGCAGAGCTATGTTCGCTGCCTTGGTAAAGGTTCAAAAGAAAGAATCGTGCCGATCGGACGGCAAGCCCTGGAATCACTCCATGCCTATTTGCAAGAACTGAAAGACGACACGCCTGGAGCAACCAAAACAGCCCAGGTTACCGATACAAAGGCCGAAAAAGCCAAATCACTTCAACAATTCAAGCAGGTGATACGCCCGCTTTTCCGCGACCGAGCAGGCAATCGCCTCTCTCGGCTGGTAGTGTGGCAGGTTGTTAAGCGTCTTGCAAAAAATGCAGGCGTTGAAAAAACACTCTCGCCACACACCCTCAGACATAGCTTTGCCACCCATTTGATTGAAAATGGAGCCGACCTTCGATCTGTTCAAGAACTACTCGGGCACGCAAGTATCGTTACAACACAGCTTTATACGCACATCAGCCGGGGCCACCTCCGTAAAGCCTACAATCTGGCGCAAGGCGCTTTTGTCAGTGAGGGACCGACTGGCGATCTCGAGCTGCCAAATGCAAAAATGGATGAAATTTAATTCCGGGACGATACCCTCCGGCATATATAGAGATAAACTTAGTGTCAGTTGCTCAGAGGCGACCTACGGGTGTGCGAGTAACAACGAGCAGAAACAGACCGAGCCTTAGCGAGCCTGGCTAGAGTCCAATTGCTTCCGAGCAAGAGCGCTCCGAAAGCTTCTCCGGTCCGATGCCAAAACGAGCATCGATAGCTGAAAAACTGCCTCAATTACAAGTCGATACTTATATCAAGGTCACATTTTAATGAGTCGAAACGCCAAGGTAGAGGGCACTAAGATTGCCCAGGCCGCCAAGGATCTCAACGTTACGTCAGTAACCATCAGGCGGTACATCACTGAATTCAATATTGAAACGACATCGGACGAAAACGGCATCAAAGTTTTGCCTGATGTGGCGATGGAAGAACTGGGAAAAATCCGCGAACTCAAGGAAGAAGGACTGACTAACCCTCAAGTCCTAGAAAAGCTTGAAGAAATGCGCTCTTCCGACCGCAAACCAGCTAAGCCAAAAGCAAAAGCAAAAGCTCCAGCAAAAGCTAAGCCCGAGCCGGAAATTGAAGAAGAGGAAGAAGAAAAACCAGCTGCACGCGGCAAAGAAAAAGAGAAAGAAAAAGAGAAAGAAGTAAAACGACCAGTTAAGCGCATCACAAAAGTCAAAGAAGCGCCGCCCGAAGATAAAGATGAAGAGGAAGAAGCCTCCGAAGAAGATAAAGGCGATGCTGAAGGAGATGCCGACGGCGCCCAGGGTGAAGGTGATTCTGGCGACGGTAAACCAAAACATTCACTGACCTGCCAGACTTGCGGCAAAGTATTCGAACACATGAATCCACGCCTCAGAGATTGCCTCGACTGCTACAGAGCCAAGCGCAAAGAAAGAAGACGCGGCGGAGCAGAAAGACACAAAAATGTTATTCAGCATCCACTGGCGCAACAAGCTGCCAGCCGTCAGGCGCAGCAAACAGCCGTTAGTGGTGCCGTCGAAGCCGACAGAATCTCGGAAGAAGCACCGAAGCGCACACCGCAAAGAGACCGAGACAGAGATCGCGACAGAGATCGCGACAGAGACAGAGGCGATAGAACCGAAAGAGAACCTGCTGCTGTTGCTGCTTCAGCCTATGTCGCACCACCGGCTGCGCAATCGCAAGTGGTGGCACAAGGTCTTCAACGCACTGTCAGAAATTACAGAAAAGCGATTGAAGAAACCCGCAATATCACGGGCTCTCTCAAGCGCCGCCTGGAGCGCCCGGACCTTCCGGAAGGCGAAAGAAGATGGCTCGAGCAAATCTACGCCTACCAACTGATCTTGCACCAGGGCTGGCGCCACCTGGCCGAATACAAAGCTGCCACACAGCAGCAAGGTAAAGGTCCAGCCGGCTCCTCTAGCCATTCATCACCAGTTTCAATAGACGACTAAAACGGATCCGGCATGTTCATGCCGGGAGTCGGACCAACCGGACGCTCAAAAATTTGGTTTGGATTTGAGGCGGGATTGCCGCCCACCTGCCCGGGAACCATTCCTGTGGAAGGAAATCCTGGAAGAGGTCTAGGGTTTGGCAAAAGGGGCTGACCTGAATTAAGCGCGGGCACCGTAGGCGATGTCAGTCCGGGCGTAAGATTGCTGGGAGCAAAACCAGTAGGAGGCGGCGACATATTAGAGAGATCAAGCGAGCGATTTAGCCTGACCGCCAGGATCTCTCCTTTTGCCATTTTGAACTCGGAACCCTTGATTCTAGGCGCCGGCTTCATACCAAGAAAACGTCCGCTTAAGGTTCGTCCGACCGCACCAAGCGAACTCAAAGTCGCTTTTGGATAATAACTGGCCGCCTGCGCGACGTTGGCTTTGCGCGGATTTTGCGTTTCATCCATATTGGAATTGTGCACCAGAAATCCACTTATAGGCGTATTGCTTCCATCCGGAAAAACGATCGCTTGCAGATTCACCTGCAGATTGCCTGGATGCCCCAATCCTGTATTTCTTGATGGAACCGCGTTGACGACGGCTCCGACTATTCTCGAATGACGTGGAACAACTTCCACACCGTTTCTGAAATACCCGTCTTCAAGGCGAATGGCAAAGATATCGCCTTTTCTGTTCTTACCTGAGGAAAGATCATCTTCCAGAACACCGGAAAGTAGTGTTCCGATTGGTACGCGATTACTGCCTGCCGATTTCCAAATATTGGCTCCGACACTTCCTCCACCCATCCCCCTGGGAGTAGGCGGGTAACTGCCCTGATTGCTGTCCATGATTTGCCCGGGCATGTTTTGCAACCCCTGTCCCCAGACCGGAGCCGCTAGCAGAAAGAGTGCCGAAGAAAGAATGAATTTGCGAAAACTGGCTGCCACTGCCGATTGCCTCGTATTGCCGGCTAGATTGTATTCGTTTTCCCATCGGTTGGCAAAAAAGACGCGATGATCAAAAGTTTAGTTGATCGCAAGAAAAGCTGCCTATGTGACGATTGCGCAACAGTTTAAGCCGTCAAAAGCGGCTCTATCTGCATAGCCGATGGGCACCATCAGCCGCACATGCTAAAATTCTCGGTCCGGCTCTAATGCCGGTTTATATTACTGCCTCACCTTGCCTGCAAAGCAGGACGCGAATGACCATAAGGGGGATTCAACTTGGCACGCAAAGAAAAAGAAGAAAAGTACGAAGTTACTTACATCGTTCGGCCCAACATCGACGAAGAAGCTGTCGATAAAGTGGCTGCTCAAGTAGATGAATACATCAAAAACCTGGGTGGAAACATCGAGCTGACCGAGAAAAAAGGTCGCCGTCGCCTGGCTTACGAAGTGAAAAAGATGAGAGACGGCTACTACGTCTACTCAGTCTTCACCATCAAGACCGATCAAATCACCACCATCAAGCGCATGATGACCCTTTCCGAAGACATCATCCGCTTCTTAATCGTCGTCTTTGAAGAATCGCAAACACCGGTAATGACTTAATTACCGCTGTTTTTAGAAGCGTTTTTTCCCACCCTCACCTGAGGACTAGCTGATGAGCCTAAGCAAAATAGTTGTCTCCGGACGCGTCATTCGCGCCCCTGAGAAGCGTTTCACACCATCCACAAACATTGCAGTCACCGAATTTTCGATTGCCGTAGAGTCTCCACCCAGAGACGGGCAAACCGAATCCACGCCAATCAAAATTATTACCTGGCGTGATCTGGCAGAGCGCTGCTCGACCGAAATCCACAAAGGCGACCTGGTCGCTGTTGACGGACGGCTGCAAATCAACAATTACCAATCTCAAGACGGTCAAAAACGTCGTGAAGTGGAAGTTGATGCTGTCAATGTTGAGAATCTCTCCAACCTGACAGGCTCCCAAGGCTCTTTCTCAGAAGAAAAGGGCGAAGCTACGCTTGCCAAAGCCGGCGTCAAAGGCGGTCAAAAGGCAAAGCCAGCGGGTGATACCGACGATCTGGATGCAATCTTTGCATCCGACGACGAAATCCCGTTCTAAATCGCGCTATTCAAATAGACGGACTTTTAAGTCTCCACACAAATTTATTGATAAAGGAACAATGCAATGAGAATGAATCAAGATGGACCGCCCCGCCGCCGCAAGACTTGCGGTTTCTGCGCCGACAAGGTCGATCATATTGATTACAAGGACCCTAATCGCCTGAAGAAATTCGTCACAGAAAGAGGCAAAATCTTGCCCAGACGTATTTCCGGCAATTGCGCCTCCCACCAGAGAAATCTCACTGTCGCCATCAAACGCGCCAGAGATATCGCCCTTATGGCTTACACCGCTGACGGTTAAGCTCTAAATAGTTCAAAATGCCAACGAATGAGTGCCTGGTAATATGGTGTAAAATCGTTGGCACGCGCCGAAGTGGTGAAATGGCAAACACGCTACGTTCAGGGCGTAGTGCTCGCAAGGGCTTGTGGGTTCAAGTCCCACCTTCGGCAAATTTTTGTATGCCAAATAAATGGTCAGAGTCCAACAAAATCGGTCCTAACAACAAGGAGAACGCTTGAGCATAGATAAAGGTGACGTTCGTCGGCCCAATGATCCCAGACGAGAACTACCGCTCCTCAACGAGCGCATTCGGGACAGAGAGGTGCGGCTGATCGATGAAGAAGGAAACCAGCTGGGAATCGTTCCGACTAGAGAAGCCTTGAACACGGCCAAAGAAAAGGGCCTCGATCTTTTTCTCGTGCAACCAGACGCCAATCCTCCCGTAGCCAGAATCATGGACTACGGCAGACATAAATTCGATCTCCAAAAGAAAGAACGCGAAACGAAGAAAAAGCATCATATTGTCGATGTCAAAGAGATAAAGATGCGTTACAAAATCGAAGACCATGACTATCAGGTCAAGCTTCGAAACGCCCAGAAGTTCCTCAATGACGGCGATAAGATCAAAGTGATTATCATGCTTCGCGGTCGCGAAATGCAGCACTCCAGAATGGCTATCGATTTGATGAATCGTTTCTCAAATGAAGTAAAAGATTTAGCAATCATTGACAGGGAGCCACGTTTGGAGGGCAAGAGTGTTATCATGATTCTCTCTGCAATTCCACAGCGGGGCAAACCTCAACCTGTGGAAAAGCCGGACCCCAAATCTGGGGTGTAATTCACTGTCTGCTTTCATTTGAGAATCTCAAATCCAACTGCAGTGAAACGTTAGCCGAAAGGTAAAACGTAATTCGTATCCACTAAACAGAACGACAAAGGGTCACTGGCAATGCCTAAGATGAAGACCAATAAGGCGGCTGCCCGCCGGTTCAAAGTAACCGGTACCGGCAAAATTCTGCGCCGTCAATCTGGCAAGCGCCACATCAACGAATGGATGTCGGCGAATGTCAAGCGCAAACTAAGAGGATGGACTCCTCTGGATAAGACTCAAGATGACAACATCCGTGAGTGTTTTCCGTATCTCAAGTACTTGAAGTAAGAAGTTATCGATCGCAGTCCCTGATGGAATGAGCGAGCGCCTTGCATAAGGAAGTCTCCTCTCCGACGGCGGGTTTCGCGCTTCCGGCTTATTGCCAAGAAGCACTTTCCAAAAGGGACACACTACACAAACCCTGAGCCCATTCGCTGGGCCAAGAAGGAGATAGAAATGGCCAGAGTAAAACGTGGAAATGTGCTGCAAAAACGGCACAAAAAAATCCTCAAATACGCAAAAGGTTTTCGCGGCTCGAAATCCAAACTTTTCATAGCCGCCAATCAAGCAATCATGCGCGCCTGGCGCAATGCATTTGCTGACAGAAGAAAGCGCAAACGTGATTTCAGACGCCTCTGGATCACCCGCATCAATGCCGGCACCCGCCAAAATGGATTGAGCTATTCACTGTTCATCCACGGTTTGGCAAAAGAAGGCATCACCCTCAACCGCAAGGTTTTGGCTCACATGGCTGTAACAGACGAGAAGGCATTCGCCGGACTGGTCGAGACCGCCAAAGCTGCCGTAGGCCGCAAGAAGTAAGATGCTCTGGCACTGCCGGATCAATTGAAATTCCGTAGGGGCGGCGCCAAGCGTCGCCCTTGCCTTTTGAACCATCGCCACGTTGTCTCCCTATGCAAGTCAAAGAAATAGCCAGTTCATCCAATCCTCTGCTTAAAACAGTGAGATCGCTGCACGACCGCTCAGGCAGAAAGAAGAGCGGGCTGTTTCTATTGGAAGGCGCAAAGCTGCTCGAAGAAGCACTCAACAACGACTTAGACGTGCAGGACATTATCGTCAGCAGCTCCTTCTTGAAAAATGGCATGCCTGGAATGCCTCAATTGGATCGAGCAGAAATTGTAGTTGTCGAAGACTCGCTGTTTTCACATCTGGCTACAACCGAGACTCCGCAGGGAGTATTGGCCACAGCTTCAATTACGACCCATGAATTAGCTGATGTTTTGACTCAAGAAAAGCCCTTGATTGTAGTATCGGATACGGTGCAAGATCCAGGCAATCTGGGAGCAATCATGCGCTCTGCATTGGCTTTTGGAGCCACTGCCATGGTGCTCACCAAAGGAACAACCGATCCGTTCAGCCCCAAGGCCGTTCGCTCGGCCATGGGCGCCTTGTTCGCCCTTCCTGTTGTCACCGACATTTTGTTGGACGACCTGATTGAAGACCTGAGAGCGCATCACATCACGATTTTCGCCCTCGACCAAAATGCCGACGAAACGCTCTGGAGCGTTCAATTCCCAGAACGCCTGGCCCTAATTTTCGGCAATGAAGGCAACGGCATGAGCGACGACGATATTGCAAAAGCAGACAAAGTATTAGCAATTCCAATCAGTCCGCGTTCGGAATCTTTAAACGTGGCGATAACCGCCGGCATTGTGCTTTCCTTCATCTCTTCCAAACGGGCATTTTAAGCAAGCCTATACAGGCTGTAATTCCCTTTGCCCGGCATTTGAAGCGGCAGCTTCTACTTGCTCGCCTGAGGTTTCTTCCGGGCTCTCTAAGGCATTGATTGCAAAAGAAACAACGGGCAGACTCAAACATCTTTTGTCTTTTGGAAACCGCTTCGCTTCAGAACTTATCGAAAGAAAATGCCTTCCACCTTTAGAAACTAAAGATGCAGGCAGACTAAACTCCACGCGACCATCAGCGGTCACTGCAATTTGTTTCAATTGAGCTCCATCAATAAAGGCCAGGATGCGCTGACATTCTTCGACCGGTACAAAACCCGGCAAAAGCTGCAGCGTAACCTTGCGCGCAGTTTCGCACGCCTCGATTGAAAACTGCAAAACAGATTCCGGCTCGGACCAGCGAAATCTATAGGCGCCGTGAATTTCGGCCAGGTGAAAACCAGCAAAGTGACGAGACTCGAGTTCTGCAACCGGATAAAGACTTGGCCCTGGGTCAGGACTTTCGCCATTCGCCAAACCATTGGCCGCAAGCCATTCCAGACGACACAGGTGGCCTAATGAAATGTGCCAGTGGTGGCGAAACAAAACCCTGAACAATGAACGATTAATGCCGGCCAGCAATTTTAACGACAACTGTTCGATGCGCACTTGAATAGCAGCAATCGCAAGGAGCATACTAAGTCCGAAGAGCGCAACATGAAGGTGCTCCACCAAACGGAGCATCGATTCCGGCGCCTGGAGCCAGGTCTTTAGACTTCCGGCATTGCTCAGAAATCGTCTCACTACAGCCTGCGCTTTCAGCTCACCGACCTTCTTTTCCAATCCCATCCGATTTTGCCAGAGTGGCGGAGAGCCGAGATACTTATCGCAGAGAGTTTCCGGAAAACGATCGCGGAAAAGGCATTCACCAAAAACATAATTGCGAGTCATCAAAGAAAGCACTTCGAATGTATCCACGTCGTAGTGCCGAATATAGGCCTGCTCACAAAAGCCAAATTTCAAATCCAACTCTTTAAAGCGGATGGCAGCGGCCCGCTCGCTAAATATTCCATATTCCTGCTCAAACGGACCATGAGAAACATACACACTGCGGCGCACGCAGAACAGGCGAGTGGCGATCTTTCGCCAGTGCTCTGGGTCTTGAAGCTCCGGTACATCGATTTCTGCATACAGCTCTACTTGCATGTCCGGCAAAATACCGACATTGCCAGGCAGAACTTGCGATGAAGCACCGTCCAACTCTGGATTTGCTTCCATGTACTTGATCATTTCTTCCAAGCAATTCGGCTCGCTTGTGACATGAGATTCGGCAAAAATGAGGATGTCGCCCTTTGCCGCACGGGCACCAGAATTCATCGCAGTGTAGTAATCACGTGTCGGATCGAAAATCACAACGTCATGCAGGCGCAATCTCGCTCGCACATCCATCTCCATATCGGAGCGATCTTTTTTCGAAACGACGACAATTTCAAAACGGTCTTGCGGATAAGTCTGATTGACCCAACTTTCAGCAGCATGCAACATGCGACCGGAATTGTGGAGCATCGGTACGATAACGCTAACAAATGGCGGTATATCGGCACGGTCAACATACTGGACGGCCAAGTTGTCTTGCTGGTTGTTGAAATTGACCATCTCGTCTAATGTATAAATCGCTTGTAACGCGGCGCAAATAAGTCTCAGCGGACGATTGTCCCATTAAAGTGCAACTGGTGACCCTCTGGTGAGAATTTACACACTCAGCACCGACTCGCGATCGGTCTTCAAAGACCGCTGGTTTCTGCCTTCTCTAAATGCGCTGCCAGATAAGTTCGAACTAATAGTCTCTTCCGATTCGCGCCACAAAGATGCTCCTGCCTATGGAACCAGCGAATTTAACCGCGTAATGGAAACAAAGACAGATCTGGTCGTCGATGCGATCAAACAATGCTGGGGACAAGTCTTTATGTACTCAGACATCGATGTACAGTTTTTGCAATCGTTCCAAGCAAGAATCCCTGAGCTTATGGGAGAGAATCATCTCGTCGTGCAGCGCGACTCACCTCAAGGGCATCTTTGCGCAGGCTTCATGATTTTGAAAGCGGATTGGCCGGTTTTGAATCTGTTTCAAGCAATCAAACTGCAGCTCTCCAGACACAGCAACCTGGACGATCAAGCAGTGCTCAATCATGAATTGATCAAATACGCAGTACCTGAAGAGAGTCGTGGATTGCGCTATGACGAACTTGTCACAGAAGCTTTCGCCAGAGCAAACGAACGTTATTTTGCCTTGCCCGACACGCCCAATCAGTACGGTTTAAAGTGGAATTATTTACCAGCTTGTTTCTTCGGCGCCGGAACCGAGTCAGGAAAAGCGTGGAGACCTGGCGACGAGATTTTTGTACCCGATGATGCAATCATGCATCATGCCAATTGGACCGAAGGGCTGGAAAACAAACTGGCTCAGTTAGAGCATGTGCGTGAGAAGCATCAAGCGATGCTGGCAACTAGCGGTCGCTGAAATACACGAACGTCACAAATCAGCGCCAATCGTCGACGATAAGGCCTTCAATTCTTTCGAATTCTCGCATGTTCGAAGTTACTAAAATACATTCGTTTACTAAAGCTGTAGCCCCAATCAAAAGGTCCCAGCCTCCAATCGGAGTACCTTGTAATTTCAGATACGATCTAATCGATGCAGCAACTTCAGCTGCTGCCGCATTGAATGGAATTACTTTTGCAACACTGATCAGACTTTGAAAAGATGCGGAGAATCTTCGTTTGGCAGAAGGGTTTAGCTCAAACCCATACTGTACTTCCATAATCGTTATCGTAGAAACAGCGACATTTGCTGGAGACACACGGCGCAGATGTTCTTGCGTCTTTCCTCTGCCTGAAAAAAAATCACTGATAGTACACGTATCCAATAAATACATGCTCAAAGGTTCTCATCGGCAAAGATGTTATCGCGCTCCGGTAGAAGGTCCCCCCGGAAGGACTCAAACCGCGCAAGCTTGCTATTGGGCTTGAAGTCAAACACTGCATCAGGCCAAGTTTGAGTGGAGTGCTTCTCGACAAATTCCTTCAAGGCTTCGCGGACAATGGCATTCCTTTTGCGTCCAGTTTTTTTGCACAAATCCTCAATTTTCCTCTCAAGGTCTGGCTCAACATAAACATGAAAACTCATGCTCGGACCACCTCTTCCATAACATGTTATATTATAACATATCAAGAAGTTGCGCGAACACCTTGATTTAACCAATCTGGCGCCATTTCTGGACTAAGACTGATATCGGCACTATTATTAAAGTCTTCTACCGCCACAGTCTTTGAAGAAATTGACTCCCGACCTGCAAGCTGAAGAAATCGATCAAAAGTCGCCTGTCGAAATGGTTTCGACAGAAGCTGCCGCTCAGGCTCTCGCCTCCGGCAATACCGGTGATGACGCCGATTATTCATTGATGTCGGAATCCGCTCTAAACGCAAACATCTCGGGCGAAGATGATTCCGCCGAGCCCAAGGACGGCGAAGGGCATGTCATGTCCGTTATCGAACATCTGGAAGAGCTCCGGATGTGCATCATCCGATCTTTTCTGGCTGTAGTCGCCGGTCTTTCAATAGCGCTTTTCTTTGGCAAAGACATCTTGAGAATACTGAAGATGCCCGCAGGCAATATCACGTTTCAAGCTCTGTCTCTCGAAGAGCCCATATTGGTCTATCTAAAAGTCTCATTCTATGCCGGTCTGGTCATTGCTGCGCCGTTTATTTTGAGTGAAGTCTGCAAATTCATTTCCCCTGGTCTTACCGCCAAGGAGCGCAAAATCGTGCTCCCCGTGATTGTTTCCAGCCCCGTCCTCTTTGTCTGCGGCGCGGCATTTGCATATTTCTGCGTGCTTCCCAGCATGCTGCATTTCTTCACCAGTTTTGGCGAGGGTTTTATTCAAGTCAATCAGCGCCTTGATTTCTACATCTCGCTAGTCAGCTCGTTTCTCCTTTATATGGGGCTGTGCTTTCAGCTGCCCCTGGTAATCTGTGCGCTTTCGATGACCGGTCTGGTTACCTCACATCACCTGCTGAAATTCTGGCGCTACGCAATATTCGGAGCCGGAGTCGTCGCCGCCGTGGTTACTCCGGACCCAACCGCTTTTTCAATGCTCGTTACTATGGCAGCCCTTGTAGCTCTTTACGGACTCTCGATCATCCTGGTCAAAGTCTTAGGCAAGTAGAAGGAATTGAGGCATGGACTGGCTGTATTCACACGACATCACCGTGTGGCTAATGATACCGATCATGATCTATACAGCGGTGTTGCTCAAAAGGAACTGGGCATCCATTGTCGATGAGAATCTCACGCCAGTAGATCGCCACGTATTGAAGCAAGCTTCCATGCTTTTGGTATTGCCGGCAGTGGTAATGATCCATGAGCTGGGACATGTGGCGGCAATTCTTTTGATGGGCGGAACCATCAAAGACTTTCATTACGGAATTTTGTGGGGATCAGTAACTCCTGACGGTAGCTTCAATTCGGCGCAGTTTTTGACAATTTTTCTTTCGGGCAACGCCATTCAAGTATTGACCGGTTTGATATTTCTGCAGATTGCCGTCATGGCAGCTACACCATGGGTGGTGGCAATATGTACTTACTCGGCATTGTGGTCAATTGGTGAAACACTGATTTTCTACACAATTATGTCCGTCTTCGGATTCTATGGAGACTGGCGCATCATCTACAGCAACCCGGAGCGTGAGGCGGTCATTGGCATCGGCATTTGCCACGCCACTCTAGTGGCGGTGATGATCTATTGCGTCTATTCACAAAGGTTGCGTTACTGGTTCGCTGAAAAAACAAACCCGGCATGGGCGCGCAAACATCACTTCATCCAGGCCAAAGCAGAAAGAGTGCCGACAGCAGAGCATCTATTGGAAGTGGGTTGGTCGTACTACACAGCCGGTCTCGACCAGCAGGCGATGACCTGCGTCAATAATGCTCGCATAGCTGATCCGAGATTGCCGGACACATACCTATTAGAAGGGTGGGTTCGCCACGCCCAGGGAAAGACAGACCAGGCTATAGCCAGCTTCAAGAAATTGGCTGAAGATTTAGGCGCCGAATCACTACTTCGGGGCAAGGCGTTTATAGCCATAGGTTTGGCTGAGGATGAACGCCTGCTGAGGGTTCCCCAGTCGAAAATGGCAAACACCGAACGCTGGGGCAATGCAGTCTGGGCCTATACGATGGCCATCAAGGTATTGCCCGAGGTTGGAGACGGGCTTTTTCACCGGGCCGTTTTACTTAATAAAGCTGGTCTTTACGATCGAGCAGAAGTTGATCTGTATTCAGCGCAAGAAAGAAAATGGCTGGATCTATCACTGCCTGACCTTATCCCTCGTGAGATCGCAATTGCAAAACAAGGCAATGTTGCCAAGGAGTAATTAGATTTCAGGCTTGACGTCCGACGCTTACCTATAATGACAAGCCTCGGAATCCTCCAGAAGTTACACGAAACTCATATGAATCAGGTTTACCTGTGGTGCGTAGCACTTCTCACAACCGTCATAGCGGTCAGTACGCTATATCGCTTGTGGACTGAGCGTTATCGGCTCTCAAAAGAAGATCTAAATGACGAAGACCGCGCCTTCGCCTGGCGGTTGGTCGTATTCGTTATATTCCCTCTCTTTGTTTTCCTCGATTTGAGGGCAACAACGATAACTACCGAATTTCTCGGCGGTTTCATCAAAAGCTTCACCTACGGATTTATCTGGTATGAAGCCATTCCTGCCGGTTTGACCTCAGAGCGATTCATCACGCCATCCTTATTTTCAGGCGAGATCGTCCAGTGCATTCTGGCGCTCTTGTTATTACCGGCTTTGCTCTTCCGCCCGCATCCGTTTCTTTCCACAGTGATTGGTTACACGGCTGCATTTGTACTGGGACTTAATTTGATTGCCGAACCGATTCTTTCTCTGGTCGGTTTTGGAGGCACAAAATGGAGCCTGGCTATGACCACAGGCGCCGCATCGGCCCGTATGCCACTGATTATGGTGCACGTCATCCTCGGTGCAATGTACGTTTGGTTGATGCGCACTGCCCGCGTCAGACTCTGGTTCTCAGAATTGACCAGACCGGCAGCTTCCGACGAACTCAGACGAGCCATTTCCACCTGGCACGCCAGTCCTGAAAGCGCCCGCCTGGCCTTCCGTGTCGGACTTCTCTACGACCGCGCCGGTCTGCGCCGTCAGGCGAAGCGATTGCTCGGCCGCCTCAAGTCGGAATATCGCCATCCCTTATATGCAAACTTTCTTGAAGGCATTCTTACTTACCGCCGCCGTGAATATAAAAAATCCCGGCAGTCATTTCTTCTCACCTCCAATTATCCAAATGTGGATGGCGAACTCAAGGGCACATTGCTCGCAGCTGCCGCCTGTGCAGCGTTTGCAGACGGTGAGCTGACCGATGCCATTAACCTTTCGGAACGCGCTCTCGAATTCGACGAGCAATGCCTGGTGGCGCGGATGGTGAAAGTGGACGTCTACTTGCGCCAGGGAAACAAAGAGAGAGCGGGCGAGGAAATCCTCGTGGCCATGCGGATGGGGCTCACTCTAGACCTGGAAAATAAAGTGCCAATCGATACTGATAGAGCATTTGAATGTTTGCTCACAGCCGAGAAGGAAACCGCTCAAGAACGAGCTTTGGCGACGTCAAAACGATCGAATTAACCTAAAAGACTACGTGTTTTCCCCACTACATTTAGTAAAAACGTCATTTCTAAAACAAATAGACTCTTTTACTCTTTTAAATAACACTTATAATTTCCCTGGAATCCTTGGCTCCGGTGGATGGCACCCGATATTCTCCACTCCGCATAAGCAGGTCTGGCATTGCTGAGATCGCTATCTAATCCCTGTAGTATCCGCACAAGAATGCTCCTCTTGTGTCTTGGAGTGGCTGCGCCTTTAATTGCCATCGGCAGTTTCACTTTATACAAGTCTTACCAGACACTGAGACAAGAAGCATCGCGTGCCACCACATTCCAGGCCGCCATTGCTGTTCGCAGTCTCCACCAGTGGACGCAAACGCAGCTGGATACAGCCGGCGCCATCGCATCGCTTGCTGCGCTGCGCGGAGGCGAGGCAGACGCCACACAAAAGATTTTTGAAACAGCCCTGAAGGCAGAAAAGCAATGGCACGACCTGGCGCTCTTGAAAGACGGCAAGCTGATTGCTGCAGCTGAGCGCGGGGACGAAGGAGTGACGGCGAGAACGTCATCAGTAACCCTCGATCCAATCACCAAAGATTTCATCGCATCGGTCGAAAAGACCGGAGTAGCAGCGATTTCCGGCTACACCCATTCACCGGTTTGCGGTGAGCCTTCAGTGCTCGTGGTCTGCCCGGTTCAAGGTAAGGGAGTACTTCTAGCTTCCGTCGATATCGATTCGGTGCTCAGCCTCTTCCGCGGATTGGGTGACGAGTCAGGCACGGTAATCGCAGTCGTAGACAGCCAAAAGAGAGTAATCGCACGCACACTGCAGAATGAATATTGGCAGGGCAAAGACTTCTCGAAAGCAAAATCAGTAACCGCCGGCTCCAAGGCAGTTAGAGGCAGCTATGAAGCAGTCGGCATCGCCGACCCGGTCACCAGAGCATATGCATTCGATCATGTTCCGACTACAAACTGGCTGCTCGTCGTCGGCGTGCCCGTCGCTGAAATTTACGGACAGTCTCATGACTGGCTAGTTTTACTGACTGCCATCGCCGTCTCTTGTGTGGTCGTTTCAGTCGGACTCGCCCTCTGGGCAACTATGCATTTCACGCGCACTATTCGCGTTCTTGTCAAAGAATCACTGGCTATCGGGCACGGCGACTTCACCAAGCGCGTAAATGTGTCCGCCCGCGACGAATTCGGACTTCTTGCCCGAGCGTTCAACCAGATGGCCGCACGCCTGGAATTGAACCAGGACATGAAGAACATGACCGATCAGGTTTCCGAGTCCATTCGCAAGTCACTGGACCTCGACCAGATTTTGAACACCACCGTGCGCGAACTCGGCACCGCTCTCGGCTCCAGCCGCTGCTGCCTGGCGCTTGTGGACACGCATTGCACGCTCGACACCTCCGATGACGAGCTGATGTTCGACTATGTCTGGACAGATAAGCAAAGAGGCGGCACAGAACTCGCCAACAAATCTATATTGATCACAAAGCACAGCGTGCTCAAATTGATCTTGCAACAAGGTTCGATTCTTTCCCTGGACGTGCTCGACGACGGCGTCAACACGCCATTGTTTGAAAACGCGACCGAAGAGCAATCGCAAGATTGGAAATCAATCCGCTCTCTTATCGCCTGCCCGATCACCACCAATGAAGGACCGCTGGGCATCATTCTCGTGCATCAGTGCGACCGCCTGCGCGTCTGGACGGACTATGAGCTGGAATTGGTCGAAGCAGTCGCTCGCCAGGTCACGCTCGCCATGCAACATGCCCGCCTCTATAACCGCACTAAGTCCATGGCGGAGCAAGAAATCCTGATCAATCACATCGTACGCTCGGTCAGAAGCTCGCTCGATCTCGACACTATATTGAATACGGTCACAGGCGAATTGTTGAAAGCCCTCGGAGTCGAGCGCGTTCAAATCGCGCAGCCGCGCAACGAAGGACCGCTCGTTGTCACGCACGAATGCCACGCCGGACATCTGGATTCTGTTAAAGGCGTGAGCCTCTATCCGGATCAATTGGACTTCCGCGTCTCCCACACGCCGGTAATCAAATCGACTCGAGCTGCCAATCTTCTTGCCACTACCATGTCGACTTTCCAGGCAAAGACAGCCGATGCGCTCAATCCAAATTCAACCCACGATCAGCTCGAGCCAATGATTCCGGCGGAAATGCGCGCGGAATTTTCAACTGGACGCAACACAATTTTGGGCATCGATCTTGACCGCCTCAGCAATGGCTATAGCACCTGCGTGGAAATCGAAGACGGCGAATTAGTGCAATTGCCACCCGACGCAAACACAGTGCAGGAAGCTCCGATTGCGGTGATCACCGACATCGACATGGACTCACGCGCCATGCCTTTCCGACACTTCCTGGATCAAAACGGCTCGCGCTCGTTGATTGCAGCACCACTGGTCAGTGAAAACAGATTGGCAGGATTGCTCGTCGTTCATCAAACCGAAAATACAAGAGAGTGGACACCGACTGAAGTTCGCCTAGTAGCAGCGATTGCCGATCAGGTAGCCGTCGCCATTGAACACGCGCATCTATTTGCCACCGTCAAACATCAAGCAATTACCGACGGTTTGACCACGCTCTACAATCACGTTTACTTCAAGAACCGCCTGCAAGAAGACCTCAACCTGGCCAAGAGAAAGGGCACATCCTGCTCGCTGCTCATGGTCGATCTCGACAAGCTCAAAGTGATCAACGACAACTACGGGCACCCAGTCGGCGACTCCGCCATCCGCCAAGTAGCCTCCATTCTCAAGACTATACTCCGCTCAGGAGACACTCCGGCACGATACGGCGGCGAAGAATTCGGCGTCATTCTGCCCGAGACATCGCTCTTCGAAGCAGCTTTGATCGCAGATCGTATTTGCAGCCAAATTCGCAATAGCCACGTACCCGGACTGGGAAGAATCACCGTCTCCATCGGTGCGGCATCATTCCCGAAACAAGCAGGCAGTGTGGCAGAACTCGTAGAAAGAGCAGACAAGGCTCTGTACGTTGCGAAGAACAGCGGTCGCGATCAAATTCGCATCTACGAAGGCGCAGAGACGGAAACTTCACAAGCACCGCCGGCGCTACCACCGACTGTTGACACTGCAGGCAGTACCGGTCCTTCCAACACGGCGAAAAATGCAGAAGAGACTAGTTCTATTTGATATCGACGAAACCTTGATCACTTCAGATGGAGCGGGTCGTCGCGCCATCTCCAGAGTGCTGAAAGATCGCTACGACATCGATCCGGACACGATCAAACTCTCCATGTCCGGCAAGACCGATCCGCAAATTCTTACTGAGATAATGAGCGCCGCCGGTTTCGACAGTAAAGAAATAGAGGCAAGCATTCCTTCTTTGATCGAAGAGTATTTGGTCCATCTGGAGACAGAGGTAAAGGAAACCAAACACTACATCGTTCATGACGGCATTCCGGAGGTTCTGGAGGCGCTGAAAACGATGGAAAACGCCTACCTGGGTCTTTTAACCGGCAACGTCGAACGCGGCGCCAGAATGAAACTGGAGCGCTTTCGACTGAATCATCATTTCCCACTCGGAGCCTACGGATCAGACTCAGCAAGCAGACTTGATCTTCCGCACGTCGCCAAAGTGCGAGCAGACATGCATTTCAAGACCATTTTTCAACCGCACGAAATCGTAGTCATCGGAGACAGTATCTTCGATGTTCTCTGCGCAAAACATTACGGCGCAGTCAGCCTGGCTGTGAATTCAGGAAGAACAACACGAGAAGAGCTGGAAGCTCAAAATCCGGATCACCTCTTCCCCACGCTCGCCGACACGCAATCAGTGCTAAAAGCGATTTTCAATTAGCAGCCGCTGTCAAAATTTCAAGCGCGCCGTATAGATACATGCATCTTCCTCAAAATTTATTCGGAAAATGTTGTAATGACATTCGAACAAGCTGGCATGGTGCCGAAAAACGGCGACCAGCCTTCTCCATTTCTATTTCCACAGTTTGGCGAGAGACCTCACAGTCGTTTCGGTCCCGTCACTCCGTCATTACCTCCCGAAAGAGAGCCTTCGCCGGCTCCACAGGAGATTTCGAGCGACCCCGTGAAACCTGCTGGAAAGGCGCCTGACACAGCTCCTGCTTTTGATGTACTCAACCTCATGGAAGACTGGGAAAGTGCCTACGATAAGGCGAAAGAGCGGTGGACGAATGGCTTGACCGAAGCTGGAATCGACAAGGCCCTTGCCGGAAAGGAGTTAAACGAGCGCGAACGCACAGCACTCAAGACCATCAAAGACAACTTCGATGATCTGGCCAACCTCGATGGCGATCAAATGGCATCACTTACAAAGTCCGATTTAAAATTGTTCAAAGTTTTGCTAGCGAACACTGCCAGAGATATTGAGTACTATGAAAAAGGACAAAAGTTTTTGTCGGAAAATAAAACAAAGCTCGACAAAAACGGTGATGGAAAGTTGAACTGGTACGAGATCTACAGCGCAAAAAGCAATCCTGAATTTAAGCAAAGTCAACTAGAAACCATCACCTACTTGAGCGATCGATACTCCAACAATCTTCACTACAAAGATGTGGGTCAGACAGCTCTTTTGTTTAGCAATTATCGTGATACATCAATTCCTGAGCAGGATTTTGCACCAGGCAATCTCGGAAAAATCATTGATCAAAACCAAAGCCTGGCGTATTCATACAAATTTGCAGACGATTACAGAAATGTTGCCGTCGGTCTGGCATTCGGTACCTCCACTTTGGCGACAAAATACATTCCAATGGGTTTCTGGGCCAAAACAGCAACGCTTGTTGGAAGTCTTACAGTCGGCGCAGTTGGTCTGAAAACAGTGGCCGAATGGCAAGGACCGAAACAGCAAGATTCACAAGACGAAAGAATCAAACGCCTGATGACTAAAGTGGCGAACTTCAATTATTAGTAAGTTAGGGAACTCTAGAATCGGAAGGCTGTCTTCATAAGCGCAGATCCGAGGAATTCATCATGACCAGCAAAAAACAATGCAAGGAAGACGCAAATTGCCATGAAGAACGTGAAAACGTTGAGCAATCAAGCGATTCGAAACAGGCGCTGGAAGACAAACGCAAAGAAGAGCTTTACTCAGACGGCGGTGGTCGCAAAACCGACTTTGGCGCCGAAGAACTAGAGCCGCCCCACGTCACAGACAACGAAAGCAAAAAATAGTAAACAACATGCTTCAACATATCTAAGGCTTGGAGACGTTTCGCAATCCGTTTGCGGGTAAAAAAGTAAGTAGACACTTTTATGCTGCGTACTTCTAATTAGGCCCGACAATGGTTGTTCTCATAACATGGACCATAGCAGTTTTCCTCCTGGGATTAACCACCCTGGTCACCGCAGTTGTTTGCCTTTGCGTCAAGGAAAAAACACAAGCGCGGGCGATTGATGTGCTTTTGATTGTTGCAACACTGTCGATCGGCTTAATGATTTGTGGAAACCTGATTCCCAAGGAGTGGTATGCCAAAGAAGCTAAGAGCGCGACCAACGCTACCGATGCGGTTCAGTTAGATTTCCATCGACAAGCCGATATGAACAGCGTTGGTTTGCGCAAAGCCGATCTCAGCACTCGTCTACCTGATGTGCTCAAGGCAGTGAATGTACTCGACGGTTATCAGACGCCAGATGCGGCAAGAAAGAATGCGCAGACCTTTTTGAAGGACCTGGTCGATAAGCATCCAAAAGACACGGGCCTTGTGACACGACTGGCTGTTCTGACGCACGTATCTCACGAGGGCACCGATGAGATATTCCAAAACTATCACAAGAGAAAAGGCGAAGATAACGAACTGATCGCGCTTTTGGAGAAAGTCTATTCCAATTCGCAAACTCCAATCGATGAAGGCAAAGCAGCGACTGTCATTGATGAAAACCTCCCGGAAGGCTGGTTTCATGATGAAGCATTGAAGTCTGTGTTAGCCGAATCATCTCCGATACGCAAATTACTTGATGAATCAAGAGAAAAAGCATTGAATTCGTGGATTCAACGCTACAGCATTTTTCAAATCCTGAGAGTACTGTTTTCGGTAATTGGAATTTTTGCCATCGTAAAATTCTTTCAGAATAAACCGGAATCTGCGACACAAGAGATCCCTAGTTATGGTTTTCGAAAGGCATACGGTTGTCTCTTGGCAGTGTTTTACGCGCAGGGATTTGTTTCATTTATGATCGGGATAGGCATTGGGCTTTATGCCGGAATTACTGCCTCTCTGCAAAATAAGCCAATTGAAGTTAACGGCAATTTCGCTTCCTTGATTAGTACTTGTACTGCAGCAGCTACAGCAATATCTTGTCTTGCCAGCGTTTACTTCTTTGTTTGCCGTCCCGGCAAAATGTCACTGTGGAATGACTTCTGGCTTAAGTCTCAGAGAATCCAAACCGGCAAATTACTTATAGTGGTATCACTTAGTTTTTGCGCCATGATTCTCACTAACCTCGCCATTCGCTGCATTTTTCTATTGCTGCCGGCAGGAAGGGGGACTATCAATGATACGCATTTGCAGATGATCGATGCCGCTATGTCGGGCAACATTCTGTGGGTTCTTGCCTGGTCGATACTCTTTTGTGGAATCGCTCCGTTATCTGAGGAGATGCTTTTCCGTGGACTTTTGTATCCGTGGTTACGCCACCGGTGGGGGATCATTTGCGCTGTAGTTATCAGCGCCCTGGTCTTTGCTGCGTTTCATATGAACCTAGCGACTTTCCCGCAACTCTTTGTGATGGGAGTGATTTTCGCTGTCGTTTATGAGCGAACACGTAGTTTGCCGACGGTGACTTTGCTGCATGCAACATGGAATCTCTGGGTAATGTTGGCGGTTGCTTACCTGGCTCCTTGCTAGAGCGCAGCAATCCCTTATCGCTGTTTTCGATTTCTAGAGCTTGACTGAAGCCCCGCGGCCCATCTGCAAGCGCAGGAAATTGGCAACACAATGTTGCCACAAGTCCAAGGCTCAAATCACGCTTGGAGTGTGCAATCACAAGCACAGACTTTAGTTTCTGTTATTTGACGATCAATTCGCGAGCAATTACTTCGTCGATGAGACCGTACTCTTTAGCTTCTTCCGGC
>PNLN01000241.1 GCA_013823055.1 Cyanobacteria bacterium DS2.3.42
TGCCGTGTCGTGCGAAAGGATTGTTTTAACTACTCACTTAAACGGCAAAGTCGAGCTAAACTTGATTCGTAGGTAGTCCTGGATAGCCAACGGAGGCATATTGCAGCCAAAGAGAAAAATTATTGTGCTCGCACTGGGCAGTGATGGCGACATCAATCCAATGATTGCTATTGCCAGAGTCTTGCAACAGCAAGGTCATGAGGTCGAGTTTTTGGCTAGTGCTTATTTCGAGGAGAAGGTGCAAGCAGCACAACTCCAATTTGTCGGGATAGGAGATCGCAGTCAATATGAGAAGGCTCTTCTGAACAAGGATGTGTGGCACCCGTACTTTGCGTTCAAGTCAATGTGGAAGATATTGAACGAATCACTTCCTCTTACCTACGATGTTTTAAAAAGCCGTTATTCACCAGGTGATTTGCTAGTTGGAACTTCTTTAGCTTTTGCTGCTCGAATGCTTCAAGAGCAAACAGGTGCTAAATACGCGACTGTTCACCTTCAGCCATCTATAACTATTTCTGCCTACTCCCCGCCGGTTGGCCCTCCAGGTGCTTTACCAAAGGGGATGCCTCTTGCACTAAAACAGTTTTACATTAATATGCTCGACATGTTTTTACTCGACGCTGCATGTCGCAGCGATTTGAATGATTTCAGGAAAAAAATAAATCTGCCTCCAATCAAGAATGTTTTCACGAAATGGATACACTCACCGGACCTGGTCATAATGGCTTGGCCGGAGTGGTTTGCTCCACCCCAACTAGATTGGCCGTCGAATTCTTTTTGTACAGATTTTCCAATTTTTGAACACAAAGAAATTGCAGAGATCAGTCATAAAACTACTGAATTTTTAAATGACGGTGCGCCACCAATTGTGTTTACCGCAGGAAGCGCAATGGCGCAGGGGGCTGAACACTTCAAATGCGCTACAGAAACATTGAGAAACCACCTCTTGCGCGGAATATTTGTTTGTAAGTTTCGCGATATGCTGCCGGTTAACTTACCGCCGAACATACATCATTCGTTGTACGAACCTTTCGATAAGCTGTTTCCTCTCGCTTCTGCGATTCAACATCACGGCGGTATTGGAACAAGCATTCAAGCTATGCTTGCTGGGAAGCCGCAGCTCGTCACTCCATTTGCACATGATCAATTTGACAATGCATTCAGACTGGAGGAGCTTGGTATTGCGAAGACGGCGAAAGGAAATAACCCTGATGTCTGGCGGCACAAACTAACAGAAATGATTAGAAGCAAAAATACTCAAGGTGCATGTGAAAGCATCAAAAACCGCATGCTGTCGAATCCGGATCCAATTGATCAAATCGTTCGGAAGATTCTTTCGTTGCAGTGAATGTTCAACATTCGAGTGGCTGATCGGGAAAGTGAGTTTGCATCTAAACTATGCCATTAGGTTTTTGCTAGTCTTCCACTCAGGCACTCATCTAGAACATCAAGAGCTTCGGGCCAATTGTCGACGTGACCTTTGCACGATGCTTCACTGCTGAAACCAGAGTGCGTCATTTTTAAAAACGTCCCTTTATCATTTGGAGTCAATTCAATCCGAATGAGTGTCTCATCACCTGTAGTTCCGGGAGGTCCGGTAAGCCAGGTGGTTACGATTAATTTGTTTGGTTCCAGTTCGATAAAGCGCCCATAGTGCGCGTGACTTCCCCAATCTTTGCGGTTGTTGAAAAACCATGGAGTGTCTATTTCGGGCGCCATGAGAACCTCGCCCTTTTCAGCAAACCACCAGTCGAAGTGCTCGGTCCAGGCTTTGTAGATATCGCTTGCGCTTGCACTCATTTGGCGCTCTATGTGCATTTGATGCGGACGGGAAGAAAGATCTGGCTGATATTTCGATTTCATTGATGTCCTCCTCGCGAGAACTATTCTTTAGTCAAACGCATTGGCTACCGGCTTGCTCAGAACGCTGGAAAAGTATTAGCGAAGTTCGGAGAAAACAATTGCTCAACTTTGCTGGTATTAGCGTGAAACCATCGTGAACCAGGTATTGCAATCCTCGTTAATGAGACCAGAATCGTCCGTTACAAAGGCGGCAAAAATATTGCAGACAGACGTGCCTTAACCTATTATGCTCGGAGGCGATATAGGAGAATCTCGATGATTCCAGCTAACTTATTTTCAGCGCCGACGGTCATTCGCTGAGCCGTTCATTCGGTTGTATCGATTTTTCTTTGACTGGGCAAGAGCGTTTGGCTCGTTGCTGTTGCAGCTGTTTGCTCGCCTATAAATCTTAATTCGTTAGATGATTACCGTCAGAGCGCATCTAAGCCGATCAAGCTGATCGGCGATTTTTTGCACTCACAAAATAAGGTAATCTGGCAATGGAAAAGAGTTCCAAGCATTCCTTGGCGCCTGCGCGCGGTCAATTAAACACTGGTAGTTCAATGTTCGAAGCAGAAACAACTGAGGGCATCCAAGCACTCGCTCACGAAGCACCGCTCGTATCCGGCAGTCTATGGAAAGCCATCTGGGTAATGTCTTGGCCTTTGCTGGTTGCGACAGTTGCCAGCGCGATCGTCGCGCTGGTGAATGTTCAAGTGGCTGGGCAGCTGGGAGCAGCTTCGCAGGCCGCAGTCGGGCTTGCCGAGCAGGTTATATTCATCTTTCAGGTATTTCTCATGTCCCTGGGCGTGGGAACAACCGCTGTCGTGTCCAGAGCCTTCGGAAAGAAGGATCTGGCCGAAGCTGATTTTGCCACGGCGCAATCGCTTTCACTGTCGATTCTCGTCGGTCTTGTGCTCACAGTGGTGGCTATTCTTACGGCGCATTGTGTTGTCCCCCTGGTCAGCCAGGAACCGGACGTCAATGCGCAGGGCAATCTCTATCTAACAGTGTACGCACTATATCTGGTGCCATACAGTTTGGTCTGCATTGCCAATGCATCTTTCCGCGCTATAGGTAACGCGCGCATTCCGCTTGTGATTATTTGCGTTGAAGTAGCAATCAACATCGCTGGTGATTACCTGACAGTGGTCTACAACTGGCCTATCGCCGGGCTGGGCGTGAGGGGCATAGCCGCCTCTGCTGTTGCAGGCGCGGTATGTGCTTCCATTGTGGCAATCGTGTTTGTGCAGAGATCTCAGTTGAAAGGCAGTTTGAGACAGCTTTTGCCTCTTTCCTCTTCGCTTCTCAAACGCATTGTGAATATCGGAGTGCCGGCAGCGTTGCAGCGCTTGAGCTGGACGTTCAGTGTGTTCGGTCTGTTCTTCATACTCTCGAAAGTGGAGCACCCCACTGCGCCATTGGCGGCTTGGACTGTCGGTATGCGCATAGACGCGCTATTGTTCATGCCGGAATTTGCTTTGAGTTTGGCTGTTGCGTCTATCGTCGGGCAGAATCTTGGGGCTAAACGCGTCGACAGAGCATTTCGTGCGGGCTGGACGGTGACAGGCATTGCAGTGTGCTTGACTGTAGCCATAGCCGTGGGGGTGTTCGCCTTTGCTCGTCAATTAGCCTTGATGATGAGTGCGCACGATCCTGCCACCATTGAGGCCACGACAAGCTACTTGCAAATAGGCGCCATTGGCGCAGTGTCCCAGGCGGTGAATGCCATACTCAGCGGGGCCCTGCAGGGTGCAGGCGATACCAAAATAACCATGTGGATCTCAATTGTTTCCAACTGGATAATACGCCTGCCGCTTGCCTGGATTTTGTCCTTGCAGATGGGAATGGGAGCAAACGGTGTCTGGATAGCTATGACCGCATCGGCCACAATTTCGGCGATTGCAGTAGCACTCAGATTTCATACCGGCGGATGGGTGAATCGCAAAGTGTGACTTTCATCGAGAAGGCACGGTTAATTGAAGATGCGAGAGAAAAGCTAGAAGTGCCTAGAATTCCGTTTCCAGCGGGAAATTGAAGGATTTTGAATCATACTTCAGGTGAGCAGTGTTTCCCTCCACACTTAGGGTGCACTCTGTTGAACCTTCTTTGTTGTGGAGGTTCTTTTCCAACACCATTCCAAAAGGTAATTGCTTTTGAATTGCGAGAATGAGGATACAGGGGCTGAGAGGTGGTCCTATGCACCAATACAAGACTAGCTTTGAATCACTGCTGAGTTCAACAGTTTTTTCAAGCTGGTGTACTCTATCGTTGCCGCCAATAAGCGTAGCGAAATAGTAATCGAGGTTGCCAACCGTGAGTGCCCAAAGCATGAAAATTGCAAGTCCAACCTTAACCCAATATGCGCCACTTTGATCGACGTTATCAACAGCTTTTAGATAGAGATACCAGATCCCAAATGCTCCGGTGGCAGCCACCAGCATGCACCAAATCAAACAGCTTAACCAAACGCTTTGGAAATGGATTGATACTCCGTAAAGGTCTCCCACATAAAGTGGGCTGAAAACGACAGTTGCACAAGCTAGAAAGATAGTGGCAGCGAGACACCGATGTGAGTTCAAAAATAATTACCTGTTGAATTTCATACAATTGTTCTTGGCCTACAAATCCTGCTAGTAGAGCTCTCTGGACTTAGTCGGATATAGGTGCGCGAGCAACAGGACTGTCGCGCACAGCCCTCTGAAGTCTCCGTCCTTGGGCGAATGTCTTCTTACCAATTTGTATTTGCCTTCTAGAAATCTGGAGGTTCCATTCATGGAAGCATCGGCGCTCATGTGCATTGAGAATCTTCTTTTCTCCGATGTTACCTGAATAGCGTTGCAACGAAAACAGTGTAATTACTAGGATAAAGGTGGCAGTACAATATAAGCGGAATCTGTTGAAATTTGTGAGAACCGAGCAGATGCTGCTCGAATTTTTGGTGAGTAGCCGTCCATACGACTAGACAAATGCTGATGACACTTTCAAAAGACACGCCTTTCTATCCTTTGATAACTAACCTCTTCGGCACTGATCGAAGAAACAAACCGTATAAGGCTTTACGCAGGCGCGTGTGTGAGGAGCCTTTTCTCTTTCAGTACGAAGAAGTCTCTATTCTTGAGTATCGATTTCATTTTAATGGATTTACCGTTACTTACGACCAGGATAAAAGGCATTTCTTTCACTCAGACCTATTTCCTCTTCAGTATGAGCAGTTTTCGGCGTACAAGGGTGATATGCCGAATGGCGTGGTCATTTCGGACAAGAGTTCGGACGTCCTTCGTAAGTTAGGAAAACCCTTCGAGTCCGGCAGAACAAGGCGCGGACTTCCTGTGCCGGCGAACACAACGGATCAAGAGTGGAAAGCATTTCTCGAACGCCAAAGTGCTGAGCCTCTTACGACTGAGTGGTTTGTATTCAGAGTTGAAGATTTCGAACTGCGTTTCTGGTTTGATGATGATCTGGAAGGACAGATGACCTCCGTCGGGTTGAGTCGTGAAACTCTCAGTCAAGAAGAAACAGCAAAAGAAGTGGACAGGCTTGTAAAAGAGTTCCGAGAGAGTACTTGACGCCAGCTAGAGGCCGCACTTGCAAATTTCAGTGCACTTATATACATTGATCGGCGAGAAGTCACCTTTCCGGATAATTTCAATGAGTAATTTTGAAACTCCCCATTTACAGCGCATGCGCAACGCCGGATTGGCAGTGTATAGCGAGAAGGTGGCAGACTTAGATGGCGGGGGCAATGCTGGCACTCGCGTAACTGCCAGCGATGACCATCACAAACTCTGGCTTTACAGCTTAAATGGTAAGTGGATAGTAAAGTCATGTCTGCCGAATGCTGCATCGGCATCATGCTCATTCTTGCTGGAGTTCGATTCCGCAGATGAAGCGATTGCAAACGCTATTGAGTATTTTCGAAGAGATGATCGATGGAAGGCTGTGGATAAATACTTAGAAAAGTGAGCAGAGGTGGAGCCATGACCAATCGCAAGAAGATAACCTGCAGCGCGGTTGCGCTCCTGGCTCCTTTGCTTTGCCAGATGGCGGTCTTTGCACAAGGCGCCGATACGCTTCCTAAGAACATAACCGAAGCGCCGCCTCACAACCTCACTGATATGCCGTCCAGCAATGTCACCGAAGCGCCGCCAAGCAATGTTACCGCTGCAGAAGTGGCGGCCTGCGAAGAGAAGGTCAAAGCTAATCCGAAAGATGCTAAGTTGCAGAATGAATTAGCAGTTCTGTATGCGCAATCGGTGTCGACTTTTCCGAAAGCAAAACAAATCTTTGAAGACCTTGTAAAAGCCGATGAAAATTCCGATTCTTTGATGGACCTGGCGGCGTGTTATTACCGCAAAAATCATGATGAAACCTATCGTCTGAGCGCGAAAGCGGACAGGCTGAACAATGGGAAGTCCTACACCCGTTCAATGATCAAACTCGGAATGGCGGAAGCGAAATTTGGCAAGGGTGAGTTTAAGGAAGCAGAACAGCTTTATCGGGAAACGCTAGACAAGCTCATTCCCAGCGACATGAGTATCATCGCAAAGATCGCATTGGCTGGTATGGGTGGGGTGAAATGGCATCAGGGTGATTACCAGAACAGCTATAAATACTACGATGAACTCTATCGATTCACACGCAATTTCTACGGGCCCGATGACATCGAAACCGGATGGGCAATATTGCAGGTGTCACTCGCCCTTGAAAAACTGAAGCGCCAGGATGAAGCTAAAAAATGCTATGACCGGGCTATTTGGATTTTTCGCGATACGAATGCAAAGCGCATCTTCGCTGATTATGTGAAAGCGAAGGAGGGGAAAGTATCACCAGATGTGGTGCCGCTCTTCATAGCTGGTTGCTTCGGTGCATCGGCTGGAATAGTGGTGCCGGATCCAATCGATGCTAACAACAGCTCATATTCTTCCAAGGTTTCGGCAACTCCTAATAGAGTGTTGTCGCCGTGGCGCCGACAATTCAAGCAATCAGAGGCCCCTGGTTATGTTTGGATGGATCCTGATGTTCCCACTCGGTTTGTCATCGTTTGTGTGCATGGTCTTGGGCTGCACCATCGCTCTTTCGAATCGTTCGCGAAAAGGGTGGCGCGCGAAGGTGTAATAACCGTGGCATTTGACGTACGTGGTTTTGGAACATACGTGGACGCCAGCGGGCTCGAAAAGATTTCTATGAACGAGTGTGTTCAAGATCTCAAACAAGTCACTGCCCGACTGCGCGCCGATTATGCGAAGTTTCCCCTCTTCATTCTGGGTGAATCAATGGGCGGTGCCATTGCACTGCGGGTGGTTGCTGAAGCACCGGAATTAGTGGATGGCCTAATTTGTTCGGTTCCTTCTGGTGCCCGGCATAATTCACTTGGTACTGCTTTAAAAGTAGGAACAGAGCTTTTCTTTGATAAAACAAGGCCGATGGAAGTCGGAAAGTCTGTAGTAAATCAAGCTACCGGAAAATCTGCTTTGCGTCAGGAATGGCTTAATGACCCGTCTGCGAGGTTAAATCTATCCGCCGAAGAACTCGTTCAGTTCAACAAATTCATGAATGAAAACCTTGCGGCGGCGCGCAAAATCACCAGCAAGCCGGTAATACTTTTTCAAGGACATGACGATAAGCTCGTAAAAGAGAGTGGCACATTGGAGCTGTTCGATACGCTTGCGACCCCTAGCAAAAGTATTGTCATCATCGGCAATACCGAGCATCTGATTTTTGAGGCAGGGCAGTTTAAAGATGACTTGACACTCGGGGTCCTCGGATGGATGTCCGGTATAGCCAAGCCGGCAGAAACGGAGACTCAACCTAAGTAGGTAGATGCAAGAATGCTTGGACGTCACGAGAATAAACTGATCCACACTGATGTCGCTTTGATTGGAGCAGGCATTATGAGTGCGACGCTGGCTGTCCTACTCAAAGAATTGCAGCCAGATATCGATATTCAGATTTTTGAAGCGCTAGAGGATGCCGCACAGGAAAGTTCGAGCGCCTGGAACAATGCAGGAACCGGACATGCAGCCTTGTGCGAACTTAACTACACGCCGGAGAAAAACGGTTGCGTTGAGATTTCGAAAGCTCTGGAAATCAACACGGAGTTTGATCTTTCTCGGCAGTTTTGGAGCTATTTAGTAAAACGAGGATTAATCAAGAATCCACAACAGTTCTTGCATTCGGTTCCGCATATGAGTTTGGTTCGAGGCGCTGAAAATGTGGAATTCCTCAAGAAACGTTTTGACGCTTTGTCCGCGCACCATTGCTACAGCGGAATGGAGTTTTCTTCCGACCATTCCAAAATTGCCAGTTGGGCTCCATTGATAATGGAGGGGCGTAATCCTAATGAAAAGATTGCTGCGACCTATATGGTGAGCGGAACTGACGTGGACTACGGCGCCCTCACTCAGCTGCTTTTGAAGTGTTTTCGCCGCAAAGATGGTTCTGTCCATTTCTCTTCGCGTGTGCAACATATTCATCGTGATAGGGATTTTTCCTGGCACTTAAAAGTGAAAGATGACAAAGGCGGCGAACATTTTGACGTCAAGGCAAAATTCGTCTTCATCGGTGCCGGTGGCGGGTCGTTACCGCTGTTGCAAAAATCTGAAATCCCGGAAGCCGATGGCTATGCTGGGTTTCCTGTGAGCGGAATTTGGTTTCGCTGCGATAATCAAGAAATTGTCTCCAGGCATCATGCAAAGGTCTACGGCAAAGCAGATGTTGGTTCGCCGCCGATGTCGGTTCCACATCTTGATACTCGGCACGTTGATGGAAAGACAGCGCTTCTCTTCGGACCATACGCAGGTTTTTCCACGAAGTTTTTGAAGCATGGATCCTATTTGGACCTGTTCACTTGTATCGATCCCGAGAACCTAATGCCAATGCTGGCAGTTGGTAAGGATAATTTTGCGCTCGAGAAGTATTTGGTTGGACAGGTCTTCGAATCGCATCATGAACGTTTCGCCGCATTACGTGAGTTCTTCCCGCGAGCTGAAGATGACGACTGGTATCTGCAAGTGGCAGGACAGCGCGTGCAAATCGTGAAGAAGGATAAGAAGCGTGGTGGTGTTCTGCAATTTGGGACGGAACTTGTCATTGCGTCCGACGGCTCGCTTTCTGCCATGCTGGGCGCTTCGCCCGGGGCTTCAACCGCTGTCTGGATTATGCTTGAGCTGCTTCAAAAGTGCTTTGGCGAAAAGATGTCCAATGGTTGGTCAAACCGCTTGAGAGAGATCATTCCGTCTTATGGACAATCCTTAATTGAGGACGCCGCGATGTGCAAAAGAGTTCGAGAGGAAACAGCGGAAGTTCTTAAAATTCAGCAGCCGCAGCTTTAGCACTTGTAAAATGGATCAATGACCTGCGTTGAAACGGATGTTTTTTACTTGTAACTTGATATGCGTTGTGGAAAGCCGGATTGATCGGCTTTCCACGCGGCTCCCGTTTCTTGCCCGAAACTTGTTTTCTTAAATAGAAGATGTATTTGGGCTCGCTAGTGACTTACGCTTCTTAGGCATTCTTCGCTGCGCGCCATGCTAGTCTTTCTCTCCATCCGAATCTGTTGGGATGATCGTGTTCCAGGTGTCCATGTCGGAAATCGTGTCTTGGCGTGAAGTCGAGTTTTCCGACTTTGAACTCTCTCGCCATTTCGCCGAGTTTCAGTTCCTTGGAAATTTCAATTGTGCGGTTCTCTTTGTCGAACTCAACATTGAATCCTCTGCGCTCCAATGCGTTTATGAGCTTTGCCCCTTTGTGTTCACCAGGGTTGAAATCCAGGTCACAGTTTGGAAGGCAATTTGGTCTGTCATGATTTTGCATGATTTTGTTCATCGCTTGAAATTCATCGCGTGAGACATCTGCAAGATTGACTTGTAAGCTTCTTCCTTCGCCTCCTTTGTCCTTTTCGTATGTCACCTTTGCAATATCAATGTCATCGAATCTGTGAATGTCTATCTCCTATTATTGGGGTTTGTTGTAGGAACGTCTGAGCGTTGTGCTATTCACCGAAAACGCTATCTGGATGCTGCTCGCCCCACTTCCTGCCAACGTAGGAGACAAAATTTCCATTTGCATCTCTCTGCTGCGCGAAACCATCGCCATCTGTGACTGCGCGCAATACCACCATTTCTCTACCGTTTTCGTCAACGGCAAACATTTGCACATAACTTCTGTCAGAGCCTTCTGATATCGGCTGCATTTCCAGACGGATGTTGAGCGACGTGCCATCAGCGTCACGGATAGTGGCTGTAGTCTGACCTGCAGCTACAAGGGTCTTAATCGCGGCTAATTGATCTTCCGTTGAAGAATTGACATCACTCAAAGTTGCGAGTGCCTCGTTGCTGTCTCCCTCTACGTCACCTTCTCCGCTCAGAATTTCTTCGGCAGTTGGTGCTTCAGTTGCTGCTTCAGTTGGTGCTTCAGTTGTTGCTTCAGCTGCTGTCTCAGCAGTAGCGTCTCTGAGTTCGTCCGCCATTTCGTCGGCCGCTACTTCGAGATCTTCGCCGGTGAAACCGCTGTTCTCATCGCCGAATTCATCATTGCTGCCTTCTTCTAAGGTTCCTACTTGAGCACTCAGATCGCGAAGTTTGGCCGCGTCTGACTCTGAGATAGAGCCTGCATTTTCGCTTAAGTAGCTATCTAGCTCGTCGGCGGTTACATAGTCATTGTTGTCGTCGTCGAGCACATTGAAGTTTTGGTTAGCATAAGCGAGCTCTGATCTTCCGATTTCTCCGTCACTAATGGTTGCTGGATTGAAGTCCATCTCGCCGGGGATCGGATCTTTGGGAGTGCCGGACATACCTCTCAGCTCTGCGGCGGTTAGTTCTGAGTATCCACGCATAGAGACTTCAGTCCCCAGATACTCTGCCAAATTTCTAGTAAGTTCGTCCGAGTCTGAAGAGTTGGCTGCTTCGATCAACTCTGGATAGGAATAAGAGCCATTGTTGTCGGTGTCTAAATTGGCACTATCGTAGAGAGCCAATGGCGCCAGCAAATTGTTGTCTTCCAGGCTTCTGCCGATATCCGTAGATGAGAGGTTGCCGGACTGCCAGATGTCATTCAGCTCTGCTCTAGCACCGGCAAGCTCGTCTCTTGGGCTTGTGGCTAGTTCGTAAGCGGCATCTGCGGCTCGGTCTTTTGCACTAATTTCAACCATGGAAAACCTCCTGGCGTTGGAAAATCGGCACGTGGAAGCAGCTTCTCGAGCGTGTTGTATTCGCTGGCTGCTGCGTGAGGATGGAGAAGGGGCGAACTTGAGCTTGCCCTTAAGATAGGGCGGCGAAGTTACGGCTGCGTGATTAGTTTGTTACGGCTGCATAACTAAGGTGATTTTTGGGACAGGGGCAGGGTGAAGAAGAAAGTGCTACCTTCACCGGCGCTTTCGACCCAAATCTTGCCGCCATGCATTTCTACGATGGCTTTGCAGATGGTCAGCCCCAGACCGGAGCCGCCTTTGTTTTTCGCGCCTCCACTCTTCAATTGCCTGAAGCGCTCGAAGACCGTCGAAATCTCATCGGCTGGTATACCCGGCCCTTCATCTTTCACCGCAATGCGGGCAAAGCCATCCGCTTCATCGCAGAAAATTTCCACTGCCTTGCCTTTGGGCGAATATCGAATGGCGTTCGATACCAAATTGGATAGAACCCTATCTATCAAGTTTTGATCTGCACTCACTTTTGTAGTGCAATTTGTAAAATTCAGCTTGACGCCAACTTCTTCAGCCGCAGTAGCCGTCAAGTCTTCGCAGGAAGTAAAACAATGTTCGATGCGAAAATCTTTGATTTCAAGGTTCATATTTCCGGATTTTATTTTCTCTATATCAAGAAGGTCGTTGATAAGAGAAAGCATGCGGTCTGTATTGCGGCGCCCCATATCAATGTAGCGTGGCGCCCGCTCATCGTCCGTTTTTTTTGTCACCTCTTCGAGGAAACCGAGGACATTTACAACAGTATTTAGAGGCGAGCGTAAATCGTGGGTAATCATCGCCGTTACTTCTTGCTTGAGCTTTTCTACTCGGCGTCTCTCTGTAATGTCGTGGACGACACAAAAAATCGAGTTCTCTGCCTGCGACCAATGCGCCGCCCAAGATGTTTCAATTGTTTCGCCCTTGCTGGTCGCCAATTCCAATTCGACTGGGGCGGTTACTTCCTGTGTTTTGAGTTTTTCAAAGAAATTTGCTGCTTTGCTTTTGTTCGATTCGGTGACCAAATCAATCGCATACTTCCCAATCAACTCATCAGGTTCCATTCCAAGTAAAGCGTTCGACGCAGGATTTGCTGCAATCAAACGATTATTTGCATCGATAGTACATATGAAGTCGACCGCGTTGTCCACAACCGCCCGTTCTTTACGTGCAGCCTCTTTCAAATCATTGGCCATTTTGTGGAAAACTTGATCGAGATTGGCGATCTCATCTGCTCCCTGCATCACTGGATGCAATGGCAGCCCAGCTGCCAAATTGCTGGTGTTCTCACTGACTCGCTGCAATCTACTGGTGATTCCCTTTGTGAGAAACAGCGCCAGCAAGACGCCCAGAGCCAGGTCAAATACACCAAGCGCAAACATTATTGTCTGTGCCTTTTTCCGGAAGATCGTTTGCTCTTCCGGTGCCTTGTCATAAACTTTTTTCTGTTCGTCGGAGATGGAAATTAGTTGATTGACAATTCTTTCCATCTTCCCCTGGCGCATTCGACGAGCCAGGATCAATTTTTCTCTCAAGCTGCCTGCATCGTTTTTTGCCCAGATTTCCTTTATCTGCCGGTATATATCAAGTGCTTGTTTCGTTGTCCTTTCCGATGCGATGACGGTGCTGAAAATCTCGGGTTGAGCCTTCGTCAGTTCTTTCAGGTCGTCGTAGTCGTGCCAGACCTTCGCTACCAACATTCTGCCAATGTCATCATCAAGAGGTGTGTTTTCAAGTGCTTCCTGGGAGCGGTAACGCTTAGAAAACTCAAAAATGTCGGAGGTTATCTCTTGAATTTTCTCGGAGACCGCTTTGCTGTGGGCGGATGCTTGCAGCGCGTCCTCCGCTTGCTTCTGCAAGTGTGCAAGCGCCGCGAGCAGTCCCAGCTGAATCAGAAGGGGCACAGAAACGAAGAGCAAAACTTTGCTTGTGAGGGACAGACGCGCTTGCATACGGACATTATGCCAGTGGAGGCTGTCAACAGAGGGGGTTAGGCGGTATATTAATGGACATGGCGAAAGTATTGTTGGTTGAAGACGATGAAGACTTGGCGGTCACGATAAGTGACATGCTGAAAGACGAACATCACACCGTTGATACCATTCACAACGGACTCGACGCCATGGAAGTGCTTAAGAGTCAAACATACGAAGTCATCATTCTTGATTGGGATTTGCCGGGCAAGAGTGGCATTTCTATCTTGCGAGAATACCGCACTGCCGGTGGTGGTGCTCCCGTCATCATGCTTACGGGGATGAGTGAAATCTCGCAGAAAGAACAGGGGCTCGATTCTGGCGCCGATGATTATCTGACAAAGCCTTTCCACTTGAAAGAGCTGGCGGCGCGAGTAAGATCTTTGTTGCGCAGACCGACGATGAGTAATACGGGAGTGCTAACGTGGGGTACTTTGGCGCTCGATCCTACGAAATTTGAGCTGAGTAGGGGCGGTGAGCAATTGCGTCTTCTGCCTCGAGATTTTGCATTACTCGAATTTTTAATGCGTCACCCAACCCAGATTTTTAGCGCGCAAGTTTTGCTGGATCGTGTTTGGAATTATGATTCTGATGCAACAGCGGAAGGATTGCGCGTGGCAATCCGCCGAATTCGGAAAGTGATCGATCTTAATGATGATCTGGAAACGTCGATGATCGAAAACATCTCACGCGTCGGTTATAGAATGCGACCGCAAGGTTAAGTAATTTCCGTATAGAGACTCATTTCAAAATACTCGTGCATAGTCTCGTCAGCAAACTGGATGATGTGAATTTATGGTTGAACCAGAGTCGGCTGATTAATTATACGATTTAGCCGTTTAAATGAAATTCTAAAAAGTTGGGCATAAGAAGGATGTCAGAGGACTAAATTGTGCCCACAAATTGAAAGGGTCTGTGCTTTGGGCTTTTGCAGGCGCGACGGTAAACCAGGTGGCTTTCAACAAATGCGATTTTGCATTACAGCTTGTTGTTTTGCACTTCTGGCATCACCTCTGTTCGCGAGCGCCGCTTCAGAATTAAGTTACGCTCAACAGATTGATGCAGCATACAAAACCTGGGCGAAGAGTCCGGCTTCCGGCGAGATTCCGCGCTCTGGTGACCCGCATGTGGAAGCAATGCAATTGCGAGCCACCTTGTTTATGGGTCAGGATGTGAGGCAGGAGACAAAGTTTAAACTCTTAAAGCGGCTTTCCGATGTTGAGAAAAGTAGTGGAGCAAATAGTGTAAGACTTGTTCCAATACTTTTGCAGCTCGCAGCTCTTCCTGGACTTGATGACGGACTTCGAAATTTACAACGGGCAGTCGCGATTGCAAACGTTGCACCGCTCACACCTGACAAAAAGTCCGACAATATGGCGGCAGCCGAGTGGCTACACATCGCCGGCTCGCCGGACACTTTCTTTGTAGTTGCGGGCGGAGCCAACTCTGGCTCGGCGATACTAACTGATGACTTGCGAGAATCCATGTTGAAAACATCGTTTAAGCTTGGCCTCAAAGTAGCAGGTCTTAGCAGCGACGTTTTTGATACGCTCCTGTCGCTCTGTGACACTTATCGCAAGCAGAAGCACACTGAAGAGCTCATCGCTATCGGTCGTGCAACATTGAATGCACTCGCTGCTTCCGCTGATTCAGATAAAGCACATTCAATGCAGAGGAAGTTTTTAAAGAACTATCAACAAAATCTAACAGCGCTGAGAAATACTGAGGAGCTGGCCTATCTCGACAGGCTCGCGTCTGATGAACGCAAAAGGAAGAACGTCGATCATTTACAGTCGTCATTAGAGCAATTGCAATTGGCGGAAAAGCGCGCCGAAGTAGATCCTTACGGACTACTCAATGCGCGAGTGCGCAATGCGTCAGCACTGCTCTCCAACGGGGACAAAGCAAGAGCTTTTGAGCAGTACAGATTGGTGCTCAAATCGTATCGCGATATGCCAGTTGCAAACGTCGATAGTGACGTGACGCGAACAATTTGGAATGGCATTCTATACGCGCTGAAGAATGCCGACACTAAAGCAGACGAACAGATCATTTACGACTTAGTGGAAGCACACCTAGAAAAGATAAACCGCGAAGTTAGGCGGAACGGTTTGAGAAAGACTGATTTGACCAGTCAACTTAACGAAGTCACGCGCTATTACATGGACAAACATCGCAATGACTCAGCCATTGAATTTCTCTCAAACACGCGAGACAAAGTGAAAAAGATTTGCCCCTCTGACTACGATACATACAACGACGTAAGCGAAGATCTGCGTCAACTCTACGAGAGATTTGGCGACGTTGACAGCGCAAAAAAGGTCGCGCAAGAACAACTGGATTCATTGACTCAGAAGGATTCAACCGCCGCTGGACACCTGCTTGGCGTTGCAACTTTCTATGTTCGCATCGATAACTTCGAGAAAGCAGACTCAATAATCAACCAAGTTTTGGCGATCATGCAGAGTAATCCGGAGTCATTTAAAGAGAAACGTAGCCTATATCGCTTTCAACATGTTGCACAAGAATATGATCGAAAGAACCACCCGAAGGACGCAGAACTGTGGATTCGAAAGTTGGTGGAAATTATCAAGAAAAACAAATCTGCGTTTGAAAAGGACCTGTCCTGGGCCGATGATCCAGTACGCGTTGTTAGCAAAGAGTATTGCAAGGCAGGCGATTTCGAAAGTGCAGAGGCTTTGGTGCTCTATGCTCAGTCCTCGTTTGCTAATTTTTCTGAAGAAATTGATTTTTCAAGGGACCTTGCCGAGATCTACGCTAAGCATGCGGCGAAGCTTCAGAAGGATGGCAAGTCTGGTCAAGCTCAGAAAGTACTTGCACAGTCTAATGATTGGTTTAGCAGGTCACTTAAGACCTATAGCGAAGAGCAAGCAGCACGATTAACGCAGAACCGCCAAAACGATTTGAGAAAGTATGGATTGATTGAGCAGGGCACAAAATGACAAAATCTATCAAACTTGCTTCACTTTTAGCTCTAGCCATATTTGTACTAATTGTCTGTGACGAAGCATTCGCACAACAACGAATGCGGACCCAATTTCCGGACGGCAATGTTCCTTCTATTGCAAGACCGGCAGGTATGTTGCAACAACCCAATCTATTAGCACCACCGACACCTATGAATGGAGGGAGTCAGCGCTGCCGCCCCGACTATACTTTGCGTTTTTGTGCGCTAGCGACACGCAATCTCACTCTTGACGGAAACATAATCACTGGCTCAAGTGGTTCGTCAGGAGGTAGATCTGTACGCAGTAACAAATGCCTGCTTGGATGCTACGGAAAGGCGGACGTAAGCCGTGGACGGATACAACATGTTTATACAGAATCAGATGGTTTCAAATGGACGGCAGGAGATATTGGTTTTTCAAGCGGCTCATCGCAGTACAGTGCGCCTCATCCGGCCTTGCCACTGCAACCGGTGCTCAGACCATCATCATCAAAAAGGCTTGTCGCAAATCCACAGTTAAGAGGTGGCTATTCCGAACTAATACAGCCAGCGCCAAATGAGATCTACGATATAAGTCTTCTGGCTAGAAAGGAATCGCGAGGACGCGGGGTTGATTTGAATTTAGGTGCCGGAGACTATATCTCAGGTGGCTTGAATGTCTCATCACTAAGGGTGCCACCAAACCAGAGGGTAAGGTTGTTTTTGACAGACAACGCGAATGTGGACGGCTATGCTTTTGTCTCAGGAGTCAACGGAAGGGTTGGCGGAGAAGGTTTTCACGATGGGAAAGCTGTTAATTTCCAGATCTGGTATAACGGGCAAGGCACGATCAAGCTGGATCATAACACCACATTCTGCGGCATAATCTATGCACCAAACGCCCGAGTAGAAATGGGAGAAGGCAACTGTTCGTTCGAAGGAGCAGTTGTAGCGCGTGATATCAACTGCGAGGGCAACATACACTTCACTTACGATGAAGATCTCGCTCGAATAGCTCTCGATAAATAAGCGGAAAGGAACCAGGGAGAGACACATTTACGTATAATGTGACTGTCTCGATGGAAAGGTTTTGTGAGAGTACTAATTGTAGGTGCAAGCGGATACCTGGGGAAAAGTGTCGCCAGCCATTTCACTGCAGCCGGACATGAGGTGATGGGTTCCTTTTGCACTAACCCTGGCGAGATGGAAAGGGCTGTTCAGTATTCATTTCCTGAAGCTGATATCGAACCTGTGCTGTCCGAATACAATCCTGAAGCGGTCGTCATAACAGCGCGCCTGACCGGCAATTTTATCGAGGGCGACATCTTGTCGTTCAGAAAATCTTTCGCAAAAGCTGTAGACCAGATCTGTAAGCATTTAGACGATAGGCCGGGAGGCAAACTGGTTTACGTATCATCCGACGCGGTCTTCAGCGGAAAGAAGGGAGGCTATGGCGAGAACGACACTCCTGAGCCTGAGACTGTATACGGTCAGCTCCAGAAAACAGCTGAGGAAGTAATACAGTCTCGAGCAAATTTCAATGCTATTGTCAGAGCCAGCTATCTGTATGGCTTTTCGAAAGGAAGTCTTGATAAGCGCTGGCAAAGTCTCTCAGCGAAATTAAAGCTCGGCGCTATCGTAAAGGCAGCCACCAATGTCTATAAGAGCCCTGTGGATGTCAACGACGCCGCTGCTTTGATAACACAAGCGACGCTGTCGAGCTTCAATGGCATTATTCATGCTGAAGCACCCAGATTAAACGTATATCAATTTATGGAAAAAGGACTTGAAGTGCTGGGTTTATTAGACCAACGGCATTTACTTCAGAAAGACAGCAGCACAGAATTTAGTGACACGTCGCTGCTCACAGTTCGAGGCGAGGAGCTTCGACGTCTTTGCACTAATAGCCCGCATGGAACCGCTTTGTGAATAAGCCGATTGTACTAGTTGAAGAGCTGGAGAAAGAGCAGACTGCTCAATTCGAAAAACTGAACAACGACATTATTTGGGGCTGGAAGCGCGATGTAGGAAAGCAAAAACGTCTTGTCTACTTTTCCGGCAACATGCGACTCAGTGGTAGGACAGTTTATTTGGATCGCCTTTTCTTTTACTACCGCTCTGTGATTACGAGCGCGAACATCGCCGGAGTTACTGACAGTCTGTCGAAAGCAACCGAAGTATTTAATGAGATTTCGCTGGAAGCGAAGTTGATCAGGAAGGAAACATCAGAGTCTAATTCCATCGAATTTTATGCCGGTACCCCGACGAGCAAAGATCTGGATCGCAGTCGTCGCCTCAAGCTTAGGCGGCCAAGGCTGCATATTCCCAGTCCCAACTTTCCACCGGAGAGCTTACCGGAACTTGCTGCACAGCTCTTTCCGGCAGACCTCTACGTCGGCTCGGGACTTTCGTATGAAGCCGGTTTGCCCACTCTTTGCGACATGCACGAGATATTTGGAGTCGATAGTCACCACAGCGATGGCTTCACCGTCGGAGAGTATGACCCTTTGCCTCTCGCGTTAGCAGAAGAAGGACTGTCGAGAATCAAGAAATTTTGCTCGGTTCATACAAAGACACTTTTGGCTGAGCCTACAGAAGCAATGCACAAGATCAGCGCCCTACAACGCTCAGGGAAGGTGTGCAATATTTTCACCGACAATGTCGACAACCTCCTATCCAAAGCCGATGCGCAATTTGAAAGAGTTAGAGGCAGCGGAGTATTCAATGAGCGCTATGAAGCCGAATTTGGCAGCAATACTCTGATAGTTGTCGGAGTTGCCGCCGACAGGCGCCAGATAATCAGGCAGGCGCGCAAGAAGGGTTTGAAAATAGTGGTGGTCAATCCCTGCAAAAAAGTCTCACCGAATGTCACGCACCTTGAGTATTTGCGCGATACTGATGTCTTCTTCAAATGTGAGGCGCAAACATTCTTTCGCCAAGTGCCTCTTGCTGACAGCGGTATAGGTATCTAAGCAAGGTGATTTGACCCCGATGATAGGTTTCGTGCAGATTGAGCAAAGAGATCAAATCGAACGTCGCTGCGCTTTTCGGACCGGCATCATCGAGAAAGGAATTTTCAACAGCTCTGAACAGGCGGTCGTAAGGATCTGATTCCAAGGACGAACCGTCGCCTTTTTCCGTTTGGCTAGAAGCTTGAAGCATTGCGCAAAGCGCGGAGAGCTGCACTTCTTCCTTAGAGACAAGGGGACCATGGCTGCGTAGAAAGTCCACCGTGTCTTTTCTTACAAGCTCCAGCAAATTCGAATACACGTTTGGCACTGAATTTCTCGGCGCTTCAAAACCAGCCTCACGAGCGAAGCCCGGTTTTAAATCATGCCAGAGTGCTGCGTCGAATGTCTGAGACTTGCCCAGTTTAATTGCGCAAACAATCAGGTATTCAAAGCCTGATATATGGAGCAAGGTTTCACCAATACTCTTAGATTTTGGCGTGACGAGCCAATCTATTTCACCAATACTGAGATTGGCGGTGTGGCGATCTAAAATTTCCCGCACGTGTTTTAGACCCGAACACTCTTCCATATTGGCGTCACCGGTTGAAGTTGAAAGCGGTTTTAAACAATTTGGCAAATGCAGATGCTGAGCGATTTGCAGGAGGTTCACTCAATTTGCTTTCAAGCTTGCTCATATCCCGTTTCAGCTCTTCGATTTCTCTTTCCAATCGTTCGGTTTCAGACTTGAGCTGACCATTTTCCCGATAGACTTTCTCCCTCTCTTTCAAACCGGCGAGATGATCTGTCATAGCCGTCCAGAATATTTCTTCGTACTCGATAAGAAATTCATGGAGGTGTTCGTGAAAAGCTTCCGGATAGTACTTAGCCAACGAAGAAACAACTTTTGTGTTAGGACCTTTCACTCTCCCTCGAGAGTGTTTGCGGTAGTTCCAGAGAGGCTCTTCGATACATTCGAAACGGAAACCTCTGGAAAGCGCGCCCAGTAGAAAATGAATATCCTCCGAACGCTGCAGGTTCTCGCAATAGCCACCGACGGCTTCATACATCGAGCGTTTGTAGAGCATGGTGTTGACGCTATAGCGCGCACACATGACCTTGGTGAGGGTGATCTCAGGTTTTACAATAAAATCCCAATCTTCAAAGGCTTGGAAGTGTGTGTAGACAGCGTCGCATCCTGTCTTTTCCATTCTCTGCAACACTTTTTCCAAATAGGCTGGCAGCAGAATGTCGTCCGCATCAAAAGGGACAATTAGATCTCCTTGTGCGCAGGAAATGCCTCTGTTTCTTCCTGCAGCCGCGAATTTACGTTCTTCTTGCCTGATTATTGTGATTCTGTCGTCGGCAAAGTCTTTCAGAACTTCTTGCGCAGGCAGTTGTGAAGCGTCATCGACAACTATCAGCTCGAAATTAGAGTGTGTTTGATCAAGAACGCTTTGCACCGCTGACACAAGCAAATCAGGATGCCCGAAGCTGAAGTAGGGCATGATGACAGATACTAGTTGTCCGCGAGTGCTCATTGCTATTCGTTGCTAGGGCATTGTTTGGTTGCTTAAACCCATTCAGGCAGGATGTGCACCATTATATGAGGCACCGGAAAATTAAGCGGATGAGACGGTGCTCACGATCGGGCTTAAATCCTCGATTTGAGTTCGGGCTCATGGCGCGTTAGAATGGTCTGTTTCGTCCGCTTGGATTCTCGCAAATGTTTGAAATTCCCCCCAACACGCTGCCTGCCGGTGCTGTTCGTCTCTGTCTTGGCAGTGGCGCCAACCCTCTCAAAGATTTTGTTAACCTGGACTTCTTTTCCGAACGACCGGAAGTGACCGTTTGCGACCTTCGCCGGCTTCCGTATGAAGACAATAGCGTTGACGAAATCTTCGCGCTGCAACCGGAGCACATTCCGCACCCTGAAATACTTACGGTTTTTCGTGACTGGCTGCGAGCCCTTAAGCCAGGTGGAAAGATCAGTCTCAATGCGCCAGACATCGTGTGGGTGTTTAAGAAGTGGATTGATCTGCCGGAGGAGGAAAAGTGGGACTATTATCTGGGGCTGATTTATGGAATGCAGAATAATGCCACAGAAATTCACTACACCGGCTTTACTCCGGAAAGAATGCGCAGTCTGTTGGAGACAGCGGGATTTGCCGACATAAAGATTGAAATCAGAACACAGTTCAGCCATCAAAGAATCTGGGGGTTCGCGACAAAACCGTTTGAATCTGCGACTTATGACGACGCTCACTTTGGTTGTGTTTTGCCCGAAGCAATGCAATTGACCAGAATGATTTTTGATAAAAAACTGCCAAAGACTGACTACAACTGGCTCAAGCGCGAAGCCGAGTATGACGAATTGAAGATTTCATTGGCTCAGTATCACGATAACTTGCTTGATCTCAAGAAAATGACGGAAGAGCTGCACGCAATCGTCGAGCAGAAAGAATCTGTCATTAAATTGCACATTGATATGGTCAACGATAAAATCGCAGAAAACGCCCAACTTGCCAGCGAGAATGAGAAACTGAAGAGCTTATTGGACGAGCATCAAGATGCTCAGCGCGATGCTCACCGCGATTGCAAACCTTTCAAGATTCTTCGAAGCTTCATCGCCAGCCTGACAAAAGGCATGGATACTACTCGGACATAAAAGCTCTTGTAGCGTGCGAGCTCTGCGGAAAGCACCTTGCCTTCTTCAGTGATTCTGGTCTGTGCTTGTGACAGTTGATTTAATTGAGCGGCAAGCCGCTCCACTTCCGCCGCGCGTTTTTCCGCCTCAGCCGCGTGACTCCTCAGCTCTAGAGCCAGCCTCTCATTTTCTTGTGTCTGCAGGCGAGTCACTTCGCTGCTCAAGGTTTGTTTTTCATTCAGGTGTATCACTTCGCTTCTAAGGCGCGCTAAATCCTCTTTCCACTTTGGAATCATCACCATATTGTGGATCCAGTCATAATCAACGTTGGGAAGCGGATTACCCAGGAAGTACAGGGTTGTATCATCACCAGCGGACTGAGTTGTCGTCGACAGACCGCCAAGCTCTGCCAGCTCCGACTGGTTGTCGGTGCTTCGGTAACTTGCTTCCCGCTTTACTCCGCGGCAGCGAAGTTTTTGAGTTTCAGTCCAGGGACTCCACTCCAATTTCGTCACAACATCCGAGAACCCAACAGCTTCAAACAGACGTTTGAGCCTGGCAGGCGTAAACAGCGTGTAGTGCACCTGCCCGGCATTATTTTGAAGACCGCATACAGCTGCGAGTTTGAAACCCCACTTTTCTTCTTCCGGCAGACTCAACCAATAAGACAAGCCCCATTCTGCGTCAGGCACAAGCACTTCGAGAGTGGCGCCGGGCTTTAGTACTCGAAACCACTCGACCAGAACAGCCAGAGTTTCAGGGTGCGGGATGTGCTCCAGTGATACCGAGGAAATTTCGTCAACGCTGTTGTCCGGAAAATCCAGGCGGCGCGGATCCATTTGAAGAACCGGTATGTGCTTTATCGTCGGATGCGGACCGGCAAAAGGGTCTATATTGACCCATCCTTCCATCAGGTTGAGCCCTGACATGATGTTGAGGCGAATTTTTCCAGCGGCAGAGGCACCCGCATAGGTGTCCACATAGCTTTGAACGCTCACTGACACATCTACACCCCCGTAGCATTGCCGGACACGCTGGCCGATCGTTTTGTGATCTTAGCCAAGAAGAGCCTTTTTTTGCAACGCAAAATTGCACAGATACACATGGAGAAGCTGAACTGCGCGGCTTCTGAATCGTAATTAATCGAGAGATAGCTGCTTCGATGCCAACGCCATAAAGCGTCCAAGTTGCCTGCAAAAATCCGCCCGCGTATCGACTTCAATCGAATCGAACACCGGCAGCGGTCAGATTGCAACCCTGCGGTTCGTGCAACGCTTTTGATCTTAACTTGAGCTTCAGCGGCGATGATAAGTGCACCATATCTGGTGTACTGGCAAGCAACATAGACAGGTGTAAAGAGTTTGGCAAAAGCGGCTTAGCCGCCTCTCACAGCGCCGAACGCTGAATTGTGATAGTTTTTTGCGCTTGCTGAAACGTTATCCATTGTCACCATCGAAAGTATGTATTCCGTTTGTCAAACGAGGGAAGTCCTCGTCTGCCATAACAATTTTCGAAAAACGGAACAGTCAACATCAATGCGCCCAAGAGCAAATCAAGCCGCTGGGGAATTTCTAGCCTCCCAGAAATCCTGGTAAGCTTAGACTACTAAGGGAGATGTTATGGCATCTGAACCTAGAAAACTATCGCTTGAACAACTGCTCCGGCTTGTTGACCAACTGCCTGCCGCAGAGCAGGAAACGTTGCGTCGCAAGCTCAACGGAATGGCGGACAAACAGGCATCTTCGGTCGGCGAGCCACATCCATTTCTTGATTGGCGCATCAACCTTGACGCACTGGCAGAACAGCAGGGCATTCTGGAAAGTACTTCTGTCGAAGGTCTCAAAGGAGACTTCTGGCCGGCAGCAGAGGACATGGATGAATTCGTGACGACGTTGCGCCAGTGGCGCCATGAAAACGGCGGGCTAAAATAGATCTGCGCGGGCAAGCAATCCAACGAGAGATGGCGTGTCGTAGTTTTGCTGAGTGGTCAAAATCGATCTGTTGAATTCAACAGTGTGCTTAATGCATAATTTCGTTATTGTGAGCTGAAAAGGCAATGAGGAATTGTTTATGCCTAAAGCTCAAGACACTGAATACGGTGGCATACTCTATCGAAGTAAACTAGAGGCAACATGGGCGGAGTTCTTTGACAATAATCAACTTCGTCACAAGTATGAGTTAACCAAAGTCGACCTAGGAATTGATAAATATACGCCAGACTTTTGGTTGCCTGAATTTAGTTTGTGGGTCGAAATCAAACCTTTCCGACAGCATAAGGCTCATTCGAAATGTTACAGGTTGGCGATAGAAACGCGCCGTCACGTCCTGTTAATTCAAGGGAACCCTGTCAGACATGTAGTCGACCTGTTTAGCCCAAACGCTCGTCGAAATTTCACATATAGAACAGTAGTTTCCAAAGAAGAGATAAAACCAAGTAAGGAGTTTCTTGAGCTTAAAGCTGATTTTGTCAAAGACAACGCTTTAGTTTTGTCCAGCTCAGCTACTGGCGAAACCATGTGTTTTGTGCGCGAGCAGAATGCTCCATATAAAGACTTCAATTACGCTTCCATCTAGAAACAGAGAGTGTAACCCGTGTCTCCGAAACGTTCTGTAACCTATGTGTCCGGGCCGGACATGGAAAAGATTAGCCGACAGGGGGATTTGAACCCCCGACCTACGGTTTACGAATCCGCTCACAGAGCCATTTTTCCTCCTTTGAAGATGTTGCGCGATTGTTGGTCGTGCTATACAATGCCTGATGAGGACTGCGTCTTCGCGTGTTGTGTTTGTTGATCGAAATTGATCAGAATTTACGCGAATTGATGCGAAAAAGGCCATCATTAGGCCATCAGGATCTTACCCAGACCTACGGTTTATCACACCTAAGGTCAGTGAACAGCCATCAAATGAGAACAGAAAAAATCAATTTCAACAAGCGATATATTGAATCTTTGCCTGCTCCGAAAGGATTGAGAAGCAAGGATTACTACGATGCTGCGCAGAGAGGTCTAACTCTTCGGGTCACGGACACCGGCAGCAAGAGTTTCTATTTCAGAAAGACGGTTCAGTACAAAATCGAACGCGTCTTCCTTGGACGATTCCCTGAGATGACGGTTGAGCAAGCGCGTGACGCCGCTGCACAGCTTTTGGCGGACGTGGGTAAGGGAATCAGCCCTCAAAGCGAAAAACGCGTCTCTAATGAGGAGCCAACCCTCGGAGAATTGTTCGAAAACTATCTTGAAGGTCACGCCCGGATCAGGTGCGTTCGAGTGGCGGATATGGAGAAGGACTTTGTTCGCTATGTAGCTGATTGGCGTGACCGTAAATGGTCGTCAATCAAGAGAGCTGAAGTTCAAAACAGAGTCAATCATGTGCGGCAAAACAATGGACCTGCCGCTGCGAATCACATCATCATTTTGATGAAGGCAATGACGAGTTGGAACATTCGCAACGGATACATCGAAGGCGATAATCCCTGGCTGCCGATTAAGCAGTTCAAGATTCAGTCGCGCGAGCGCTTTCTCAGACCAAACGAGCTGGCTAATTTCTTTGCGGCCCTAAAGAAAGTTCCTGACGAAACAATGCGCGACTACTTTGAGATCAGTCTCTATACGGGTGCACGTAAGTCTAACGTCCTTGCGATGCGTTGGGAAGATGTTGACCTTGACCTTGCGATCTGGCGAATCCCAATGACGAAAAACAAGGAGTCGCATCTTGTCCCTCTCACCAGACCGGCCGTTGAGATTCTTCGCAGGCGTTTAGAATCCAACAAAACTGGTTGGGTCTTCCCCGGTCGAATGAAGGATTGTCATCTAGTCGAACCCAAGAGAGTTTGGTACAAGCTTGTCAACGATGCGGGACTCGAAGATTTACGAATGCACGATCTTCGCCGGACTCTTGCGAGCTACATGGCTATTACTAATCACAGCTTGCCGATCATTGCGAGGGCGCTAGGCCACAAGTCAACGCAGGTAACTCAAATCTATTCCCGCTTGACGCAAGATCCAGTCAGAAATGCCATGGATCTAGCAATTGCACAAATTCACCTTCTAGCACAATCCGATGAGGAAGGGACAACTGTAGATGTTGATGTTCGCGATTCCTGTGCGTGACAATTGATGCAGGCACCACTACCTGGTGCAATCAATCAGGCTATAATTTTTCGGCAATTCGAATTCAGTTGAAGGCAATGCGTGCGGACTGCATTTCATCAACTTAGTTGTATAGGTTCTGCCGGGCCCACCTCCCTTTTGAAGAATCAAAAGGTGAGTGTCTTTGTCGTAGAATCGCTTCTCATATGCTTCATAGCCGTAAACGCGACATTGATGACCGTCCAATTTCTCTTCACCTAAGCATTTGAAGTAGAAAGAATCATGCCCGGATTTGAGAAACATTTCCTCGTTAAGGCAAATTTCAACATTCTTCCTCAACGGATGCACATAAACTCTGAATTCACTCGGGTCAATTATGAATTCCAAATGCTTACGACAGTCGTATAGAAATCGAAGCTTGTTCCATTCGTGGATTAAGAGCCCAGCGCCATTACAGGAAATTCGTTCATGACTTGGCCCGCGGGGATCATCAGAAAACACAACCTCATATTCGGCCGTGAATGTCTGAGTTGGAAAGAAAAGCGGAGGTTTGCACACATCTTCTTGGGAGATGCGGATCCAGCGATGTCGAAATTTCCGGTAGAGTACTGCGGCATCCACAGGATAATGTTCTCCCATATGCAAAACATTGCATTCGAAATTTCCGAGCTGCGTGTGCATGAAACCTTGTTGGTAGAAGCATTTTATTCCTGGTTGAGTGCGTTCTCGCGCTGCTACTTCCATTTCGATGCCGAGGTCCTCGAAAAAGTACCATAGTCCGAAGAATCCGATGAGAGGAACGAATAGGCATAGGATCTTCTCGAAGATTGAAGTCTTGTTGCCTTGGCGGAGGAAGCAAGAGGAATGTTGTAAAACGTAAGGGTCTAGGTGCATCATTGCTGTCTTATTTGCTGCGCTTTATTGAACAGTAATTCGGCAGCTGAGGTGTGTCCATATGCTTCCATCGCTGCTCCGCAATAGTCCAGGCTTTGGGGCGTTGTTGGATCGGGTTGGTGAAGTTCGAAGAACTCGATTATCGCCTTTGACAAATTGCAGGCGGTGAAATCATTGCCACTCTCTGGGATTGCGAACAATAGACACTCTAGTTCTAAGGGCTCCGGACTTCTATTCATCCACTTCGAGAAGGCTTCTTTGGCTGATACACCTCTTCGCTGGCCTAGATAGGCAAAGCCCTGCAAAAATTCGATCATTGCCCAAGTGCTATTGCTCTCAATGAGATCAGGGATAGGTTTGCTCAATTCTTTGGTGACTTCGTCGTATTCTCCAAGTCCCAGACGTGCCTCAGCTAACACACCTCGGCGATATCCAACAAACGGCCCGGTGCAGAATGACTTTGGCACTGTGGGCATATCAGGAAAACTCAGAATGAGGCTTTTAGCTTCTTCATACATGCCTAAAGAGCAGAGATTCTCAGCGAAGTATTCTTCGCTGCTCAAAGAGTAGAGTTCATCCCATTGGTATTTTCCCTTGGTTCTCCACGGAGACTTAGGCACGCCTCGAAGCGGTCTCAATGAAAGGGCGGTATTGGCATACTCGGCAGCCAGTTTGTAATGACCGCGGTGAAGACTAAGGCTCACCGATCTCAGGCAGCTGTCATATTTTGCCTGGACGCCAGCGGCTTCCGATAGCTGTGTGAGGTCCAGCGTTCTGAGATGATTACGGCAATTACTAAGGTGCTGTGCCAGCACCAATTTTAGTGA
>PNLN01000258.1 GCA_013823055.1 Cyanobacteria bacterium DS2.3.42
GTTCGTTGCGGAATTCCTTGCCATTCACCCGTTCCAAGATGGCAATGGCAGATTGTCCCGCGCGCTAACAACATCGTTGTTGCTCAAACTAGGATACGCATACGTTCCATACAGCTCAATGGAGAACGTGATAGAAGCCGGCAAAGAAGGTTATTACTTAGCCTTGAGAAAAACGCAATCAACGCTTGAGTTGGACAAACCGGACTGGGACCCATGGATTCAATTCTTTCTCGAATCAATGCAAATACAAAAATCAAATCTGCAAATAAAAATCTCCAGAGAGCACTTAATTGAAGGCGACCTTCCACAGCTTTCCGTGCGTGTTCTGGAATTGATAAGGGAGCAAGGGCGATTGAAGACCTCAGACCTTGAAGCTTTAACTGGCGAGAGTAGAAGCACAATCAAGCTGCGCCTCAACGAATTGATCGGACGCAACATGCTAAAACGCAATGGCAAGGGACCAAGCACCTGGTACACAACCTTATGAGAAACAGGGTTAGCTCTTCTTCTCTATCTTCGGCACAGAATTGCTGTTAGTTAGCTCCAACGCTTTTTTCGCCCATTCATTTGCTTTCTTGCGATTGCCTGTACGCAAATTGAAATCGATGAGCTCTTTTATTTCCTCAAGCGTTTCGCCCTTAAGCGAATAAAACCGATCTCGCTCCGCAGGCGAAAGTGGCTTAGGCCTCAGAAATAGTTCGGCCCCTATAAGGACTAGAATCAGCAGCAACGCCGGAATGGCTCTAGCAAAGATTACTGCCAGGTTCATAGGCATGATGTATCCAAGCAAAATACTGATAGAAGAACTTCCAATTGCCATAGTTCCACCTATCACCAACACTCCTACCAGCAGAATCGGCACCATAACAGGGCCGCGCTCTTTCGAAAATATAGATGGAACACGCCGAGTAAAGCTGTACTCGTCCTCTCGTCTGTGAATTTCCGTTCTTGGCCGATCATCCATTACGATTCTCCACTCAAGGTCTCTTACCCTATCTCACTTCTTCTTATCCAAAGTCGGCTCGACCCATTTGCTGAAGCTGTCGAAAACGTCTTTGCTAACTGGATCAACCATCACTTCATCTTGCGTCTTCTTCAAGGCGTAGCCTTTTGGCACATCGAATGAAACAGCGGTACCATCAACTTTTTCAGCAGAGACTGTATTTAAGCTTTCGAACCAGCCCTTACTAACGTCAGTCACAAATAACCGGAAGGGAATGCCTTTCACTTGAGTTGGAAGTTGATAGATTTTAGCTAGCAATTCCTGGCACTGGGGCGGCGCGTCGATGTTCTTGAACGTCCAGTAGGTTGCATTGACGATAAAGGGAGTTCGATATCGCTTCACCTTTACCTTTGGTGCAGGAATCATTTTGTATCTAAGCAGCTCGTGACCGAGATTCCTGGTAGGTCCATCCAGTCTCCAGTTTGCCGCTCTCAATTCAGCGCGATCTGCGCCGAATAACTTGGCAGACATTTCGCCTTGAAATTTCGACAACGGTACCACGCAATAGGACTTGGATTTGCGATTGGATAAATAAACATCCCAGCTCGGGGCTTTCGCCGAGATAACAATTCCTCCAGTCATGTTTTCCGAACGAAATCCGGTTTTCGTAATGAGAGTCTTGTGCACACCGCCAGTCTCTCCTTCTTGCTTGATGCTCCAGGCCTCACCAGCCCCAAGGGGCGCAGCAGCTGGTGATGAAGCGGGAGGTTTGGCAGCAGGCGATGGTGCAGAGGATTTAGGAGAAGACGTGGCAGCAGGAGGCACTGCACACACAGGAATTACAGCAAGACTAAATGCGCACAAAAACATTTGGCAAAGCGCAACGACAAATGATGGAAGCTTCTCGCGTCTCATACCTGGCCGGTTTGTCCTTGTCATGGAAACGTCACAAAAGAAAACCAATTCTACTATGAGCAGAATTGGTTTAGCTTTTCGACTTCCCCGTCGTTCTCAAATCTAAAAACCGGACACATCTATTCCTTCGAGCGGATCGTCGGAATCCCAGTTAAATGGCTTTGGTTCAGCTTTCTTCGGCGTCCTGCCGGCCTTGTCGTCTTTCTTCTCATTGCCGGGAACCCGCCCTACGATTACCATTTCCGGCATCACGATCAATTCCGGCTTCTGAACTCGCCCAGTAATAACGAGTTCAGGCATTTCGATATATTCCGGTTCGCGTGCACTTTGTGGTTCGCGTGGATTCTGCGACTCTCTTTCATGCCGCGACTCGTGCGCTTGTTTCGCTTTGTCTTGCTTCGCATCGGCCGCTTTCTTGTAGCATGCAGTTTCATTCAAGGAAACTTTCGCATTCTTGTTCTCTTGCAAAACCATATCGTTGGCTGCAACCAGCAGATTCCCATCGGCGCTTAAGTAAGCAACAGCTTTGCCATTCTCGTCAGTGATCTTCGACAATCCATTCTTGTCTTCTGTATGTTTGTAGTTGGCGGGAAATCCAATTGCAAAGTCGCCTTCTTTGAAGCGGGTGATTGAAATCCCGTTTGAATAGTCTGTTTCCGTATATTCGCTATTTTTTTCCCGCTTAATACCATACGCATCAAATGAGTTTGCATCTAATTGAATCCCCTGAGTACATGTCTGATCGAATGAATGCTGAATCGTCTTTTCGAATTCACGCGCTTCAGTATGACGTTCGCCCATTGGTTAAACCTCTGAATCTGACGGCTTTGGATTGGGTTTCCAGTGCGCCCAGATTACTGGGTGATAAATGACAATCTAGTGTCATTGCCGCAAAATTCGATGGACAGACCAAGACGCTCGCGCAAGGCTGACCTCTAGAGTTTCTGTCGCCGCTACATAAGACTGATGCGGAACAAAAGAGTATGAATTACAATGGAAATATGACGGAATCCCCAAAGCTAAAAATGGCAGCTCTCAAACGTTATAGGTCTGTCTTTGTATGCGTCATCTTAGTGTTGCTGACGATAGTTTATGCACTCGGATTCCTCTACGAAGGTGTAGACAAAAAGCTGAATAAGAAAAAAGTTTCTACGGACCCGGGCGACTACTGGAAGCTAGACCCGAAAACTCACACATATGTCAGCAAGTAGCCAACTACTTCATCCGCGACAGATCGACCCATTCATCCCAGCTGTCGTCATCCTTAATATAGTGGATGAAAAACCTTCCATTCTCGCTCTTTAGAATTTTGGCGTCATAAAAATCGCCTTTCCACATCACTTGCACTGTATCGCCGACTTTGAAGTCACTGCGTGTAGTGGCAGCGACCATTCCATTAAATGGCTCACCGCCAACCTCTCTGATTTTGTCGAAGCTGTACCACTCTTCATCCGACGGCGTGTCATAGCCAATTTGCACCCAGCGAATTCTTGCCTGCCCATCCTTGGTTTCCAGAGCCTTGGCTTTCCACCAGCGCGTTCCCCACTTAACTTCGACCAGGCGCGGAATCATTTCCTCAGGAAATTCAACTTTGCTCAAACTGTACTTTGCGTTCGGAAAGCCGCTTGCCATATTGGCCCCAGCGGTTTGATTGTCGATGCGCTTCATCTCGAGAGTGACATATTTCTGCAAGTCGGAAAAACTGACGACGCCATCAAAGTCAGTGTCGACAAATTTGTGTCCGTTCAAGCCATCCAAGAGCGCCTGAGAAAACGTCCAATTGCTGGTCGAACTTCCCTCAGGATTTACCGAAGTTACCATTGCCCAGGTAAAGTCGGCAGGTTGCTTCTGAAGCGCGTTTCCAATTGATCCTGAGGAGCAGCAATCGGCAAAAAACAACGCCGTGTTGCCACGAAATTTGTTCTTGAATTTTGCTGCGATCTTGTTTGTCGATATCGCGTTGTCGTTGGTTTTCACATCAAAGTTGGCGTAATAGCCATTCTTGCCGTCGTCCAACCAACCATGCCCACAGTAATAGAAAACGAATGTATCGCCAGGTTTTGATTTCTCCAGCAGTTCATCAAGTTCGTCATAGACCCTATTCAGGGTTGCGTCACGATCCGAAAGATATACGGTGTTTTCTTCCGGCACACCCTTGCCTTTGAAAAACTCGACCAGTTGGGCGTCGCGGCGAGATTTTGGAGTGAACTGCAAATAGCTTTTGTCTTGCCATTTCAAAACCCCGACAACAAAAACCAGAGTTCGGCTGGGACTCCACGAACGCGCAGGTGGAGAAGGTTCCGAAGTTTCAGCCAGTGAGGGTGATGAGTGCATCACGTTGATTGAAAAACTAAGGATAACGGCGCAAACAAATAGAGAAGATGAGTGAAAAACAGACGAAAGAAAACCAGGTGCGCGAAAGGCAAGTGAGCGAAAACAACGCGCAAAGCTCTGCATTAAGACTCCTCAGCCTTAGTGAGGGATGCCGGCGAACCGACTAATTATCCTTTCAATATCTGCTGAGCGTCAAACCGCTTGCGGATTCGATGAGTTAGAAAATATGTCGACGCTTTCCTGCCCGGATTGCATTTCTGGTCCAAAAGCAAATGCGTAAGAATCGATGCGGTCACCCCGACCCGGTAGGGCTGGCGGGCGGGTCCGCGGAAAAGCAGGAAGAAAAGAGCCAGCAGTTCGTAGGAATGCAACGGAAGAATCAGTTTGCCGCTGTAATGTTCGTGTGCGGCTTCGTTAAAACGCGCCCAGTTGGGCTTCCAGCCGTGCGCGCGCACGTAGTCAACAACATGGTCAAGGTCGATGAGCCAGCCTGCAAGAAAACTTGCCACTGCCGCCGGACGCGAACGATAACGCCAGTAGCTCAGCGATGCGACACCAGCCGAGGTAATGATATGTCCAAGTGTTCTCATGACAACGGGTTTCCTTTGGGTCTGCTCTGAGGACGCCGCTCTTCGGCTAAAACTGTTAACGAAATAAGGCAAGAGAGCGCTTTTGAACCACAACCACCTGCCATAATTGTGTGCGTGCTAGAAGTATTGAGATATATACCCAGTTTTACTTACTTCTTAGAGCATATGACGCGCAGAGAGAAAAAAGGAGCCTTGCGGACAAAGAGTTTCAGGAGATTCAATAGACTGAAGTTCAAAAATGGACGCGAGCGAACCTGCCGAAGAAATAGTTATGATGAGCTTTTGTAGCTGATGAGAGACAAATTGAAAATGGCAAACGGAAAGATATTACTCGCCCTGACGCTGTCTACGGCGTTTTCTATGCAAATGGCATTGGCGCAAGCGCCCAACCAGCAAGCCATAAGTATGTACAACCTGGGGTTGAACGCTTACAAACAAGGCTCCACAGAAGCGGCCATCATCTTCTTCCGCCGAGCCTGCGACATCGATCCAAATTTGCCGGACGCTCAATACAACCTGGGTATGCTTTTCCAGTCCCAGAGACGTTTTAAGGAAGCGGTTCCGCGCTTTCAAGAAGTCCTGAGAGTTAAGCCCCAGGACCCTGACGCCCACTATCAATTGGCAATCTGCTTAATGGACCTCGGTCGCGGCGCCGACGCTCGCCCGCACCTGGCTGCCATTCCGCCCAGCAATCCCCATTTTGCCGATGCCCAAAAGCGTGCTTCGTCAATTGGAGACGCTGCTCCGTCCAACAATGACTTGCCGCTTGCTGGGTTAAACAACCCGCCTGAAACCATGCGCTCAACCCCTCCGGTTCAGCCATCACAGCAGCAAACCTACTCCCCGCCGGCTCAGCCGACATACAGCCCACCGGCATACCAGCCGCCAGCTTATTCTCCGGCAGCGCAAGCACAAGAACCGCCCCAGCAGCGCTACGTTCCGGCGCAGCCAACCTATGCGGCTCCGACACAAGCAGTAGCAACATTGCCGGCTGCAGCCCCTGTCCGCATTGCTTCCAACCCGGCTCCGGTGCTCGCCAATTCCACAGTGCGCGTTATCGCCACCAACTTCAATGCCCCGTCAGGTCTGGCTTTTGACCGCACCGGGCACCTGTACATCGCCAATTTCACAACCAACAGCATCGACCGCATCAGCCCGGACGGCAGCCGCAGCGTATTCAGCTCCGGCGCCAATTTCAAAGGTCCGATCGGTGTCACGGTTGACGACCAAAACAATGTTTATGTCGCCAATTACACCAGCGGAACCATTGCCAGGGTTAACCCGGCCGGGATTTCCACAATCATCGGCACCGGCTTTAGATCGCCCTATTACCTCACCCTGGACCGCGACGGCAACCTTTATATAAGCCAACAAGACGATAATTCGGTCGTGCGCATGTCCTTGCCCAAACCGGCACAAGCCAGCGCCAGCCGCCAGTAAGAGAAATTGTCTCGACTCAAACGTTCTTGGGGATTTAATCTCAAAAGAGCCTAGGGGGCCTAAATTGTCACGATTTTGCCCGAAGCTCCGGCTTAAACTGCACTGTGACTCAACCCAGGCCCATCCGCCGTTTCCAGTCTAAAAAGCTGCCTGGTTGGGTATATCCATACTAGACTCGGTGCGGTCCGAGCTTTTCGGTGCGTTTGCGAATGGGATCCGATCAATATCCAGCGACTGTAAGCCGCGACGCGATGGCGGAACATTACGCCTATCTAGCGGAAAAACAGAACAAGCCGAAAGAGCCTGTCGAGCAAAATGGTCTCGTTGAGGACTTCTTGCGCTCGGCCGGACATTCAGCCATTCAGACGCCAATCAACGCAGTAGTTCAACTGGCGGACAAAGGGCTGGGAACGAATATGTTGCCCAGCGTGCAAATTCGCGGATTGGAAGCACCACAGGTCAGTGAGTACGGAACCGGCAATTACTGGGCGCAACAGACCGGAAGCGCAGTTGGTATGTTGCTGCCCTTTTTGGCGGCCGGCAAAGGAGTAAAAACCATAACCCGCGCCGGGATGTCCGAAGTGCAGTTGGCAGAACGATTAACACAGCGGACAGTGCTCGGACTGAGCATGAAGGAAGCGGTGCTTACAGGCGCTGTTCATGACACTTTCCTTCGACCGGTCGACGAGCACAACACCCAACCGTTTCTTGTAGCTAAAGCATTGAACGGCGTCAATGGCGCAATCACAATGGGAGTAATGCACGGAGTTGCGACAAGATTCACTCCCGCTGTCGGTGAGACTTCCAAGTTCGCATCATTGATCAAAAATCCCTATATGGGCGGTCTTGCTTCAGGTATTGCCGCCGGCGGAGTCAGCGCCCACACTCACAAATATTTGGGTAACTTGAAATTCGACTCGCTGGCTTCATTCGGAAGTTCTGCAACAACAGATGCAAAATTAGCCAGTTGGAAAGAAACCCAAGAATCAATGGTGACAATGGGCGTCATCGGTCTTGGATTCGGAACCTATCACGGCGTCAAAGGACAATTCGAAAGTGGGCGCAAGAATTTCGATTGGCAAAAATCGGGCAACGAAGTCGCCACCGCCGGTGGTGAAAAGGTAAATGTACAAGGCAAAGACTTCAAAGTGGTCGGCGGCGAAAGAGCATTGACTCGTGCGCTGGAAACATTCCAAAAGACTGGCGAAGTCAGCCTTGCCGTGCGAGAACATATCGGTGCCGGCAAAGGTTTCAAGAGAATTCTCGGCATGCAGGAATATGGAGCTGAACAAAAACTTCTCGTAAAACACAACTCAAGCGGTAAGCCTATTGTTCCAGAATCAGGTCGACTAGCGGATCTGATCGCGACTTGCTACCTCGATCCGACTATGGCAGGCAAGTCAGTGTTGGGCGCTCAGAGTGTGGGCGAGAGTGGTCCAATTTTCATGCGCGCCGGTAAGAATCGCCTCAATTTCTCACCGCGCGAACAAGAATTGCGCAAAGGCGAATCAAGCAAGAAGCTCGGCATCGATGAAGGCTACGACCCAGAGCGCCTGGCCATACGCGACAGTGAGTCCTGGACAAAGGCAGAGCGAGCGAAACTCGATGAAGGCGAGTGGACACCAGAAATGGTGGCAAAGCTGCAAACAGTAGGTCAATTTCTTAAGGGTCAGGGTCTAGAGTCATTTCAAGACGCGCTATCATCATCCAAACTGAGCAAGCTCAGAGTGGCAAGAGAGTTAGGACAAGGTAATGATGCATACGTAATCGAGTTACCTCCGCAAGAAGCCTTACCTGGAGGTGGTGCTCTTAAGTTAGCACATAACTATGAGGGCGGCTGGCAGTCGGAATGGGGCAATCGGCCATTTGACGCCAGGATTTTATTCGGTGGAAAACACTGGGAATTGGCGGACAGCTCTGGAAGAGAAGTGATTGCGTACGTTCAAGAGCTTGTAGAGCCCAGATTTGACGAAGCACTCTGGCCTAAGTTCCAGGCGAAATTAGACAAGGCCGGCGTGCAAGTGAGAGATCCCGGTCAGGAAGGTGGTTTTCAGTACGGTAGAAGCCGCATCACTGGCGACATAAGACTTACCGATTATGAATCGACAGACAAAAATCCGACGCTCGAAAACCTTATGGCCGGACGCAATTCAGAAGCGATTGAGCGGCTTGAACGAGAGCGAGAATTGGAAGAAAACGCTGAGCCTAGGTATGACCATGTAGAAGATATTAGTTCATTGCGCGGCAAAGCCGAAGCTTATCCCAAAGGTTCGAAAGAGGCAGCCGTCTTGCAAGAACTGCTGGCGGGCTCCGACTACAAAATGGCTTCCTTATCGATCATTGCCTGGGAGGCGGCCCAGAATAAGGGCGTCGCTGATTGGAGTGAGGCCAATATGAAACGCGCTGAAAGACAAGCGAAGCAAGTAGAGAAAGAAGCTAAAGCCAGAGGCTTGCTAGACTAGGTACGAACAGGAACCATTCACTCGACTGGCAATGCATGGCGACGCCTCTACAACAAAGCGGCAGAGGCGGTTTCTGATTTGACTCTGCTGCAGAAGAGCAAACGCTCTTTCTGAGCGGCGCTCAACTGCTCCGCCAACCACTGGTGGCGCTGGCGGTGGCAGCTAAATATAATCACTTGGTGGTCTCTTGTCAGAACATCGACAACAAATTGCATTATGCGCAAGAAACGCTCATCATCAGATTCGCTAAAGGGCTCGTCCAAAACAATCGGCAATGGAGTGTCCTTAGAAAGAAAACGAGAGACAACTACACGTGCCAACCAGTGCAATTGTTCGCGAGTTCCAACCGACATACGTTCTTTAAACTTTGACGAATCAATTGTGTCCGGATCGCCGCGACGCTTCAATAACAAGTTCAAGTCTGACGTAAACTGCAATGTCTCAAATTCGAGATCCAGCGAGCTAAGCATCTCTCCGGCAATTGAATTGAGCTTCTGCGACCAATTTTCATAGGTTTCGCCTGACAGCTTGCGCAAGGTATTACGGGCCAATTCCAGCGAAAGTTTAGAACGTCTTGCATTGGACAATTCTCTGGCAACGTTCTCGATTCGGTCGAGCACCGGAAGATAGCTGTCATCAAGACTCTTGGCCGCCACTCTCACTTTTACAAGCAGCTCATTTCTTTCTGCAGAATTGCCTCCGCCTTTCACAGGAGCTGAAGTCAGCTTTACCGAAGACTGAGTGCTTATGCGGATTTTGAGTTCGTTAGCCTTTTGTTCCAAATGATCTGCGTAACTGGAAACATCAGGAAAGGAAGCCCCGCCAAGACAGTCTTCAGTAAGCCGTTCGATCTGATTGGCCATATTTCTAGAACTATAATGCGCGTCGATTTTCTTCTCAAACAAGTGATAGCAATCTTCGAGCGTGATCTCAGTGATTCCATTATCGGTAAAGATAGAAGCCAGGTTTCGCTCAATGTCTTCAATCTCGCCCTGCATGGTGCCAATTTGTTGGAGCATCTGGCGCTGCTGCCAGGTCGCTGTTTGAATCGAGCGACCTTCTTCGACTGCGAGAGCCACGTCTTCGCTCAGGCGTTTTGCCCTCTCGAGTGATATTTCTCCGGCTGGAATATTGGCTTTTTTGAAGAACATTCCAAGTTCATCAAGCGCTCTTTCGCGCTGGCTTTCTTTATTGGCGATTTCGGTGGCGAGCTGGTCCATCGTCTTTAATTTGGGCTCGCTTTGCGACTTCTCCTCAATCATGGACACAAGAGACGCGGCTCCTTGGACACCTGCTTTTCTGGCTATGGATTCGAGTTTTACTTCCAGCGAGCCGATCTTGCTGTGTAACTGTTGCGCCAGAGCTGTACTCTTTTCGAGGTCAGCTTCCAGTTTTTCAGAATCGCGCTTCTTGTAATATTCGGGTTTCATCCACCTGGTAATGAAAAATCCGGCGGCAACTCCTGCTGCCAATGCCATCAAACCAAGCGCTATGAGTGCAGGCATCAATTCACGGAAGAAAATGGCTGCAATCAAACAAACAACAAAACCGGCGGCAGCTCCACCGCCGATCATCATATCTTTGCTGCGCATTGCCTGGCGCTGCTTTTCAATCTCAAGAATGGAAGCACGATGTTTGACTACAGTGCGTTCACATTCAACTATTTGATCTTTGGCTGCATTCATCAGTGCATGGTAAGAGCGCACATCGCCAGCCTCTTTGGGATCCAGACCGGCCAATGCATTCTTGGTGGATTCGTATTTGGCAAGATCTACACTGCTACTAGTCAGCCTTTCCACTTCGTTTTGCTTTTGAGAAGAAAGCGCATTAAGGTCGCGTCCGAGATCACTGAGGCGCATAACCAACAGAGACAGGGCTTGCGCGTCCTGGCTGGTGAATTCACTTAATCCACGCCACTTCTTCTGGAAAGCTGCTTCCAGCGCATCTACTTCGGTGTTACCGCCGCCAGGATCGCCCTTCAATCTTTCGTGCTCGGCGTAAAGTGAATCCCGCTTGGTCCACATTTCGCGAACTCGATTCTCCATACTCGCCAGCGCCGGATTCGGAGGTGTGAGATTATCGATTTGCAACTGCAGTTCCAAAATTCTGCTTTCAAGCTGCTTTGCACGTGCGATAGAGGCGTCCAGGTCACGCAACTCTTCAACCAACACCAGGGTTGCAGTGTCTGTCTCGGGCGGAACTTCAATTTCGGTCGGACCCATTTCCGCGCCTGAGTCACCATCACCAAGCAAATTGAGCTTATAGAGCCCTTCGTAGAGATTTTGGCGCTCCAACTCGAGAGCAGCAAACTTTTCCTTCAGTTCCTTTTGTTCGACTTCCAGTTCGTGAATGACTTGCTCGATCTTCAGATTCTGCCCACGATGTGGATAGTGACTGAGAGCAGTATCCAAACAATGAATTGCACCGTGAGCAGTGTGTTTGGAATTGGAAGAATCGGCAATTCCCTGAAATATTGAGGCAAAGTCCTCTGCACCGCCAATGGTGTGTTCATCCAATTCGCGCTGTCCGACAAAACAAGTGCTGCGAAAAAGTTCACGAGTCATTCCTGTCAATCTGAAACCGACTTCGTCCTCTCCTGACGGTCCGAGAAATTCGGCGGTTACGTCCCCAGGCGTCGGTTTCAACTCATAAACCTGAACGCTTCTGTCAGCAAAATTACGCGCGATTACCAGCTGTCTGTCACCGATTGTTGCCCACAATGATACCTGGAAGGGCAAATGCGCGCCGGCGCGAGGTCGCATGGCCTCTCGTCCCTGGCTATTTTGCGCACCATGCGAGTTACCAGCCGCAAGTCCATCCGGAAAATCGAATAGAGCTGCCCAGACTGCAGTCGCCATAGTGGATTTGCCGAATTCGTTCGCCTCAACCAGCAAGTTAAGCTTGTTGCTTGCAAATTCAATTTGTTCGCCGACAACGCTACCGAAGCCGGCTAGCTCGATGCGTTCAATCCACATTGCGTATATCTACCTTTTGTCGCCTCAGGGCATCCAATCCATAATAAAGGGCGTCTTCGGCCGCCCCGCCTGACACCGAATCCGGTGCACTGTCGGGCTCCAAAACTCCTGCGTCGGCGCGCCCTTTTTCCACGCGCCGTTTGTATTCGAGCATTGCTTCAATAAACTTGCCTTCAGTTGTTCGCTCGTCAAAGCGTTCGGAAAGATAGTCTGGGCGCGTATGATCGGCCACACGCACATGGAAATAGCTATCGCGAAAACGATCTACTACAGTCGTTTTGTCCGCTTCAGGCGGATAACTGCCCTCCATGTGGACATAAACAATGTCTTCTCCAGGTCTGGCTCCCTGATCCTGGATCGCCAGTGCAAGCTCCTCAGCCATCACATCTTCAGCCAGTCCGGACACATCGGCTCCAGCTACATAAATACGCCGATTATCGAACTCAAATGGCTCGACCGTACATTCAGGAATGCGGCTTGGACCGACAATTACCTTCCCAAAGAGAGCCAGGCGCGGGCCGACTTCCTCAAAGCTGCGACCGACAAAAGAGCCGCCATAAGCGCCAATCAGTTTGCCAGCTGACGAGTAAACTTCAGCAAACTCGTGACAATGACCGAGCGCAGAGTAAGTGAAAGCCTGCGACTCCAATTCTTCAACAGAAAACGGTGCCGAATATTTATCAGCGATCTCTGCGTCAGGACCCGCATAGCCCTCGAGAAAACCATGATGAACAAAGAAATTCAGCGGCGCGCCTGTGCGCAGTGCTACCGGACGATTGAGCAGGCGACGCGGTTCGACTTCGTTTTTTTGAAAAGCGCGACCGATAAAACAAACATCCTGGCGGAGCGGATGTTTGACAGTGTGAAACTCATCAGTATCGAAAACAATGACATTGTCCGGCCAGGGCGGCAATCCGCGCGCTTGCAAAACTTTTGGATTGTACGGAGAAGCGAAAGAATAGTAATCGCGATTGCCCGGAGCAATGATGATGGGAATATCGCCCAGACGCGAAAAGGACTCAATCAGATAATTGATAGTCGGTCCGGTGACTGTGTCGGCGTCGAATAAATCGCCGGGAATCAAAATGGCATCGACCCTGCGTTTACCTGCCTCTTCAAGGGCCCGATACAACGAAACGAGCATTTCGTTATTGCGCTCATAACGCTGGCTATGCGAAAGCCCAAGCCGCACGGAAAGAAAACGTGAATCGAGATGCACGTCGGACAACTGAAGGAAGGTAAAGCGTTTGAGCTGAGATTCCATCTATTTTTCTTCGCTGAAGGTCGAGGGGGTCGGCTTGTGCCTCACCGGCGCACCGCCCAACTGGTGCACCCACTCACTCATTAATGCCACATTTCGAGCACTCTTCCCTCGCCCAAGAAGGGATTGCGGGGCAGCCATAGCGAATCTTAGCAATTTTTAACCTCACCAAAAGCCATCCAAGTCCACCTTCTAGACCAGGCTCCCCGAATGCAGCCTAGAAGCGCTCGACAATCGTAGCGATTCCCTGTCCAACGCCGATGCACATAGTGGCAAGACCATAGCGCGATTTGCGCCGGCGCATTTCATGTAGGAGCGTTGTCAAAATCCTGGCGCCACTTGAGCCAAGCGGGTGCCCGAGGGCAATGGCGCCGCCATTAACATTGACCTTCGCCGGATCCAATCCAAGTTCGCGAATGCAAGCCAAGGACTGAGCGGCAAAGGCTTCATTTAGTTCGAACAAATCGATGTCGGAGATATTCAGTCCGGCCCGGTTTAGCGCTTTGCGTGTTGCAGGCACAGGTCCGATGCCCATAATTGAGGGATCGACCCCTGCCACGGCAGATGTGACATACCGTGCCATGGGTGCAAGGTTTAATTCCTTCGCTTTATCGGCAGACATTATCAACACAGCGGTGGCACCGTCATTGATACCAGATGCATTTCCGGCCGTCACAGAACCGCCATCACGAAAAGCTGCCTTCAACTTTTTCAAATCTTCAATGGTCGTCTGGGGTCTGGGATGCTCGTCTTCACTTACGAAATCGGGGGTTGTCGAACCCTTTTTAAGCGGCAACGGCACGGGCACAATCTCGTCTTTGAAAACATCCTTTTCTTTTGCCTCTCCATATTTGGCCTGGCTTTGGCGGGCAAACTCGTCTTGATCTTCACGAGAGACGGAGTATTTTTCGGCGACATTCTCAGCTGTCTCACCCATCGAATAAGGATGATGCATTTCGGAAAGTTTTTTGTTGATAAAACGCCAACCAAGGGTGGTGTCTACCAATTTTTGATCTCCACGAGGGAAAGCGGCATCCGGCTTTGCCATCACAAATGGTGCCCGCGTCATGGACTCGACTCCACCGGCAATATAAATGTCGCCATGTCCGGATTGAATAGCCATGCAGGCTTCATTCACCGCCATCAAACCGGAACCGCACAGTCGATTGACCGTGCCGCCAGCTACTTCCACAGGCAGACCGGCAAGCAGCGCCGCCATGCGGGCGACATTGCGATTGTCTTCACCGCCTTGATTAGCGCATCCGAAAAGGACATCTTCTATTTCGGATTGATCAAACTGGTTGCGTTTTACCAATTCACGAATTACATGTGCTGCCAAATCATCAGGTCTGACATCTTTGAGTGCGCCAATGTGTTTGCCGATTGGCGTGCGCACGGCGTCTACGATTACTGCTTCCTTCATTCTATTGATTCCATGTGCTTGTGGTTCTATCTATATCTTGAATCTGGTGCTGCCAGCCAGCATTCACTATCTTCACTTAAGAGCTTGATCGTTTCCATATTGGCCGAAGGATTGAGAGCCACGGCTTCGCGCACTTCAGGACGCTTATCTGCGGAAAGCGCAGTTAAAAGTGTGGCGCCGCAAGATGGATTTCCGGCCACCGATTGGCGCACCAGATCGTCTACATCTTTGGACAATTTTTCCAAATCTGTTGCTTGAGTATTGGGATTGGCAGCGACTTTGGCGCGTACGAAGCGGCTCTTGTCGGCGACCAATCCGGACAACGATTCCTTGCTCATTTTAGCTGCCGAAGCGGCTACCGCTCTGACTGAAGGATCGCTGTCCTTTGCCAATTTTGCCACTACATCTTCCGGCACTTGCGGGTTGCCCGCCAAACGACGCTTCAGCTCTACATCGGCATCTTCAGCCAATTTGAGTAAAACATCGCGACCGGAATTGGTGCGATTGAGCAATTCGTGACGAACGGCCGGCTCAGGCGATTGGGCAAGCAAGAGCAACGTGGCATCAGGAACTTGCGGATTCAATGCCAAACTACGCAAAACAGATGCGCATTGATCGTGAGATAGCATGGTCAAACTGGGCTTGGGAGCATTCGCGTTGCCCGCCAGAGACTGGCGAACGAACTCGTCAGAGTCTTGCCCCAGCTTTGAAAAAACAGATTCCAGATCAGATGCTGGCTTTCCGTCAGATACAGCCAAGATGGCCGCATTAGACGCCACAGCAGCCCTCACACTGGGCACCTCATCCTTCGCCAGTGCGGCAGCAAGGTCGCCGGGCAAACGCGGATTCATTGCCAGAATCGTTCGAACCATTGGTGATTTATCTTTCGCCAACTTTTGAAAAGACTCGGCGCTGATATCAGGTCTTGCCGAAACTACCTGAGCGACGGCTATGGTGGTATCAGCCGACAGTGAATCGAGAGCATCTTTACCGATGGACGGATTTACCGCTACTGCAGCGCGAACATTCGGACTCTTATCCTTGGCCAGGTCAGCAAGCACACTAGCCGGCGTGGCTCGATTGGATGCTACGGCCATTCGCACGTTATCTTCAGCATCTTTAGACAAGTTGGTCAGCGTCGCAGCCGGACATCTTGAACAAAGCGCAGTTGCTGCTCGCACTTCGGCCTTCTCGTCCTTGCTCAGCTTATCGAGCGCGGTTGCAGGTGTATTTCCATTGCCTGCCACCGCTTGCCGGACCACAAAATTGTTGTCTTTCGAAAGAGCTTCCAATACTTCCGGCGATGCTGAATTGTTGATCGCGACAAAGGCCCTGACTCCAAGATCGCCGTCTTGCGAGAGCACGGCAATTGCTTCTTTGGAGATATTCGGCTGACGCGAAAGGAATGTGCGCACCAGGCGATCTCCAATCTTGCAAAGACGCATCACCACATCCGGTGGCGTATTCGGATTGCGAGCCAGAGAGAGCAGCAAGAATTCGGTGTGCACCGGACCCATGACCAGCCCTTTCAGAACTTCGGGCGGCGTCTTCGGATTCGATCCGATAGTCTCTAAAACTTTGGGAATTCCGGCCTTCGTCAATCTGTTCAAAGTCTCTGATTGCGGCATGCGCGAATTGCGCAGCAACGCTTCAAAAACCAGCTCATCATTGATTTGTGCCAACGCATCAATCACTTCAGGCGGCGTAGAAGGATTTTGCGCAACTGCCTGCCTCACCATCAGACTGTCATCTTTAGCCAGTTTCGAGAGAATCTCTTTAGGCGTGTGAGTGTTTTGCGCAACTGCCACACGTACTCTCAACGCGGGACTCGGCAATGCCGGCGATTGGAATTGCGGTGTCAACATGCGCCCGGCACGCTCACCTCTTGGAGATCTATCGAGAGCCTGAACGCCAACGTCAGCCTGCGCTATCGTCAAAGGCAGTGAGTTTGACGGAGTTTCCGCAATTGAAGGAGTCTCCGTAATTGACGGCGGCGCTGCAAACGAAGGAGCGATACAGGCGGTTGCAAGTATCGACAGGGAAAGTGAAAGGCAAAAACCATGCCTCTTCAAAACGCGCATGCTTGGTCTCTCCGTACAAGGCGACAGGGCTATTACAGACTTACCTTTGTACAGTAGTTAGAGTCTTTTTTCTATGCTTTTGGACGGCTTTTAAGACCTTGATTAGACAAGCGTTGGGCAGGTCGTCAGGGGTTGGGGTGAATTTCTCTGATGATGTTTAGCAAAACATTGCTGTCCAGTTCTTGACTTACATATTCGATGTATTTCACCTGCCAATTTTCCAAATCCTTGACTACAGTAGAGAGCGATGTGCCGGTAGCTTTAGCGGCGACCATGTCGATGCCGACTTCGGCGCTGGATGACATGACATACATGCGAGCTCGCCCGGAATAACCGATGGTGTCGCGCAAAGCCAGGCGCAAGAATGCCGAGCTGCGTTCTTTGCCGATTTTCTCGGTAATCTTGCGCAAGAGATTCTGGAAGTTGGAAAGTGGCGTATTAACATCGGATTCGGGCACGTTGATCAATTCGAAATGCAAAAGCAAATCGACAGCCCGGCAAGCATCAGCACAGACCATATCGCCTATATTTTGAACCAACTGATGCAAAGGTGTGAGCCCGTCACAGACCTTCCATATCTTGTTCATATAAGACAGTTCGCGATTTGAAATCGGCTGTTCTTCCTTGGGATCCATCAAGTTGTCGACAGGTCCTTTGAGCAGGTCCTTGTGATCGGGCAATTGCTCCAAGACAGAATTCAATCCCTTAGGGAGCTTGGCTATGACCACATCTGCGTGGTCGCGCGCCAGTGCCGCATCCAGCAGAAGTTTATCCAGCACCTTTGATAATTTGCATGTATCTTTGGCCAAATCAGGCGGCGGTTGGCGTTTGATAAAAACGAAAATGCCGTCCTTCCACGCTGAGCAAAACTCAACGATCGCCTTGTTTCCTTCAATCTTGCCGACTTTGGCATGGGTGATTTTGCCCATATCATAATGAGCTTTGAAAGCCAGGTCACGAAACTCGACGGAAAGCACACCTGTGTCGCGGTTTTGCGCGATGTTCTGAAGCAAGTTGGAAGCTTCGGTGTTGCCCAGGTGACCGACCAGCGCTTGCACTTGTGTGTCGTCTGATGAGCGTTTCAAGACCTTCTTCACATCTTCGGAATCATCCTTTTGTCCGTAGAAAGACTGATCTTGCATGGCGACGGCAAGCTGCCTGCCGCTAATGAAGCCCTTCTTCACTGCCAGAGCTCCGATATTGATGCGCTCGCGAGCAGACATCGCCGTAATCTCGGCAACCAGGTCACCAACCTGCTCCTGACTCATCAGTTTTGCGGCCACAAGATAATCTTGTAATCCAAACGGGGTCTTGTTCTTGAAGCAATTGACAAGAAAAGGAATCTTAGCAAAAAGCGGATAAATCGCCTTCGCCTGCTCCAAAGACCGAAGTTCATCCATCAGATCACCGATGGTAAGCCGCTCTTGATCGACCAGGCGATGGCAAAGAGCGCTAAGTTGAGAATAACTATCGACGGCACACAAAACCATGTTTCGGCGTTTACTGCCGTCCAATCCAGCTTTCAGCTTGATGCCCAGGCTGGTCAATACAGGCACCGATGTCATCAAAACTTGCTGAGAGAGGTCGGTGCTTTCCTCGATAAGCTCGTTGGAGTGCCCGAGAGCATGTTTAATGTGACTGGCCAGGGATGGCGAATGGTCGAACAATGCGGCATGGCTCTCAAAAATATGCAGGCTCAAGATGCCGGTAAGAGAGTCGCGAACGATGGCCACTGCTTTATCAAGCTTGAGAAAAACCATCGCACCGTGCATTTGCAAAAGATTTTTGGCGATTTGCGCCGCCTCGATTATCACTTCAGCAGTGAAGAGAAAGCCGCACTGAGTGACGTCAATCAAGATCGAGTCAAACAAGTGCTTGCCGTCTAGCAGCCCCTGCAATTCTGAAAGCAAATCAGGACCGAACTTGAGAACCAGTGTGTTCTCCTGCAATTCGGCAGGCGCAAGCTGCGCTGTAACGACTTCGGACACCTCAAGCACAGGCAAAATCCTCGGGTTTGTCTCACCGCCAAACGGGGCGCAACTAAAAACACCCCTTCAATCACTTTCTTACCACTTTTAGAGAATTAAAATCCGACAGATAACAATTGCTAAGTCCAATCGAGTTGCCTCCAACGCTAAACTGTTTCTATCACAGGACGGAAACACAGCTATTGAAAGCCGCAAAGTTTTATTCTGAACAGCCTTCAAAAGGCGTAGGCGGCAGGCGCTCCGTGCTCTGGGCATTGTTTTCAAACTCACTTCTGACTGCGACGGCACTTTTGATTGCCACGTCACTTTTAATTGCCGGCGGCTCTGGGTTGCCGGTTGGCGCCGCCGATCACGTAGCTTCTGCACCGAATAAAACCGTAGAGCCCACAACTGAGAAAAAGACCCAGGAGCCTCCAGAGGTCTCTCCTTCGCCTACGCCGAAACCCATCGCAAAAGAGAAGCTCGAGTCCGATGAGGAATTGAGTAAAAATGCGCCCGTAAAAGACTCCGAGCAAACCGTGCGGCAATTGTTTGCAGAAGGCGTGGATTTGCTCAAGAAAAATCGCGCCTACGAAGCCCGTGAGTGCCTGGAAAAAGCTGCTTACCTGGCGCCGCGCTCAGCTGGAATTCATTGCAATTTGGGATTGGCATATCAGAATTCCGGCAACATCAACAAAGCCATCGGCGAGTTTGAAACAGCGCTCAAACTGAGCTCCTCCATGCCGGAAGCGACGCTCAACCTGGCTGGCTGCTACCAGAGCGTTGGTGACAACGAAAATGCCATCAACTGGTATGGAAAATATCTGGAAGAAAACCCAAAATCGGTGCAGGCAAAACAAGTTGAAGACATCATGGAGGCACTCAAAAAATCTCTGGGCAAAGCAGAATCCGATCCGCATGGTCCGGATTACTATTCCAGCATCACCAAAGAAGGTGTCTATAAATGGGCGTCGGAGCGAATGCCCTTGCGGATTTATATCGAACCCGGTCTTGACGTAATGGGATATTTTGCGAGATTCGATGATGTCCTGATGAATGCTTTCAACGAGTGGAGTCGGGCTTCCGGCGGCAATATCTCAGTGACAAGAGTGAACAATCCAAATCAAGCCGATATTTTCTGCAGTTGGACAAGCAACCCGCAGGAAGTGACGGTGTCAGGCACACAGGGAGAAAGAGGGTCGGCGCGCATCATCGCCAAGGGCAACAATATTTTGCGGGCAACCTTAAAAATTCTCACCAAGCCCTTTCTGGAAGACGGCTACCTCAGCGACGATGACATGAAAAAAGCATGTTTGCACGAGGTCGGCCATGTGCTTGGTTTGCAAGGTCATTCCAACAATAATCACGACGTAATGTTCTTCACCGTCGACACTTCGACAGTGTGGCCGGTTCTAACCAAACGAGATAAAGCGACAATGTCCAGGCTGTACGCGCGCTTTGTCAAGAAGCCCGAATCGGCGGCTGCATCTAAGTAACGGGCATTTCGCCCCTTCTTTGCAAGATAAACTTCTCTACCTGTTGGCAAATCAGGCAGCCCGCTATACTGTCCTTGTTTAGTCAGAACCAGTCCTAACACGCGTTGTCTGAACGACTTGGGAGATGTAAGTGAATTTGCAGAAACTGCAGCCATCTGCGCAAAACACCACCAACAAATTTACCAAAACGCAGCGAAGCTTAGCGGCATTATGCGCAACCGCTCTATGCGCCTCGGCGCTAACGGCTTCCATTTCAGTCTCCGCTGTTTGCGCACAAGAAAGCAGAAGCCAGTCCGGCACCGCAAGTGGTGGCATCGCTCCAGGCACCGTTTTGAAAGGCAGCGCCACTTACACGGTTCCTAAAGGCACGCCATTTAAGCTCAAACTGACGCAAGTTCCCACCAATGGACTGAGATTGCTCGATCGAGATTTGGATGGCAATCTCCATCCTGCTCAATTGAATGACGAAATTTGCGCGAAAGTCTCTGAAGACATTTACATCGATGACCACAAAGTCATTCCAGAAGGCACTGTATTCCACGGCAAGGTGGCACGCATTCACGATCCACGCCGTTTTTACCGTAAGGGCTGGCTGGAAATTTCATTCGACTCGTTGAAAACACCGGACGGTAGAAGATTTGCATTCAAAGTAGACGCCGACAACTTCAAAGGGTCAACAGTCAAATCAAAGCTGGCCGGCACCGGTCGCATACTTTCACACGCGGCAGGCGGCGCCATTGTCGGCACGCTTGTAGCCTATCAATTGATGGGCGGAATGAGAGGCGTCACCGAAACGAAAGGTATCAACCTCGCCGCCGGCGCAGCTGCCGGTGCATTGATTGCAGGCGGATATGCTGCATCGGAGAGAGGACCGAAAGCCGTTCTCGAGCCCGGCGACGATCTCAACATGGCTATCGACAGCGACCTGCTCATGCCTGCGGCAGTTGAGCCTAAGGCAAAGGCAAAGTCATATACATTAGAAGGTTTGGAAATAACCATCGACAAGGTGAAAACCAGAAAAGACAATCTGGCTGGCGGCACTCACATGAAGACGCTCAACGTCTCTATCGACAACAACACCGATCAGTGGCTGGAATCTATCGACTGCTACTTGCTCGACAGTGAGGGTAATAAGCACTCACTGTGCGCTGGAATCGATGAAGACGCAGAATTCGTCTTTCACGTCGAGCCGAATTCACTAAGACAATTAAAGCTCAGTTTTAGAGTTGATTTTCCGAAGTTGAAATATACACTCGTATGGCTAGACCACCGCTCCAGGCGGGTTTGCTACAGGCAACCATTGCCGCTCTAAATTCGTAAAGCGATATGTGCCAAAAATTGTTAAGCACGCCGTCCGGGGGCGAGCCTGAAAACGCTTGCCTGACAAGGACTATTACGCCCTTCTAAGTATTTCTACGAAGCCAATTACTTGACATCGGACTGGCACACGCGCATATTAGAAATCCGCAGCTCTATCTTTTTGGCGCGCGAACCCGTTTTTACAAACAATTACTACACTGGCGACAACCTATTTAGGCGTCACCCCCGACCAGAGTCGTCGCAATGGCCATTTTTGCAGCTTAGAAAAAACGGAAAGCAATCAGCTCGAAATCAGGTCAGCTAAGACTCCAAATATAAGAAGCATAGGGATTCGTCGAGAGACGATCCGAATTTCTTCGCGTCACCCCGGAACGCGTATTTGGTAATGAAAATGTACAGCGATCATAAAAGAATAAAGCGAGCGTCACTACTAGGGCAGGTCATCACCACTGCCGGTATCGTCGACGTTGAAGTGGTTTCCGAAACGTACACATCAAGCGACAGAGATGCAGACGACATGGGACGCATGCTCGTCACCGCCGGCTACCTTGCCGATGCCGACCTGCGCGCGGCGCTTGAAGCGGTGAAGGAAGTAGAATCCGGCAACCTGACTCCCGACCAGGCAGCCTACGCTCTCAAATTTGCTTACGACAATTGCCTGCCGTTTCATGCAGCACTCGAAAGCACAATTATGCAGGCAATATCTGTAGTCAATCCCAATCTTCTAGGAGAAATTCTTCTGGCGGCGCGGCTGGTCAGCGAGTTTCAACTCGCAGTGGCTATGGATCAAGCTCGCGATTGCGGACTGACACTGGGCAGAGTTTTGTTGCTCACACAAATAATTTCGGTTCCAATTTTAGAAATATCAGTCGAATTGCTGCGCATGGTGCGCGATCAAAAGCTGCTCCTTCAGTCAGCCGCCGATGCGCTTCGCCAGTGTGTCTTTGAGCAAAAGACTTTTACAGAAGCGTTAAAGGCTGTCGGTATGGAAACAGTGGAAGAGGAAACGCGGCCGAAGCTTGGCGCGCTGCTCACAGGTGCAGGATTGATCGCCGATTTCGACGCCATCAACGCCGCTGAAGTAGGGCTTGAAACATGCAAACCAATCGGACAGGTTTTTCACGAATGTGGGCTTGTCACTGCGCTTGTATTGCGAGCAGCACTAAAACTGCAAACCATGATCGAAACAGCGCTCGTCACAATCAATCAAGCGTTCGAACTGCTCAGACAAGTGCACAGTCTTCAACTTCCATTGGAAGATCTGATGAAAGAACTGGGTCAATTAAAGGCAAAAATGCTGTCACTGCTTATACAATCCGGAGCAGTCAGCCAGGAAGAAGTCAGCACGGCTGCAGGCTTTTACTGCGGTGATTCGACTGATGTTCTGCAAGCGCTGGTTCAAAGTGAAACTCTTACTCCACAATTGATGAGAGACTGCGCGCGCTGTGTTTCACTCATTGAAAACGGCAAGCTCAAATGGGAAGTGGCAACGTCGGCAATACTGTATTGCAAACGAACAGGCACCGATTTGCATGAAGCGATCACGAGAGTTCAAACTGAAACTGCCCATCGCCTGCATAGCTTTCCTCACGGAATGTCACCTGCGATGGCCGGAGGAGCTGCATAATGATTCCTAACATCTTCAATTATGAAAGCATGAACGCCGCAGCTGTCTGCGTAGCATGGTTATTGGCTTTGCCACTAGGCATTGCATTTACATCCAGTCTTGCCGGCGTTCAAGACAATTCGCAAAACAACGTAGTCCCGCCACGCATCTAATTCTCTTTTTTGAACTTTCAGTATTGCTGCGCCGCAGCATTGCTTTGAATTGCTGATGCAAGAGCATTACGGCTTTCATCAAAGCGGTTGGCCATAGCCTTGCCTCCGGGTTTGTGGCTATTGCCTTCGGTTTAACCTGTCTATCTAACCTGTCTATCTAACCTGTCTATCTAAAGTTTGAACTCCAATACATGAGGTTCAATCCTCTTAATGCGCGCCCATCCAAGCAAGCGCCTAAAATTCGCGGTGTTAACAGCGCGGTAACATCTTCGGCTGCCGTCGGATTTATACATAAGAGACCGCCACTTCCCTCTCCGGCACACAGACGTTACTTCCTGATTTGAGGACACCCCCGATGTATGAATTGCGACGCGAAATCCAACCAATGCCCAGTCACGCTGTGGAGAGACCTGCTGGTGTTGAAATTACTGCAGAAGAAACCGCAAGGCTCCTAACTGAACGTGCCGCCGCCGAAAGAGCTGCTGCCCCCGCGTTGCCGCCACTTAGTATTGATGCCGTCAATTATGCGCAGAAGAATTTCGGTCGCATGGACGGCAATGGCGACGGTCATGTCGACGATTATGAGCTGGATGGCTACATCAAAGCCAACGAAAAGAAAATGTCAAAAGAAGAATCCGCCCTTGTTCATCAAATTAAAGACCACAGAGACGATTTAGAAGAAGCCAGCAACGACGAAACAGGTGACGAAAACGACGGCTTCACTCGCCAGGATCTGGCACTGACGAAAAGAAACATTCCCGCTTCGACGACAGGAGAGTCAGCGACTGTTGAATCCGGCGGTGACCTTCGTCCGGCGCTGGATTATGCCAATAAGAACTTCAATAAACTAGACAGCGACAAAGACGGCTTCATCAACAATGACGAGATCGGCAAGTACATGGCTGAAAACGAACTGTCATCGACTGACGTCGGCCTGTTGCGCGATCTCAAAGATCGCTCACAAACCGTGAGCAACGGCAGCGCTGACGGCGACGGTCCAATGAACTCTAAGGGAATCAGCAAGAAAGACCTTGCAGCAACGAATGACCAAATCAACAATCTTACTTTCGCCGCCGAAAATTTCACGGCAATGGACGCCAACGGCAATGGTCACGTCACGAAAGAAGAAATCATCGGCTATGAAAGAGCACGAAACGACCTCTCGGGTACGGAACTGCGTGCACTGGACGCATTGAAGAATCAAGTCGACAAACTCGACGACCTTCACAATGACGAGACCGGTGACGAAAACAGTGGTTACACCGGCTACGACATCCTTGATGGCATGACGGCATTGGGCTCCCCGGATGCCAGAACCATGAGAAAACTTGCAGAACCGGCAGCAGAGGTAGCGACCACGACAGCACCTCCGGCCACGCCGCCGGAAGCAGTCACTCCTCCGGAAGCTGGCACGCCCCCAGGCGCTACCGACGCCGTCGCCCAAGAACGCACGCACACTGTAGCCAGTGGAGAAACGCTCTGGAGAATTTGCGCCGATGAGCTGCGCAGCCGCAACGGCGGAAGCAGACCGTCAAACAGTGACGTACTGAGCGCCATTAGAGCAGTAGAAAATGCCAATCCAAATCTGGATCGCGAGCGCATTAAACCAGGTCAAGAAATCAAGATCCCTGTAGATCTCAATGGACCAGCCGTTGCTGAAAGAGAACCGGATCCAAGTGGTCGCCGCCGCCCAGTTCCGCGCCCAACTCCGCTGCCACGTGACCCAGGCGAAAGCAGACTGCCGCCAAACGAGCGTCCAAATCCACCGCGCGAGCCAGGCGACCCTATTCCACCAAGAAGCGAAACACCAAAACCAGAACCTGAGAAATCAGATCCTGAAGTGCTGCGCGAAAATTGGAGAGCCATCGACAGAAGTGGAGACAACAGAGTCAGCCGCGAAGAAATCCAGGACTTCGTCCGCAACAATCAACGCAATCTCACTATGAAAGAAATCAGCGCACTCGGCAGAATGGCTGCCCGTGAAGGCAAGATTCAAGAACTCGTAAACGACGAGAGAGGCGATGAAAACAGCGGCATGTCCATGGCGGATGTCCGCAAGGCTGAACAGCTACAGGCAGCTGCACAGTACTTGCTGCGCCGCGATGTTATGGACAATCTCAATGTAAATGGTGACAGATTCGTCGACAAGCGAGAACTCGAGTATGCACTGAGAACGCAAAACATGCGCCCGCAAGATCGCGCCATGCTCAACTTCTTGCGCTCAAACTACGCCAAATTCCAAGAAGGTGCCAATAACGAAAGGGGCGACGAAAACAGTGGAGTCTCAATACAGGACCTGCAGTACTATGCCGGCTTGGTATAGGTGACGGCAGACCGTCGATAGGATGACTAACCCGCCAAAATGGGTTGATTGAACAACCCCAAATTGGATGATTAAGCAGCCCAAATAGATACACAACTACATAGCCGGATGAGGTTAAATGTGTTCGTCACCTCATCCGGTTTTCATTAGATGTTTGAAGCAAAACAAGTCGTCGACATGCTCAACCCAGCACCGGGCGCACATATTTTAGACCTGGCGACCCATCATGGCGACACAGCCATAGCACTTGCAGAAGCAGGATGCGTCGTCACCGCAGTTGATTCGTCAGCCAAGGCAATTGAAAAATGCAATGAAATTTTGCGCGAGAAAAACATATCGACAATCACTGCACAGATTATGAACGCCGAGCAGCTGTCGTTTAACGGCACAAAGTTTGACGGCGTCACATGCAGAATGGCGATGCATCACTTCGACAACGTACCTCTGACTTTGCGCCAAATTGCCGGCGTTTTGAAGGAAAACGCACCCATGGTAATTGGAGAAACGCTATCACCCGATGACCGATCGTTGGGCGATTTCATGATGCTGATTGGCAGATTGCGTGACTCTACATTCAAAACTATTTTTACGCTCGATGACTGGCGGCAACTTCTATTGGACAACGGGCTGAAAATGATCGATTACAGCCTCTCCAAGGACGTCAGAAACGCAACAAAATGGCTGGCACACTCTCCTTTATCAGACGAACAAAAACAACGCATCCATGACGCTTTTAACGACAGCTCGCAAGAAATCAAAGATTATTATCGCGCCGTGATCGAAGACGGAAAAATAACCGAGTTCACCGACGACAAAATTCTGATAAAGGCGATTTGCGTTTGACGTTTTCGTAGTCGCGCATTGCATGCGCCTTGCTTTTCCCAACAAAAAGACCGCCGGTGGGGGGCGGTCTTGAATGATTGTCGTTGCTCTATCCAGATCGTCTGCCTGACCGGGAAAGAACTCTCAGTAAACTAGGCGGCTTGCAGTTGAACGTCGTAGTTCAAACGTACAAAGTCGTACTCAACGCGGATGGATACTGTGTCGCGGGTTGCGAATTCCAATCTGACGCGGCCGAGCGAGCTAGTCGAGTATTCGGACCAGTGGCGCGGGACGGATACGATAACGTTTTCCGGACCCCATTCTTCAACGTAGGCTTTGAGGACTTGGCAGAGTTTTTCTTCGTCGCATGAGTTCTTAAACATAATTCCCACCTGCTTTTCAAAAATCGTGTCGGCTACTTCGCTGTTCGTGCCCTCACTTTAGTCCGGTGAAATCCAAACGCCAATTGGGGAAAATACGCGAGGCTGCGTAGTTCTCCCACGCTGAAAATGCCCACC
>PNLN01000010.1 GCA_013823055.1 Cyanobacteria bacterium DS2.3.42
AACATCCTGAAAACACGCCTCCGTGCGCAATAAGAGGAAAGTAGTATACAAGGTTCAGGTCTCGTCCCATGGGCGCTCTAGGAGAAACCCTATACATCGTGCCTTGCTATCCGGTTACGCTCGTCCTATGACGCGGCGGCAGGTTTGCAAATAGCGAGGAAATTAACCATGAAGTCCTTTTTAGCGGGTGCCCTTCTCGTTCCGACAGCGATTGCAAGTGTGTTAAGCACATCCTTACCGCTGATCGTGAACGCTCAACAATCAGTAGGCGTAGCGGTTCCGGGGCGGGCAGCAGCAAGACAAACTGCAAAAGAAGATAAGAACAATCAATTTAAAGGCGACGGTTCAGGAACACTGGTGGCAATGCTGGGCACGGGCAAACAGCTCGGTCAATGTCCATTGAAACATACAAGCGTGACGGCCAATGTTTCAGGCTATGTCGCACGCGTAACGGTAAAACAAATCTTCGAGAATCCTTTTAAAGACAAAATCGAAGCGGTTTACACTTTTCCACTTTCGGAGACTGGTGCCGTCGATGACATGAGGATGAAAGTCGGGGAGCGCGTCATCAAAGGCACAATAAAGAAACGCGAAGAAGCAAAAGAGATTTATGACAATGCCAAAGCACACGGACAAGTCGCAGCATTGCTCGATCAAGAGCGTCCGAACATCTTCACGCAATCAGTAGCCAATATTCTTCCCGGCAATCAAATCGAAGTCACTCTTCAGTATGTTGATCTTTTGCCCTATGAAGCAGGTCGATACACATTTGCATTTCCGACCGTTGTCGGACCGCGCTTCATGCCTGGAACACCAGTAGGCAAGACGGGAACCGGACGGCTGCCGGATACAACCGCAGTGCCGGATGCATCAAGAATCAGCCCTCCTGTTGCAGCTCGCGGTGAGCGCGCCGGGCATGACATTTCGATTAATGTAAACATCGACTCGGGCGTAGCAGTTCATGGCATCACATCCAAACTGCATGAAGTCACGGTCAACCAGCCGAATGCGCAAAAGGCTCAAATCAGTTTGACCAATAAAAGCACCATTCCCAACAAGGATTTTGTCCTTTCCTGGGACGTTGCCAGTGATCAAATCAAGAGCGGCTATTTGACTTACAAACCAAGCAAGACCGCTGACGGTTATTTCACCGTCATGGTGATGCCGCCCAAACGCGCCACGCCAGAACAAATTCAGCCGAAAGAAATGATTTTCGTCATTGATTGCTCCGGCTCACAAAGCGGACCGCCACTGGATAAAGCAAAAGAGACCATGCGCTATATCATCGAGCACATGAACAAGGAGGACACGTTCCAGATCGTCGCCTTCAGCAATGATGCGCGGCCGATGTTCGCACGACCGCAAAAAGTTTCCTCCGAGATGAAGCAACAAGCGCTGAAATACATCAACAGCTTGACCGCAAATGGCGGCACCTGGATGGCGCCGGCAGTGGAAGCAGTGTGCAAAACTCCTGCAGACAACAATCGGCTGCGCATCGTAACCTTCATGACGGATGGATATGTCGGCAATGATATGGAAATCCTCGGCATGATCAAAAAATTGCGCGGCAAATCCAGATGGTTCTCCTTTGGCACCGGCAATGGTGTCAACCGCTTCCTCATAGATGCGATGGCCAAGGAAGGTGGTGGAGAGTCCGAATACGTACTTCTCAACAGCTCCGCAAACGAAGTCGGCAAGAAATTCTACGACCGAATTTCATCACCGGTCTTGACTGACATCAAACTCGAATTCGACGGAGTAGCGGTCAAAGAAGTCTTCCCGCACGAAGTCTCCGATGTTTGGGCCGAAAAACCGCTCTACATAAAAGGGCGCTACATCAAGCCCGGTGCAGGAACCATCTCGATTTCAGGATTTACCGGTGGAAAGCCATACCTGGAGAAAATCAAAGTCAACTTCCCTGAAAACGCAAGCGGCAGTGAATCAATCGCTTCTGTCTGGGCGCGCGCCAAAGTCGATCGCCTCATGAGCGAAGACTGGCAGGGAGCGCAGAACGGCTCAATCAATAATGAGCTAAAAGACGAGATCGTCAAAGTCGCACTAGACCATCACATAATGACTCAATACACATCATTCGTTGCAGTAGAAGAAAAGACAATCACCAAAGGTGGTGTGGCAAGAACAGTGAGTGTTCCTGTAGAAATGCCGGACGGCGTCTCTCGAGAGATGACACTAGGTGAATCCGACGCTCTGCAAGGAGCAACAAATGGAGCTATGGGACCAGGTGGCGGCGGCGCCGGGTATGCGCAAGCAAAACGGAGAGCCTCGAAAGTCGCACGCTTCCAATATGCACCGCAAGCCTCATTCGGAGCATCAACCACAAGTCGCATGAATGGCAAACTCATGGCTACGTCGCAACCAATGGCAGGCGCTCCAAGTGCACCGCCACCATCAGCCATGCCCAGTCCGTTAGTGGCGAGCAGCAGTGTTCCACGCCAAGCAACAAGCGAGGACGGTGGACGAGCATTCGACAAGCGAGAATCATCTCAACTGCGAACCAACAAACCAATAGAAGTGAAGAAGGCTCACGATGAGGAAAAGGCAGAACCCGCCAAGGAAGCTAAAGACAACAAACAAGAGCAGGCCAGTGCAAAACTATCTTCTGTTCTCAAACAGCTTGTTGGGAATACAAAAAACGCAAACGCGCTTCACGTGCGTGTGCAAGATGGAAAAGTCTCGATTGAGATTCAGTTGACCGAAGCCTCCGAAGCGAATATCAAAGCTCTGAAGAAACTCGGATTTGAATTGCTCCTTCAAGAGAAAAACAAAGTAACTGGCAGAATTTCACTTGAGAAACTTGAAGCCTTGACGAAACTCAAATTCGTCAAACAGGTGACCGAAAGCAAATAAAACACGACAGGAAATCTTTTTCCGAGGGCAAAAGAAGAAGGGGAGGGTAAAACCTCCCCTTTCTTTCTGTACGGGCGACGCCATGCGTCGCCCGTACATTAATGAACGACGTGCTCTTTAATGGACGACGTGCTCTTTAATGGACGACGTGTTCTTTCGTGGTTGCAGGAACCAAGCCTGCAAAACCCGGTGCCAACTTGCAAGAGTTGATTTCGATTTTCTTCCAGACTTCGCCTTTGACATAGGGCTCTTCTTTCAGCCAAGCATCAAGGTCTGCACGCGATGGCCAATTCATGACCAACATTGAACCAATCATTTTTTCGTCGTCGCTCAAAATCGCAGTCGCATAGAGCAACTGTCCTTTTTCACGCAACTCCGCACAGCCAGCAAGATGAGCTTCGCGAGCGGCCATCCGCCTGGACAATGCATCGCTGTCATCACCATCGCGCCCAATCAAAAGAAAATGCATAATCAACTCCTCATTTCTACATGTCCATAACGGAGCATGCCATGCGCCACTACGAACGCAGAACAAGTTTCAAATCGCGGAAAAATTACTTGTCCAACAACTGATCGAGTGCTTTCAATACGCGCTCGTCATCTTTATCAAGCTCAAGTGCTTGGCTGAAAGCCACCTTTGCTTCAGTTGTTTGACCATCTGCCAGATAAGCGCGACCAAGATTGTAGAAAGCATTCTCGTAATCTGGTCTGAGCGATATAGCGGCTTTATACTGTTCGATCGCTGCTTTATTATCGGGAACGGTTACCAGCGCGTTGCCGTAAACTACACGAAAGATAGGTTGTTTGGCATCAAGCTGTATTGCCGTTTTTCCTTCTTCCACAGCTTCTCCGACTTTGCCCTGGTCAAGTAAAACCACAGACAAATTCGAGTGTGCATATGAAAGAGCAGGATCCAGTTTCAAGGCTTCGCGTAGTTCTGTTTCTGCTTCCTTATGCTTATTGTTTTGCCTGAATGCCCAACCCAAGTCGTTGTGGGCTATTGCGCTCTTCGGATCTTTCTCTACTGCTTTTTGGGCTGCCTCTATGGATGGTGCACCTTGAGCACCCTTGGTCCAGTTTCCGGCGCGTCCATCTTCGCCTTTCTTCTCGGCAGCCGAGACAGAAGATTGAGCAACCATCATAATTCCGCATGTAAGCAGGGCAGTCAACATTGAGCGACGCATGAAAAGCCTCCCGAGGCGTGTGTCACGATTTTTCTGATGCACCCTAAATATCAGGCGGTCCCATTATGGCAGTGACTATCAAAAACAGCCCGGCCATAACGCCCATCAGAGAAAACAGCACGGATTCTATCAGATTCTTCGCGTCCAAAGATTGCTTGACGAAAATGAGCCCGCCGCCAATAAAGGTGAGACCCAGAACAAAACACATTATTCGGCTGGGCATATCCATTTTTCTTGCACGACCTCAGCGTTAACATTTCCTATTGATTGTCGCTGCTAGCCTTTTTGGGCTGCTTGGGCAAACTCATAAAGAGGAAAAAGGCAATTACACAAAGAATAATAGCTACTGCAATAAAAGTGGCATCCACGAACATCCTGTCTTTCTCTTCCTGCTCGTGGCTTACGACATTCTTCTTGACTTGAGATCCGATTTCGGCAGCAGTCCCAGTACTGGGCGCCATATTGCCGGCAGCGGCTGGTCCGTCACTGGCTCTAGGGTCTTCAGCGCTAACAACAGGCGCAGAAGCATCCGAGGAGACAGGCGTATCAGGACCTTCAGGGGTGTCTCTGGCGAGGACCGCGGTCGAGCCGCCGAAAACAAACAAAAGAATCGCCAGCGCAACCAAACCAGCCCGACATTGACGAAGTAAGGACAACGCTCCGGTCATATCAGAATGCATCCTCCTGGTCGGGACTACGCCATACGGCTCCCGTCTTGCATCGCCAATACGATTGTAGACTTTCTAGGCAGTATGTGAAGAGTGCATTGAATAAAATCAGGCCGGGCGACGCATGGCGTCGCCCCTACGAAGATCGCTCAATTGAAACCGGCAAACGTTTTCTGCCCCAATTGCCTTTGGTTTCATCAAAAACCCCCGGGATAACATGGCTGCATTTGCCGCAGCGATTGCCTTTCATTCGATAAGCGCCCAATTCGTACCAATCACGTTTTATCAAGAGTTCCCGGCAGTTGGGGCAATAAGTGCTCTGGCGCTTGGGGTCATTGACATTTCCGGTGTATGCAAACTTGATCCCGGCTTTCAGAGCCTGTTCGTGCGCTCTGCGCAAGGTGCTTTCCGGTGTAGCAGGTCGGTCATTCATGCGAAAATCCGGATGGAAAGCAGTGAAGTGCACAGGCACATCGTCACCGACATTGGTCAAAATCCAGTCGCACATGCGCTCAATCTCGTCATCACTGTCGTTTTCTTCGGGAATCATCAAGTTTGTAATCTCAAACCAGACGTCACTTTCCTTCTTCAGCCAGACAAGAGTGTCCATAACAGGAGCCAATTCCGCCAGGCAAAGTCTTTTGTAAAACTGGGAGGTAAAGCCCTTCAGGTCAACGTTTGCGGCATCCATCACTGAGTAGAACTCAGGACGTGCCTCCGGAGTAATATAACCGGCTGTCACCGCCACAGCCTTGATACCTACTTCGTGACAGGCTTTGGCCGTGTCGATTGCATACTCAGCCCAGATAACAGGATCGTTATAGGTAAAAGCGACGCTCTTGCAGCCCATCCGCAACGCAGCCTGGGCAATGTCTTCAGGGGTGGCAACTTCACTGAGTTGTTCTATTTCACGAGACTTGCTAATCGACCAATTCTGGCAAAACTGGCAACCAAGGTTGCACCCTGCCGTTCCGAAAGAGAGGACGCTGGACCCTGGCAGGAAGTGATTTAGGGGCTTTTTCTCGATTGGATCAATGCAAAATCCGGTACTGCGACCATAAGTGGTCAAAACCATTTGCCCATCAACGTTTTGCCGGACAAAGCAAAAACCGCGATCGCCTTCCTTCAGCACACAAGCACGCGGGCAGAGGTCGCAAAATATCTTTCCTTCATCCAGCGCGTGCCAATATCGACCTGGATAATTGCCAACCAGTTCTTCATCGGTCTTGCTTTGTGGTTCTCTGTCAGTCATTGGATTCCTAAAAACCTCTAATCTCAGTATAACCACCTGCGTCAGACCCGGTTGAAATGCCGCAAATGCTTATACACAGGACCGCTGCGTCTTGAGCGAAAAATACTGCCTGCCTCTGCCCCTTCCCCAAAATTCCACGAATATTTGTCCAATTCGTCCGTCTAGCGCATATATACGGTTTGGAATGGCATTACGGAAAAGAAGATTGTGGGATTCGGCGATAACATTCGCATGGGTTTGTCTGACGCGCTCACTTGGGCGTCAGAGAAGGCCGAAGCCGGCGCAAAAATGGTTGGTGAAGCCGTTGACGCCGCAAAAGATGCAGTGGTCAAAACCGCCGAAGTAATCGCCAGTCCGCTAATTTCAGTTGCACCAAAAGAAGCACCCAAGCCCGCTTCGCTATCCACCACAGTTCAAGGCGTAAATTCCAGCTTTACGGACAAAGTAGCGTATGCCTGGAAGAAAACAACAGAAATGACCTCGGCGCTGGGCACCTATGCGGCGATGCTCAGCCCGGCGGCGTCCGGCGCAGTGGTCGCATCTAAACTAATTAGTGTCGGACACAACACCTATCAAAACAAAGAGACAGGTGACAGAGTCCAAATTCTCGATAAAGACAAAAGTGTTACCTCGGTACTGCAGGACACGGCTTGGCAAAGTGCATTGACCAAGAGCGTAGCCGGCAGGACAGCAGCCGAAAGCAATCCTTCTATCGACACCGACAAGCTGAAAAGCAACTTGCCTGCGGCACAATCCGACAATGGATCAGACCGCGAAAGACGTGGCAGACGCGGCGACAACAACCACATTACAGCTCACGTCAGTGGAGACGAGTGGAGACAAATCCTTAAAGACAGCAAAGAAGCCGAAGCAGCAATTCCGGACGCGACAGTCGATAGCGACGGTATTTTGATTAGAGCAAGCAATACTGCGGAAACCGCAAAAGAAGGCGAAGTAAAAGTCGGCAAAGACACTGTCACTCACGACGACAAAAAAGGAAACACAGTCGAATTCGATGCAAAAGCGCAGCGCTTTCAGGCGCGCGGCGCAGAGCACGGAACCAACGTCGAAGTCGACCGCACCAATGGCAAAGTGGAAGCCACCATCGAAGGAAAAGGTTATCGTGTAGTTGATGGTAAAAAAATCTGGGACATCAGCAACAACCAGACAGTTGAGCTGGATGAAAAGGGCATCTATAGCGTGTATGACGCAGCCCACAATCTTTTGCAAACGATCGAAAAAGGCAAAGTGACGGATTACAGAGGCAAAGATCAATTCATTCGATTGACCGGACCTTGCCGCAAAGTCAGAGAGCTTAGAGAGCAACACAAGGCTGATTCTGAAGCTTCCGGACTCGTGCTCGGAGCCGCTGAAGACGGCATCTTCATGCGTGACAAAGACGGCACTGCAGTCGTTTTGCAAACTGACGGCAATGCCTTTTTCGAACTGTCCGGCGGCGTCAAAATCTGGAAGGACGTCAACGACAAATACTTCATCATCGAGGCAGGAAAACAACCGCAAGAAATTCTGGACGGCACGGCGAGCGCAGTCGAACAAGAAGCCAGACAATACTTGGGCTTATTAAAAGGATGGGCGAACGACCGCACATTTACGCGCAACGGCGTTAAGTTTACCAATGTCGACGGAAAACTCAATGTCGAAATGGATGACGGCAAAACGTCGATGCAGACGGGTCCGGCAGGTCTAACCCTAAAGCTCGCGGACCGCCCAGCATCCACCCTCACCCTTACTAACGAAACCCAACTAACAATCGGCGAAGGCAAAGACAAAACAACAATCAATGTAGAAAATCAGATTGTTGATACGCCGTACGTAAGAACAGACAAGCTTGGAACCACAATCAAAGAGACCGGCGATTGGGTCGGTCACAATCTGGAAGTGAAACTTGCAGATGGAACGCACTACGATCAAAAAGGTGCAGTGCATTTCGCAGACGGAACAGTCTTTCACCAGAATGGCGAAGTAACCGTAGGCAATGGCGTCAAGCTGGCAGCCGACATTCAAGAGCAACAAATCAAACAAGCGGCAACAGTGCTGCGCAACGCCGAATCGATTGCCGACGCGGTAAAAGCTAAAGCCGCCAGTGGTCTGATCAGCTACGACTTGATCGCTCAGCTCGAAGGCAGTATTTCGCAAGTCGGAGCATTAATGGCAATGTTCTCTGGCAACGATGCTATTAGAGCAAGACTGTCAATGGTAATGGCTTCTCTGGAATCAGCTCGCAGCGATGCGAAATCCAGCTTTGCAGCCAACACGGCGTTGAGAGCCACCCGCGACGCCGCGCTCGCCAACAACAAAGTCAAGCCCGAATCTGTTGTACTGAATTCGAGCTACAATCCCGAACTCAAAATGCAATTCCGTATCGGTAATGTAGATCGGTATGCTGCTTAGTTCAATATCAGCAAAATCAAACAATATGCCGCTTGGTACAAAGTTCATTCAAGAGAAAACAGGAGCTTCTGCAAGAAAAGGATAAGAGCGACGCCACCACAGAAGATGGCGTGCTCTCATCAGTAAGCAATTGCAAAAGAGAAATTTCTGTTGCTAAATTTCTCTGTTCGCAGGTGCGACGTCAGCTCAACCGGAGTTGTGGAGGTTAGTTTTGCTGACCGTCGTTTGCTTGTCTTCGAATATTGCGACTGAGCGCATCCTGTTGAGCATCGAGCTTGGCTCTTTCAGCCAGGCTCAATCCATTGCCGGAAGCACGATACTGCGCTTCACGCTGTGCTAGATTGGCTTGTTGATTCTGCAAGCGATCGTATTCTTTCTGCGTCAGGTCGCCGCTTTGCAGTCCATTGGTGAGGCGCTCTTGCTGGTTTCCTTGCCGAGCATTGACGCCTTGGTAGTTGCCCCAGTTGGTGCCTGGGGGATTGCCGGGACCGTGCCCTGGCGGGTTGCCCCAGCTGGTGCCGGGCGGATTTCCTGGACCATGACCTGGAGGGTTGCCCCAGTTGCTGCCGGGCGGATTGCCGATACCGCGACCGGGTGGGTTACCCCAGCTGGTGCCGGGCGGGTTGCCCCAACCACTTCCGGGAGGATTGCCCCAACCGTTGCCCGGTCCGGGATTTCTATCTTGACCATCGTGTTTTTGATGATAGATATTTTGACTGAGTTGGTTTTGCTGATGCTGGAGCCTGGCACGCTCTCTATTATTGAGCCCGTTACCAGTTGATCGATAATAACGTTCCTGCCTGTTCAGCGCTGATTGTTGCCGTCCCAGGCGTGAAGCTTCCCTACGGGTTAGAGAACCGTTACCAACTCCATTGCGGATGCGTGAATGTTGTCTATGTTGCGTTCCGTTCACACCGTTGCCCCACTGCCTGGCTTCAGCAGGCTGAATAGATTGGACTATTGAGCCACAGATCAAAGCGAGCGAAAGGCTCATCAAAGTCACCTTATTCATAAAATCTCTCCATAAAGTCGCGTCTATTCTTAAAGACGATATCAAGCGCAAAAGAGTTCAATTTTTCCGCTGAGTTTTTCCTTAACTCTGAAACTTTATTTGCAGCTCCCACCTGTGGACGTTTCCAGACACGCACCGGCCAAGCCCGCCCGCGATGCGTTCCATATATAGGAAGCATTTTGCTCCCTGCGCCATTGTTCAACTGTAGATTCGGTCAGGAAATTTTTGCTGACTCGATCAATTCGTACTGTTTGAGAATAGGCGGCCAAAAACCACGTGCCTTCAATACAATCTCTACGACCTCACGCACTGCGCCATTGCCACCAGTTTGAGCTGTTACGTAATGCGCTTGCTGTTTTACTTCCGGCCGCGCATTGGCAACGGCGCAAGCAAGTCCAACCCGATTGAACAGCGGAACATCAGTGAAATCATCACCAATAAACGCCACAGCCTCATTGGGCAACTGGCAGTCCTGAAGGATTTCCTCGTAGGACGGAATCTTCTTCAAATGTCCCTGATAGACATACGTCATCTTCAGCATGCGTGCGCGCTCGGTAGTAGCGAATGAATCCCGCCCGCTAATCACGCCGGTCTTGATGCCGGCAGCGTGACAAAAGTGCAAACCCAATCCATCATGCGAGTTGAATCCTTTAAATTCAATAGCATCACCGTTTGGGCCCGGGAGGTAAAAGAGCGTGCCATCTGTAAGCACTCCGTCTACGTCCATCAAAATGAGCGCAATTTTCTCCGCTCTCTTAATGATGTCGCCGCTCACCATCTCGTAATTAACGTCGAAGTTATTGCCGGTCATTTTCTCGCCCCACATTACCCATCAAACAGCCGCCTACAGGCTCAACTGCCGTGGATTAGGATATCAGGCTTGGCAAGCGTCGTCGTGATAAATAGCGTAAATGTATTACATAAGTATGGCAAAGCCAAATCAGAGTCTACTTCCTGCTGGCGGGTGGCAGCGCTGTTTTGCGTTCGCAAGAAGGTAGAATTGGTCTGTCTTTTGGTGACGTTGAATTGGCAAAATCAGAATCTACTCAAAACGTAATTTCCATAGTTGATCCACTGAAAGTCAACATAGAAAACCCGCAAAGCGCAGCGATTTCTGTCGAAGTAAAAACTCCTGTAGAAACGGTCGAATGCGATGTGCTAGTCGTCGGCGGAGGCATGGGCGGAGTTTCTGCGGCACTTTCGGCATTGAGAGCAGCAGACGAACTGGATTTTTCAAATTCGCAAAAACCGCTGGTTGCTTTGACGGAAGAAACAGATTGGTTGGGCGGACAGATGACATCGCAAGGAGTCTCTGCTCTGGACGAAAACCATCTGGTGGAAATTAGTGGAGCAACAAGAAGCTATCAGCAGTTCAGAAAAAACATTCGCGAGCGCTACAAGAACGAATTCAAAATGGTTCCTCACGCTCAGGACGAACCATGGCTTAATCCAGGCGATTGTTGGGTGAGTTGGCTGGCATTCGAACCGAAATTTGCGCTCGATGAAATTTCAAAACTGCTTTCACCCTATGAGAAAAGTGAGCAACTTTCGGTTCGTCTGCGGATCAAGCCGATTTCTACAAAGACTGAGGAGGTTCAAAGCTCGTCTGGTGTTTCGCAAAAGAAAGTCACCTCGGTTGTATTTTTCGATTTCGAAACCAACAAAGTGATCGAAGTAAAAGCAAAAATCGTTATTGACGCAACCGAACTTGGCGATTTACTGCCAATGGCAGGTCTTGCTTACAGAAGCGGCGCCGAATCAAGAAGTGATACGGGCGAGCCGCATGCACCAGTAGATGCCCGCCCAGAGAACGTCCAGGACTTTACCTATCCATTTGTTATCGAAATCAAACCCGGCGAAAAACACGTCATCGAAAAGCCGGCACACTACGAAGATTTCAATTCGCAAGGGAAATTCTCGCTGGAAGGCTATCCTATGTTCTCCACCAAGCTTCTTGGAGAAGGTGATGAGATGCGCATCGAGAAGCTGCCATTCTGGGAATACAGAAGGCTCATATCAGCAAAACTTTTTGAATCGAAAGATTATCCAAACGATCTTTCCATGATCAATTGGAACTCAAATGATCTTCGCATGCAAAACATAATCGATGTCGACGCCAAGACTCAAGCAGAAAGAATGGCACTGGCAAAAGCTCTCAGCCTGGGCTTTCTCTATTGGCTGCAAACCGAGGCTCCGCGCGACGACGGAGGCGCGGGCTATCCCGAGTTCAAACTTCGAAAAGACATTTTGGGAACAGAAGACGGACTCTCAAAGTATCCATATATTCGTGAGTCAAGACGCATCATCGGGCTGCATACCATTGTCGAAGACGAAATTGTAGTTGCCACCAATCCCGGTGCTCGTGCTCATCACTTCTCAGATTCGGTCGGCATCGGACATTATCCGGTGGACATACATGGCGAACAGGATGTCCCTGGCGCGGCGCAAAGAACCAAGCCCTTTCAGATTCCACTTGGCGCACTGATCCCCAAAGACGCGGCAAATCTACTGCCCGCCTGCAAGAACATTGGGACAACCCATGTCACCAATGGCTCATATCGACTTCACCCGATTGAATGGTCAATTGGCGAGGCCCAGGGAACACTTGCCGTGCTCTCACTAAAGAACAAAGTGGAACCAAGAAATTTTTCTGAAGCGAAAGAACTCGTTCAAAAACTACAAGAACAGCTCATTGATAGAGGGGTTCCTCTCTTCTGGTTCAACGATGTCCCGACCGATCATCCGCAGTTTGCTGCCATTCAAAAGGTCGTTATGACAAACCATCTACAGACAAGCAACAATAGTCTTGCATTCGAGCCGGATTCCGCCCACACACAGCACAATCTTGCCGTCCTGGCATCCGGCAAACAAATTGAATAACAAAATCTACTTTTTGCCAGAATCCCTTAAAAGTGCATCAAGTTCGTGCTGAATAGTATTGCTAAAGGCACTGTTGGCACCGTATGCGAGATCGCTATTCTGTTTTGCCAGCCGGAGCGATCGTTCAGCAGCAGGAAAATCTAGCAATGAACGGTCTATATTTGCCAATCCAAGATAATACTTGGCAGCATTCGATATGGAATCTCCTGACGGCAGGCGTTTATTAATGGCCAGCGCTCTTGCCAGCTTGAATTTAGCCTGATTGAGCAACGCGGGATGACCGGACTCGTCGTTCGGAGCACTTCCAGACGTCGCCATAGCAACCTCATACGCCTGCTTCAAAGCAAGAGCATCTTCATAGAGCAGGTATGCAGTCAGGGCATCCACTTCGCGGGCATTGGGTTTCGGGTTTAATTCTTGTACGTACTTTAGAGCTTCAGCAAAATCAGCTCTAATTGCTGCTGCCCGCGCCTCAGGATCAGCAACCTTGCCTCCCTTCTTCAAGTCAGCCTGCAGTAGTGCTGTGTTAGCGAGAGCACGAAAATTATAGGCACGCACAAGCGTTTGCTTTGCCCTAAATTGCTCTTCCATCGAAAGTTGGTCATCGATGGCAGCTTTGCACGTCGCGATAGACGAATCAGCCTTCTGCTTCGCTGCAGCATACTGCTTTGAGTCATACAAATTCCAGGCAAGAAGCATATCCGCCCAACCGACCTGATGGCTTGTTTGACTAAATTCCACAGAGCAAATTGCACGAACGCGCTCCAGCATCGGACGCGCTACTTCAAGCCCAGAAGCACTAGCCACACCGGCCAGCGCGCGGGCAATATCAACATCATTTTTAGAAAGTACTTCTTCCCTCAGCTTCAACGATTTGGAAAATTCTGCCAATGCTTGCTCAGGATTGTGATTGCTGGTATACGCACGACCCAGATTGAAATAGGCGTTTGCCATCAACACTTTGTCGTTGGTCTTCTCGGCAACGGATACTGCTGCCTTGAGTAATTCAATACTTTCCTTGTGGCGTCCGTGTTCACTCAACAAGGAGCCAAAGTCAATCGCGCGCTGTGCAAGACCTCTTTGATCAGCAATTGATTGCGAGCCGGAATTCGTCAAATCATTCCTTAGGGAAGCAATTTCAGAATTTTCGCTTTTATGCAGATTGTCTATCTCTTGAGCCACCTTTACAGTGCGGCTACGGAACAGGTTATCTTCTATAAGTTTCGGATTGAGAATGAGCTGAGCATTGTACAAATCCAATAACTCATTGAAGCTGGACAGCTTCAACTGTTTGTTTCCAAGTCTATTGGCCATCTCTGACTCAGCAGAAAAAAGTGATTGAGCCTTCGCAAACCTTCCGGCATTAAAATCCGCTTGCCCTTGCTCATTCAGTTCTTTCCACTGCTCGATGCTTACGTTCTTAAATGAATAGTGTTGCTCCGAACTATTGTGCTGAATTACAGCCACGGAGCCGAGCCCGACCACCAGGAGAGCCGCTGCAGAATACGCTGCAATCATTTTCTTCGTCAGTTTTCCTTGAGCGGAGAGCTTTAGGCCGATTAATTCAAACTTTTGCTTTACTCGCTCAAAACCACCTTTGGTATCTCGCTCTAGTTCGAGAAGCGCAGCCTTGACCTCATCCATAGATTGAAAGCGCGCGTTAGGATTCTTCGCCATGCACCGAAGCAGAATTGCATCGACCTTTTCGACATAGCGAGCATCACACATCGAAGAAACGACCGATGCCGGCAAGTCGTTCACATGCTTCAGCATCGTGTCTATATGCGAGTTTCCAGTAAACGGCGGATTTCCGGTGAACGCCTCGTACATAACGCATCCGAGTGAATAGATGTCGGAGCGATAATCCAATTTCAATCCGCGACACTGTTCAGGGCTCATGTAGAGCGGACTGCCGAAGACTTCTCCAGTTCGAGTAAGTTGAAGTTCTTGATCGCTGTCTTCACTCATCAATTTCGCGATACCAAAGTCCAACACCTTAACTTGATTGCCAATCACCATAATGTTGCTTGGTTTCAAGTCTCGGTGAACGACTCCGCGTGAATGTGCATGAGAAAGCGCATCGCATACCTGGACAAAAATATCGATGATATCTGTGAAGCGAACGGAATCAGGATCTTTGACCAGGCGCCTGGCCAGAGGTTCGCCCTGGACGATATCCATAACTATGTACGGCTGTGCATTTTCATCAGCGTCAAAATGGTGAATTTTGACAATATTTGGGTGATCGAGATTTCCCAGGGCCTGCGCCTCACGCTGAAATCTCAAAAGTGAGCCTTTGCCTCGAACCAAAAGGTCTCGGTGCAAAATCTTCAAAGCAACGTCGCGTTTTATCACTTTATCGACGGCCGCATACACTGCGCTCATACCGCCTTCGCCAAGGTAGGTCTTGATCTCGTAGCGAGAGGCAATTATGTCTCCCACGTTGATCTTGCAATGCTCTGAAATTGCGTCAGCGAGATCCTCTTGACAGGTGTTGCAACCGATGGTCCCGTCAGGGTCTGCATGACGCTCTAGTGATGAAAGCTCGCCAGACTGTGTCTTGTGCCGCGTATCCGATTGAGCATCAGTATGTGTGGAAGTGCTGTTGCCGGTATGCGTATCTGTACTGGACTCCAGTAGCCGGTCGGAATGAAAACCTTCATCCAGCTCGACTTCCATGTCGGTCTGGGTGGAGACGCGAAACTCTTGCTGGGTCGTAGCCTGACCTTCAGTTTTGACGCGTGCATCTGTCTGCGTGGACTCGTCAAGCCCAGTCGTCAACCGAACTTCCGCTTCGGTTTTAGCGAGATCTACCTTATGACCTGGTTTTTGCATAGAAAAAGGCACGCACTAGTATTTACTGACCTTATTCCCACATTAAATCAGCGAGTAATGGGTTAATTCGCTTCGTTCAATATCACATATTAAATCGAAAAAAGAGCCCAATCATTTATAGACAAAACCGATACCGTCCCATTTCCCATGGGCATAGTCGCATATAGGTATCCAAATACCTGACGCCGTGCCGAAACTATCGCTATCTTGATGAGAAACCCCCTCAGGGTCTAAAATCGTTATAGGTGGAGAACTCGCAGATCAAAATCCACACTGGCGATTTAAAACGCTAGGTCTCCTCAGTTACTAGATTTGGCAGTGCCGACAAGAATAACCAGACTGACCCAAACTGGGTCACAGAAAATGCATACAGTGCTTTTTGGAAACTCGTTTCCATTGCGGCGGGATAAGTAGCTGAGCGATATCGCAAAGCCCAAGCGGAGTAGCAGATCATGTTGAATGCAGTTTCGTTGAAGAAAATTGGACAGACAGCCGCCAGATTATCTGCGGTTTTGTTGCTCAGCATATTCCCACTTATGCCGAGCGCAGAAGCAGCCAATGAGACAGTTTTGGTCTGTACACAGGTTGGTGGAGATGTCGCTGCCGCAAAGCAGACACTTGCTGATGCGGGATGCACAGTGTTGAGCGAAATCCCCTGCGTTTCAGGTGGCTTCAGTATCTTACAAGTCCGTCCGAACAATGGCGACGTGCATGGAGCTATCGCCAAATTCAACGGTCAAATTGATCCAAACATTCTATCGACCGAGGCGACTTTTCAGTCCAAGCTGACTGGATTCTTCAACTGGCCACCCAGACGCACATGCGTACCTGATGATCCTGACTATCCTGATCAATATGCTCTATCGGCAATGAACTGGAACGATGCTCGATGCACTCTGAGGCTTCTAGGCATTAGTCAACGCGGTCCGGCTCGTGTGACCTTGATTGACTCAGGAAACGCTCCCGTGACTGCGGGAGAAGAAATGACCAATGTTCGCCAGTACAATTTTGCCGGCGGTGTGAATGGAACCGCTGAAACCCCCTTTGACTCAGGTCTTCACGGTACCGCAGTAGCGTCAGTCATGGCCTGCAGAACCAACAATGCAACGTTCCTGGCCGGAACAGCCTCTCACAATTTGCCGGTCAAGGTCACATGCTGCCGTATTTCCAATGACGGTGCATCAATCGACACAATGGATGTTTTGCGCGCTATGACCTGGTGCGTAGATAACCAGAATTTGAGAGGCGGCCCCGGAGTTATCAATGTAAGCATCAACAACCCGACCCTCCCTACCTTTAACGGTTCAGCCGTTATTCAAGAAATCGCTAAGGCTGCTCGCAAACAAGGCGACCTGTTCGTCAACGGTTCTGGAAACAGTGCACTCGTAGATCCCAGCCCTGAACTCAATCTCAGAAGAGTGCAGGCCTACGACGAAAACAATGCGGTTGCTAGTTTCTCAAATACCGGCCCATTCAAGGCAGGAGCGCCAGGGGTGAACATAGCAGTCGTGACCGGCACACCATCAGCCATTTTGACGGCCAGCGGAACTTCATTGTCCGGACCATACTGGGCGGGCGGCATTGCTTTCCTGCAAAGCTTCGTGCCTTGGTCAAACGCCGTGAGACTCGACAATATCCTCTACAGAACTGCTGACACGACTCCAGAAGGCAACAAAATTCCAAACTTCAATCGGGCCATTACTTACACTCTGCTTTTTGGCTGGTGGTAAGCCCGTAGCAATCTTGCCGGACTCTTTATGCAGCTTAAACTGAAGTTGTAAGTCTCTAAACTCGTGTAGACTTTACAGGCACGTAGAAAAGAGATTTTGCTAGACAATGTTTCGCCTTGTTCTGCCATCCATTTTCATATTTATTTTCTGCCTGACATTTTTGATGGGTGACTCAGCTGAGGCAACGACGGCTGATTGGGTCCTTTCCATCAATACAAAAGTAATTGAACGATGCTTGAACTATCCCAATTCCAAGCTGAGCCCGCTTGTGAGGTCATCTATATATTTTGAGCAGAACGTACTGGAACCCAGCGATGTAGACAAAGAATTACAAAAACGCGGCGCGGAGCCAGACGCCGCCATTCCTGAGACATTGTACGAATATCTTTATTCAAGCCACTTTCGAACAATCGGAATGCGGCGGTTCAAACAGCTTGTAATCAAGCCTGGCACGACTGGAACCATCAAAGTCACTACTAGCAATTCTTCCTTCAAACAAGAAGAGATCAATGCGGCAGCCAACGCAACTATCAGAATGTATCTCGACTTGTATCTCAACAAGATGCCTCTCAGGTCAATCGTCGTACCGAGAGATGGCTTTGATCTCTTCATACAAGAATTACAGCGACATGGATTTCGCACTTTCACACTCGTCCCCGGACAATTCAACCAAAGTGTAGCGACCCTGAGCATTCGGTCAGAACCGGCTAGTCGTCAGCAATACATGAACTATGGAATGTAAGATGAACGAGTCAAAGCCTTCGAGAAATAAGCGAGGAAGCATGCTCGCGGTCGTCGTACTCGTGACACTGGTCGTAGTAGCAGTCTTGGGCATCGGCATCGTCGTATCCATGATGATGATGTCCCAAAAGCGCACGCAAAGCCAAGTTGAGAATCTTTCACTGGAAATGGCAAACTCGATAAATAAAGATGATTGGGTGGGTCAGATGAACAACATGACTGAATTCTCGCGCGAACTGGTCTTCTCATCGCGCTCTGCTCTCAATGAGGCCATCGCTCACCATCAGCGCATGAGGCCGCTGGCAATTCAACTTCTCGATGAAGCCAGACAGTCAGCCGCTTTGGTCGAGTCGGAGCGAAAAGAACTTACCGTCATCATAATGAAGGACTTGCATAAAAGAACGAACAACCTGGCCGAAACTGCATCCAGCACTCCTGGAATGAACCTGCCGGGAATGAGTACTGACTCAATGCAACTAAAGACAGTCGATGCAGGTTATATCGATGGCGTACTGACGAATCTCACGTCCGCTGAAGGCTTACCGGACTTAAGAGAATATGATCTACAAGAAAAATACATTACGCAAAAGAGTTACGTTTATCTTCCAAACATTAACGCTAAGCTACCCGCGCCGGACGACGATATCAAATTCGATTTTTGTTCACTGCCAGCCTCTGCAAAAAACACTATCTCTCCAGCAAGACTGACGTCTAATGCTGTCTTCCGCAAACTAATGACGGCTGGTCCCGAAACAGGCAATGACTTTTCGAAGTGCAAATTTTTGCCCTCAGCCATTCAAATGATTTCGACAACAAAAGTCAGCAGTGGCAGTCATCTAAGCGCACCGATGAGAGTATCAATAACGGCTGCATCGCCAGGCGCAACGCTAAGGCTGCCATAAACAAAAAAGAGACCAGCCTGATCATGCAAACAGGCTGGTCAATATTTCAAGTTTCCACAATGGCTGGCGTATTCTTCTAGGGCCAGATAAATACAGGTCCAGGTGGTGGTGGCGGCGGTGGTGTGACCGGAGGAGGAGGAGTCACAGGAGGAGGTGGAGTCACCGGTGCCGGCCCAGTCGAAGCAATAAGGTTCAAGCCTTCAGGGTGCTCAGAGCTACGGCAGCTGTTGTAAGCCATAGCGCTGGGCTTACCAACAATCGGTACACTTCCGATGCCGGGCACGCCGGACAAATTCAGGAAGGGCATGATCTGGTAGTTGCAGCGAGCTTGATACTCATAAATCTTAGCCGAGTCATAGGGAGTCGGGAGCCCGGTATTCGGTCCGTGAGTAACACGGGTGTTGTTGGTGTAGTCGATCTCAATCAAGTAGAGGTCTACGCCACAGTTGTTATAACCACCGACCGGCTTCAAGTTGGCGAATTTGCCAAATCCTGAATTCAGCAGGTTGTTGGACATCGTTTCGACCGAGCTAAGCGCATCGCCGAAGCTCGAAGAATTTTGCGCAGCTTGAGCGCAATTGGTTCCGATAAAGGAAACCGTGGCGCAAGCCGTGGCGTAGCCGATCAAGTTGATCAGCGGAAACAATATCATCATGAAAAAGATGAATAAGACGGGCGCAAATTCAGCAATACTGCCGATTTGGTTTCGTCGCACTAATTTAGAATTACGCATAATAAGAACGCCTCCAGGCACGTTGCAGGAGTTCAGCACTTGACGCTAGTTTTTTGACCTTCCAGCCATTCTTTGAAGGACGGCTGCTAGAGAGCTTATGGAGGGTCATTTTCACCGGTATATCCGGCGATAGGCCGCATGATGTCAAGTTAAATATTCCCGTCCCCCGTTAGGGGGTAACGGAGATAACGGTCAAAGTTCGAAAAAGAGCACATTTAATATGACTGTCCCACTAAGTGGGGTTTGCCATTGCAAAACAGCTGCAGGACAAAGCGCGTATCTCACGTAACGCAGTTACAGTGGATGACGTAGTACGCGCAACTTAAACAGCTTTGGAGCAAGGCAAGCTAATCACAAACGTCGATACAGGCGCCAATCAATTTGGAAAAACTTTGCAAAAACCCCAACCTCCCCAGCGCAAGAAATATAGCTCTGCAAAATGCGCAATAGAAACTGACGGCTTTCCAGGTGATGTTCCTCAATCAGTGCCATAAGCTCCTCCAGCAAACTGTTCAGCCCCCACGATACGCAGCACATCCACAAGCTTCCCTCACTCAGATGCTCTGGCATCGCTCTGGCTCGTATTGAAAGTGCCGAGCTTTATGGAAGTAGCAGATTGCGCGCTTCAGTCGGTCAGTTGCAGTATCGCCATTGAGCACTTCAAGCAGGCGTTTATCAAACCTAACCGAGTCTCCCAAATTTTGAATCGTCAGTCGTTCATCGAACTTGACCGAATCGAAATTTTCAATGGTGAAGGCGTATTCCAACTCGCCAGTGTCGCTCTGGAAGCGGAGCTTATAAGAGTTTTTACCATCTGCAATTAATTCGATTACTCGCAATTCGCTACAGTTCCTGGCTTCATGAAAATCGAAGATTGTATTGTTCAGAACGAAAGCAGCTGGGTCACCATTGACGAGCCCAGAAAATTCAGGTTCCCAGCCAAGAGTGCGAAACGGCTCCTCATCGATCTTAAAGGTAAACTCGACCTCCCCAGCGTCTCTCCTAAAGCGCACTTTGTAGGCATCGTTGTCCGCTATTAGAGCGATCGGCTCGAGCTTATACATGCAATCATTCCTCGGTTGCTGGGAATTTTAGCGCCATACGCCGCGCGCCGTCCAATACTCCATGAAGTCTTGTCTGGTCATTTCATACCTAGTTGCATCTTGTGGATCGCGAATCACTACATTGCCGACTTCATCGATTCCATCAACAACAACCATATGCCCCATTTTGATCCGGTGAAAGAACGTGTCATGCAGCTCAGCACCCCATGCCTTCCCACGGCGCTGCAATTCGCCGAAGGCGCTCTCTTTATCATTGACGAATTTGCTAATCCACTCGGGGCCTAACTTGCGAGCCAATTCTTCTGGTATTGTTCTCACTTCAGGAAAGAGTTCGCTCTGCACAAACCTTCCCTCAGAAAGCATTTCGCCAACGGCTGCAACACATCCTTCTGGCGTCGCTTGTCGCACAACATCAGGGGACGGACGTTCATTGAGTACAGGCCAGTCACCACCCTTTCCGGCTTTACGAGTAATCCTAAGTATTCCAAGTTCAGACAGCTCGCTTTCCTGCAATCCATCGAGCCCAAGTTGTTGCACCGTTTCCGGGTGTATAGGCTCTTTCACATTGCTTTCAAAGAAAAACAACGGCATAACCGTACCGGCATCCTTAGCACGTTCTTCGGGCGTAAGCGCGTGGGAGAGCGCGTTTTCCAGTGTTTCGCCGGCGAATCCTAACGCCGCCTGGATGTCTCTTCCGACTTGATCAGCTGCGGTGTTTGCGTAGTAATTGACGGCGTTGTCCAGGACAGGACCGATTCCGACAAGTGAGTCGTTAACTGCGTTCGGCTGCGCCATGTACTTTTCGACGGGTCTGACAGCTTGCGCGCCCGCTTCAAACGCCACATCCGCATAGTGCATCAATTCCTGCGGCTTAATCGAATCCGACACTTCAGGCACATTCGTAATCTGCACATTCAATTTAATTGCCGATCCATATGGAGGCGTATCGAGAACTGAAGAGACAGGAGGCATTGACTCTAGTGCATGCTTAGATGGATGTTCAAATACGTTCGTTTTGGGGGCAACGCTTCCAGCAGAAATCTTCTTCGCCTCTGTCTCAGAGTCAAAAAATCCAAACCTGTTTTCCTGAATCTGAGCTATCCTCGCCTTATACTCCTCTGGCGTCTCATGCTCCTTCATGGCGATCATGTCTGGCTCGGACAGCGTTGTGTCATTTGCATGGCTGACTACGGAAGCCTGCATATGAATTTCTTGATTAGGTTGTCCGCCGATTACTCCGGAAACAGCCGCCGCCTCGGGCGTCTTCCCAGTGTTTTCTTCCTGTGCCTTGTCATCAGCTTTTCGAATTTCCGCCATAAAAATGGCCTCGACGTACTAATTTGCTTCCATTATTCCCTACCTTCGGGAATGCCCTCCAAGTGTCAAAGCAGACAACGGCGCTCTGCCAAAACTACCACGTTCTGGCCCATACTCAGTGATCTGAGTTTCCACAACCTGAAGACGAGACTGCAATCAACTAAAAGGAGAACAAATATTCCAGGTCTTCCTTGGTCAATTCTTTGGCGACACTCTCATCTCCGCCCATAACCAGTTCTGCCAACTCTTTCTTTTTCTTTTGCAGTGCCAATATCTTCTCTTCAACGGTGCCGCGCGTAATCAACTTATAGTTGAATACGTGACGCGTCTGGCCGATACGGTGAGCCCGGTCTGTTGCCTGGTTTTCTACAGCAGGGTTCCACCAGGGATCGTAGTGAATAACATAATCGGCGCCTGTCAGGTTAAGACCGGTGCCGCCTGCCTTCAGACTGATAAGGAAAATCGGCAAATTGGGGTCGGCATTGAAATTATTGACCTTGTCGAGTCGGTCTTTTGCCGGAGTCTGCCCATCTATATACGCGTAGTCGATGTTGGCTTTCTCAAGCTCTGCTCGAATCAGCGTAAGCATTTCGACGAATTGACTGAATACGAGTATTTTGTGACCTTCGTCAATAATTTCGGCAATCATGGCTACGAAAGCAGAAAGCTTGGCCGATGCTGCCACAGGTCCGTCGCCTCGATTCTTGAGCAAGCGCGGATCGCAGCAGACCTGACGTAACCGGAGCAAAGCGGCCAGGACTGAGATTTGAGAGCGTTTGATGCCCCGCGAAGCGATTTCATTAAAGACTTTCTGCCGACATTCATCTAAGACATCTAGATAAAGTGAGCGTTGATCGTCTTCGAGTTCGCACAGGTGAATAATGTCGGTGCGGTCGGGAAGTTCTTTCTCGACCTGACTCTTAAGCCTTCTTAGAATAAACGGATGGACAATTTTTCTCAGCTTTTGTCCGGCGCCATCCAGACCAGCTTCGATCGGACGCTCGAAAGTTTCGTTGAAATCTTTGTACGTACTCAAGAAATCCGGCATCAAGAAATCAAAAAGCGACCACAATTCTTTCAGCCTGTTTTCCACTGGAGTACCGGAAAGAGCAAGACGGTGGAACGATTTCAGGCTCTTTGCCGCCTGGGCTCCAACCGAGTCGGGGTTTTTGATATTCTGCGCTTCATCCAGAATTAGAAACTCAAATTGCAGATCTTTGAGCGTTTCATAATCGCGGCGAATGATACCGTATGTGGTGAAGATTACGTCCGGCTTTTTGGCATTGTCCTTTTGAAGCGTTTTCAAAAGTTCTCCACGATCGCGGCCGAGGAAAAGTGCCTTCTTGAGTTTTGGCGTGAAACGCTCCGCTTCACTGAGCCAGTTGTAAACGACTGATGTAGGCGCCACTACCAGCGATGGCATTTTCTTGCCATTCTTGTGGTGGTCGAGGAGCAAAGCCAAAGCTTGCACAGTTTTTCCAAGACCCATGTCGTCGGCAAGTATTCCAGCCAGTCCGTACTCGCGCAAGAAGGAGAGCCAGTTGCAGCCTTCCTTTTGATAAATACGCAGTTCGCCATTGAAAGACTCAGGCAACTCGATGCCCTCGAGCTCTCTGAAATTGTGAATCTTCTGGAGGAAATGCTGGAAACCTTCATCGGCATTGATTTCAATTTCATGCGTTTCTAGAGCATGGGCAATCGGCAAAGCCTGATAGAGGGGACGCGATGTATCCTTGCTCTGTCCAATTGTTTTGAGCAAGCTCAAAAGTGTCGTCATCGGCAGCCTGACGCATTCTCCAGTCGACAATTTTAAATAGTTGCGGTTGCGGAAAAGTGCTTCAATGACCAGCGGGAATGGAATAATCTCGCCGTCGGAAGAGCAATCGAGATCAAAATCAAATTTGAAAGAGTCTTTCTTGAGAGAGAGACAAGCCTTCAGTTTGAGCGGCTCTTTGCGCACCTTGTAATTCTTGAGCGCATCGACTCCGGCCACTTCCCAATCGGCGCATTGCTCTGAAGACAGGTAATAGAGCGCGTCCAATGCGGCTTCATCGGCAAAGAAAAATCTGTCGGCAATTGTGCGAGTCGGCTGCAAGTTGCTCAAGAATCGACGCACCTGATGCTCGAGTTCCCACTGGCGCTTTACCCAGACGCTCTGACCGGTCTCGGACATCGTGCGTGTGTAGAGTTCGGATTCGACAGCACTTGTCTCATCTCTTGAAGGAAGAATGAGATCGCCATAGGCAAAAGAAAGAGAACATTCCAAAGAAACATCATTTGGTCCGCTTCCAATCGCAGTCGTGGGCACGCCCTTGCGTTCGCCCAATTTAATGACGACGCGAGGTGCATCGGTAACGGCAACAGGAAATGGCGCATTGGTTTCGTCCAGGCGAACTTCCATGCGTTTCATCAAAATTGGCAGATCGACAGCCAGGAATTTAGGAACGATTTCCAGCTTGACGGTCATCTGTCCGTGCGCGTCGAAAAATTGGAAAAGTCTGTGAATTGCACTGAGATCGATGCTGTAGAAAGTGTTCTTGGACATCACCCAACTGTTCTGTCCCAGAAAAAACACCGGATGATCGAGTGGATTGCTTTCTTCATCCACAGCTTCCAGCTTTAAGAGCAATTCGCCGCTTTCAGTCTCGACATGACAGCCAGTGGTTTGATGGTCTTGGTCGAGAAAGAGACTTCGCTGCCGTCTGCTGTGTTGATCAGCTTGCTGCAAAGGCTCAAGTGACCAATGACGGTACCTTCGTCACCGCGCGGTATGCGGTGACCGCCGGCAATACCTTTGGTGGTCTGAGGAAGCTGCGTGAGGTATTTGGTAAGCCTGTGGATTTTCGATTCCGGCTCCAGAACATTGAGAAATTCCGGGGGCACTTTGAGAATATTCACCTTGCCCTGGCGCTCGTGTGGCACAGTGCCGACGATCAAGGCAAGCGGTTTTTCCAAAACTAAGACGCCCAGTTGATGCCTGGACTCATCCGGCTCCGGCTCATTGCCTTTGGCATCGTCGAGCATCTCTTTGGCTTTCGGTGCCCGGTCTTGCGGATTGTCTCTGCCTCTGTCGTTTTCAGCCAGGTCGAAACGAATACCGGGATTGCCACGGGCAATATGCGTAAGAATGACGGCAACGGAGTGCTTGCAAACTTCTTCGAAATAAGGGCAGGAGCATTCAGCCTTGAATACTGCCTCTGACTCGACCGTAACGTTGACTTTATAAGGTTGGGGCTCAGAGCCGATTACCAGCGCTTCAATTTTCGCGCCGCCCTCGCTCTCTTCATACTTGAGCACTTTCTTGCGGCGGTAATATTGCACTCCACGGCGATAGACAGGCTCGCTGCTTGATTCCTGCAGGGAATTCAGCGACAGCGTCAGTTTCTTACCGGAGGCTGGTTTCATTATTTCTCTTTCTCCCGGGATTCTCCCGGAGTTCTCCCGGGACTCGGAAGTGAGTCGGCCAGAAAAAGCTCGCATTGCGCGGGCTACATGCTAAATCACCTACCCATCCCACTTATAAACATCACGGGATGCGGGCGGCGTTAGTCCCACAGCAATTAGCTTATCATGGCCCACTTATAGTCAGCTAACTGCTAAGAAAGAAGATGAAATCAAGAGAAATAAGCAGCAACAATCCGGCGCTGGTGCAATTCAGCTGAAAGGCTGTCAGTTGCTGACCGTGGAGCCCGGACGCATGTCAATAAATCGATCTGAAACTTGTTGAGCCCTGGTGTAGGCATTCTCAACCAGCTGATGCATTTCGACCTGCCGATTCTCCAGGATCTGACAGTAGTCTTGCAGCAAACCAGCCTGAGACCGCAGTGCTTTAGCGTTGTCGGAAAGAGCGGGAATCAACATCTCGATTTCTTCAAGCAGCGCGCTGGGCGGATGGACCGGCGGGCGAACTTTTAAAAGTTGCTGAGGGTCAAGGTTCTCCACGGGCGCTACCGACACCTGTTGTCCGCTCACTAGCGCCAGTGAGTCTCTCAGGCGTTCGAGGGACTGTTTGAGAACAAGAGCACGCTTGTAAGATTGTTCTGCTTCCTTTTCCAGCCAGGCTTTTCTGGTCTTCTGATTGGCCAGCTCACCGGACAGGTGAGCGAGTGCGCGTTGCCTGATTTCAAGCTCTTTTTGAATATGGTCGAGTTCTTTCTCTTTCAATTCGATGCCACGCTTGCGCAGCCAAATTAGAAGTATGACGACCAGACAGAAAAAGATTGAAGAAAGCGTGATAAACAGATATCCGCGCTTTGAGCCGGACAATTCCCAAAAACCGGTAGTGAGAAAGTTGTTCAGGTCTTCCATTAAAGTCGGCGGAAAAGACCTCATGTAATAAACACGCCCTAGAATTTTGCTGGGCTGCGTTTCGCCATCCGTTTTCACGGCACCGCTGGAGCGAGGCGACGTGTGCTGAAAGGCGGCGCTGAAAGGCGGCGGGTCGGTCAGCAGGTCGAACGGCTCGGTTTCGTTCTTCAGGCTTTCAGGGCTGAGGCGCTTTTGCCAGGATTTGCGGCGATAGACTTTGTCGGTTTGATAAAGAATGGAATTGCCGGTCGGATCAGTGACAACCAGTCCAAAAAGTCCATAAGTAGAATCGAGCACATCTTGAATCTTGTCGTCCCGCCCGGAAACGATAAGCTGCGATAGCGTTGACGGCAGCGTGTGATGGAGCAGATTGAAGTCGACAGTTTGCACGCGATGGACGGTGCCGGTCCAGTAGCTCTCATAGAAAGCACGGCAGAGGCTGAACCAGATGAGGACGCCGACAACAATAAGACCCGGAATCAGGATCCGCTTCTTCAAT
>PNLN01000059.1 GCA_013823055.1 Cyanobacteria bacterium DS2.3.42
CAATTTCGCTGCGGTCGCCGACCTTCTTCAAACCATGCTTGAAGCAAATTTCCAGGTAATGCGGCTCTGTCGGTGCGATGTGGTCCCAGGCCTCGGCAATTAGGTGACCGAGCTTAGACCAGTAATGGACAATCAACACACCTTCTTTATTGATGAACGCAGTTTCTCTGTTTATTCTTCCGGAGGTTTTTGTTTTACGCAAAGAATCGAGGGATCTCACTGCACGAAACGGTTTAGGCAGCTCCATCAATTCAGTGTTCCGCATACCGTATTCTTCCAAAATACTGTCGCCGATCATTCTTACGATCTCTGCATCCATACTCGACATAATCATCTTTCCTACTAAGTCTAGAAACTCGTGCAGGTCAATGTGGAGAGAAGTTTTCATGAGCTTTGCAGCCCATCCAGCATTTGCCTGTTGAGTCAGTAGACTTCCCAAAGTTCAAAAGTTTCCCGAACTTGGAGACTTTTAACTATTTCCTCAAAATCGGATACGTCCGATATATACGTGCAGTTATCGTCTGGCAGACAGGCCAACGTTCTCGATCAAATGCACGTCTTCATCTGTGAGACTGAGGGTTTCTGCTGACAGGTCTTCTTTCATATGGCTTGCATTTGAAGTCCCTGTTAAAGGCAACATTCCAACTTGCATCGCAAACCTGAAAATTACTTGCTCAACTCCAGTATTCAACCGTTGTGCAATCGCGATTACGGCTGGATTCGCCATCTCTCGTGCGTTTGCCGTGAGCAAAGAAAAGCCTTGATAAATTATGTTTTCCGCGCGGCAGATTTTCCTCACATCCTCATCCCAGCCCCGCACTGCATAGCAACGATTTTGCACCACCATTGGTTTTGCTGTTGCCCTTGATACCAAAAGTGCAAGCTGCTCGGCGGTTACATTGCTTACACCAATCATTTTTGCCTTGCCATCTCTATATTGATCCTCAATTGCAGCCCAGACTTCCCAGTCGGCGTCACTGAGACCATAACGTGCGTAAGGTCCGTGCAGGACATACGAATCCACATAGTCCGTATGAAGATGCTCCAGTGAGCTTTCCATGGACTGGTAGACCTGAGTCGTCAGGTTGGCAGTCGGTTCATAGGGTGTGTGATCACCCTGTCCATCAATGGACGTAAATTTCGTTTGAAGAAACAATGATTCACGCTTGACGCCCTTCTTGTACACTTCTTGAAGTGCCTCACCGACCCCGATTTCGTTGTAGTGTCGCAACTGATTAGCGGTATCAATGGCGGTGAAACCCGACTCAACGGCAAGCTCAACCAATCCCTTAGTCGCCTCTTTCTTCCAAGCCGTTCCATACATGAAAGATGGGATGCTTACCTGATTGTATGATGTCGGTGTCATCGTGTTGTCCTTGTATTCGCGATCCGGTGCGTTCGAAGCCTTTCAAATGCAATATTCATAGGGCATCCGGCAGTGTATTCTCATCTTTATCCTGAAGTTCGAACAAAGCCATTGAGCGAGGTCCCAGTGCAAATTGGCTTTGTGGCTGCCAGCAGCTTGGGCTCAAGGTTCCGGTCGTTTCAATAAGCAACTTCCAGGTCTTATCCATCATTTGGGGAGCAAACATCCGCCAGTATTTGTCGACCTGGCTCGGCGGCAGATAAAACTGCGTTTCTTTCCAGTGAGAATTCAAAAGAAGCAAAAGTGTATTTCCCATCACTTCGTTTCCTTCTTCATCCATCTCTTCCATATGGCTGCCTTCGAAAATGACCGCCAGATGCCGTCTTTCTTCATCTTCCCAATCAGCTTGTTTCATCTCCGTGCCGTCGGTATTCAACCAAATAATGTCTTTTGTTTGAGACGGGCCGACTCTGACTTGCCCTTTGAAAAACTTCCGGCGCTGCAACACTGGCTGCGAAGTTCTTATGGATGCAAGTTTTTGAACAAAAGAGAGAAACTCTTTTTCGTTATCATCAAAATCCCAATTCGTCCAGCTCAGCTCATTGTCCTGACAATAGGCATTATTGTTGCCTTTTTGCGTCCGTCCAACTTCATCGCCGCCACTTATCATCGGCACTCCAAGCGATAGCATCAGAGTGGCAAAGAAATTGCGTCTCTGTTGAAGGCGCAGATTGATGATGTCTTCATCATCCGTTTCGCCTTCCACGCCCATGTTCCAACCATTGTTATGGTTTTCACCATCGCGATTATTCTCCAGATTGGCCAGATTGTGCTTTTCGTTGTAGCTGACCAAATCTCGAAGAGTAAAACCATCGTGGCAAGTGACGAAGTTAATAGACGCATGCGGGCTGCGACCGCTGTGCGCATAGAGATCGCTTGAACCTGTAAGACGGGTAGCCATCTGTCCCAACAAATTGGGATCGCCGCGCCAAAATTGGCGTACGGAGTCACGATATTTTCCGTTCCATTCCGTCCACAAGACAGGGAAATTGCCGACTTGATAGCCGCCTTCACCGATATCCCACGGTTCGGCAATTAGTTTGACTTGCGAAACAACCGGATCTTGTTGAATAACATCGAAGAATGCGCTCAGTTTATCAACATCGTAAAGTTCGCGAGCAAGCGCGCTAGCTAGATCAAAACGGAAACCATCAACATGCATTTCCTCGATCCAATAGCGCAAACTATCCATGATCAATTGCAGCACGCGCGGATGCATCATGTTGAGCGTGTTGCCGCAACCGGTGTAATCCATATAGAAGCGAGGGTCTTTCGCCATGGTGCGGTAGTAGCAGGTGTTGTCGATTCCGCGAAATGACAAAGTCGGCCCGAGATGATTTCCCTCGGCGGTGTGGTTGTACACAACATCCAGTATCACTTCGATGTTGGCGGCATGCAGCGCCCGGACCATCATTTTAAACTCGCGAACCGCATCGACGGCGCCCTTGAAATGCGAGTAGCGAATGTCCGGCGCGAAATAGGAAAGCGTGTTGTAGCCCCAGTAATTCGCCAGCCCAGCATTGACCAGATTTTGATTGTCGACCCTGTGATGAATTGGCATCAACTCAATTGCAGTGACGCCCAGGCTCTTCAAATGTTTGATCACAGGCTCGGAAGCCACGGCTGCATACGTGCCGCGCATGTGGTGCGGAAGTTCCGGATGCAGCGCCGTCAGACCTTTGACGTGCGCTTCATAAATCACTGTTTCATGCCATGGGGTATTGAGCAGCTTGTCGTCGCCCCATGTAAATGACGAATCGACAACGGCGCCAAGCGGAGCATATGCCGCGTTGTCGCGGTCGTCTTTGACCATGTCTTCTTTTTTGTGACCGACATGATATGGAAAGAGACTGTCATCCCACACAAGATCGCGCGCGATGGACTTGGCGTACGGGTCGAGAACGACCTTGGCGGCATTGAAGCGCAGCCCCTTCTCGGGATCGTACGGCCCATGCACTCGATATCCATAAATCTGACCTGGTCTAATGTCTTTCAAGTAGACGTGATAAACCTGGTTATTGTATTCAGGCATTTCGATGCGCATTGATTCATGCCTGGCATCCGGCGAATCGAAAAGACACAGCTCAACGCGCGTGGCGTTTTCAGAGAAAATGGCAAAATTGACGCCAAGCCCGTCCCAAGTAGCTCCTAAAGGATGTGGCTTGCCAGGTAAAATGCGCATTTTGTTTTTAAAATCGGTAGTAAATTAGGGGCGCCGCGACGACTCAATGATAGTCGAAATTGAAACCTAGAGGGGTTTCCGGGCAAAAACTGGAGCAGAGAAATTACCCGCATGACCGGACGGATATAGACATGCCGGCAGTGGTCGTGATTGCATCAGGTTTTACATATAAATTCCGACCAATTTTCGTGCCGCCCAGCCCACACCTTCTCGGATGTCAATAAACATATTTTTGAGCGGGCTCTATGTTCACGATGTTTTCACCCTCCCATCTTTACATTTAATCTAAAGCCCTCTCCGGGCAGTTCATTGAAACAAGTTTGCAATCTTTCGGTGGCATGATTCAGGAAATCGCACTCTTTCCGCATTAAACAACCGCCCCTGTCAGATTCTAATTACTAAAGGAAAAAACATATGAGTGTGCACGATTCTGAGCGTAAGCTTTGCTTCGCAATCCTCTCTATATTGGCAGGCTTCGGCCTGATGTTATTTGCCGCACCTGCACACGCGCAGGAAGCGGAAGATGTCGTAACCTACCAAACCAAACGGACCGCCTATAGAGTGGCGGGATGGGAGCAAGGCTTGGTCAGAACTTCGCCCAACCTTGGCCAGTTTTACTGGGACCCACAAACTCGCTACATGCAACAGAATGGCTCTCGCCGCACAGGCAAGGGAGTCAACCTACCAACCGCCCCGACTTCAATTTACCGAAGTCACTCAAGCATGAAGTGCAAATCTGCACCATTGCCTGAGAATCATAGAGCTCAGTTTTCTGCCGAACAAATGGCCGCTCGCACTGCCGTGAGCGCCAATGTTCGATTCAACCATGCCAAAGGACAATTGGCATCAGCAGGACGCGGATCGTCTAGCCAAGACTGTGTCGGTGTTCTGAGTTACGGAAACAACGGAGACAGTGCTTATGGTCAAGTCGCAGGAGGCGGCTCAAGATCACAAAAACTATCTGTGAAGGCCCAAATCTACGGTAAAGGTAAAAACTAACGCAAAACAATCTTATTGATCGATCCTAAACTACTTACTCGAAGGGGAGCTTTCACGCGGCTCCCCTTCAATCTCTTTAAATTCAGAATTTCACTCACCGGAAGACAGCTTGTAGCCGACACCGTGAACAGTCTTTATATAGGAAGGAGATCCTTCGCTGTCGATCTTCTTTCTGAGCCTCTTTACGCAGGTGGTGAGCGCGTCGATGCTGGAATCGGAAGCTGATGCCCAGACGCGATTTAGCAATGCATCCGCGCTGAAAACCTGATCCGGATGGCGCATCAAAAACTCCAGAAGCGCAAATTCTTTCGGCAGAAGGGAAATATCGAGACCTTTGATTTTGACACTGTGCGTTGCAGGATTCAGTTCCAGAGCACCTGCAGTCAGCTTGTCCCCGACATACGTACTGGGACGGCGCAAGATTGCGCGCACCCTAGCAGACAATTCTTTCATGTGAAACGGCTTGGTCAAATAGTCGTCGGCACCGCTGTCCAAACCGACTTCCTTGTCTTCAATCTTGTCTTGACCGGTGAGAATGAGAACAGGCGTTTCTTTGCCGGAAGCTCGAAACTGGCGCAAAATGTTGATGCCGCCCATGCTCGGCAAGTTAAGATCGAGAATGACAAGATCGAAGTCGTAAAACTGTAACTTCTCCATGGCGTCGGCACCGTCCTGGCTGACTTCCACATGATGATGCTCGCTCACGAGCCATTCCGACACCATGCGGGAGAGACTTTCGTCATCTTCAACTACCAGAATTTTAGCCATAGCCTGGGGTTCTCAATTACCCTAAAACGTCCATAGCATAATCTACCGCATCTGATAAGCTTTGGTGTCTTGAAATCTGAATGTCGTTCGCGGCTCTGCGAACTGCCGCCAGCAAGTTAATCAATGGAAAGTTCATAAGTGAACGACGTCACCCAATTCGCAATAATAATGCTTGTTGCATTTGGCTCTACATTGATCAGCTCAATGTGCGGCGGCGGCTCCAACATGATTTCGACACCATTCTGGTTGATGCTAGGTTTTTCATTGCCCGTGGCAATGGCGACAAACACTCTTGCCGGAGCGATGTGGACGCTGGTTGCAGCTCGCAACTATCTGCGCGGACATGCCGTAGATTGGCGCCTGATCGCAGGCATGGCTGCGTGCGGACTGGTGGGAGCTTTTTTCGGCGCTCAAGTGGTCATGCATTCCGACCCAAAAAACATGCAAAAGATAATTGGGGTGATCATTTTGACCTTGGTCATCTACACGTTTTTCAAGAAAGAATTCGGATTGGAATCAAAACCACCGACAACCAGCCGACTGCTCACCAGTCTTGCAGGTTTTCCGCTTGGGTTTTATGAATCATTTTTTGGCTCGGGAAACAGCTTAATAACCAGCGCAATATTGACCAAAACCCGAGGGCTCAAGCTTCTGGAAGCTCTGGGATATTCGTATGTGATGTCATTCTTCTGGTGTTTATTCGCATCATTCATGTACGGCTCTGGAGGCAATTGGAAATTGTCACTGATCGTCCCGTCAGTGATTGGCGCCGTATGCGGTGCCTACCTGGGCTCACACATCGGTGCAAAAAAAGGAACTCGTTTTGTGAAAGCAATGTTCGTCACAATCGGTGGAGTGCTTGGTCTAAAGTTACTTCTTTAGGTTTCGATGAACCATTACAAATCACAAAATCGTCGAACTTCCGGTGCACGACGCGCGAGCCGGCGGCACGATTGAATACCCTAAAACGGACTGTCTCTCAGCTTTGCAGCGGACTGCTCATCCCTCTTCGCCAGATCTTTTCTGCCTGTGCGTTCGTAGAGTTTTGCTCGTTCAAGATAACTCTTAGTAGTTGGTTCCAAATCAAGAGCTTTTGAAAGATCACCAATGGCACCACTCATATCATTGAGCTTCACACGAATCGAAGAACGCGCACGAAAGGCTTCAACATCACCCGGGTTGGCTCTAATCAGCCCGCTCAGCTCAACAATTGCTTCCTTGTTGAGGTTTTGCTTCTCCAGGCAACGAACAATCTGAAAGGTCATCCAATCTCTGTTTTGATCTGTCATTGAAGCAGCTTTTCTATAAGATGCAACGGCGTCGCCATACCTTTTCAGACTTTCAAGGATGCCTCCTTTGATGCGCCAAAGCTCCGCACGATATCCAGCTTGCTTTTCAGCCTCTTTCGCATATTTAAGCGCCTCATCGTAGCGCTGCAACTGAGCCAATATTGCTGCTCTTACCATGTAGGCTAGTTTATATGGAAGTTTTGGACGAGCAACAGTTACAGACCTGTCGGAATAGCTCAAAGCTTTAGAAATGTCGCCTCTTTTGAAAGAGGTATCAGCCAAAATTGTCCATGCACGGCTGCACTTCGGATCAAGTTGAATAGCGCGCTCGAGATACTTTTCGCCGGGATGAGAAGGATCGGAGTCACCCATTTGATCGAGGCTGTAATCGGCCAGGTCGCATAGAATATCGCAATTCACAAACTTGGTTTTACAAACGACAGAAAGAACTTCCCGAGCCTCCTGGGCCTTACCCTGGTCGTACATTCGTTCCGCAGCATTACGGAATTCCTCGGCATCCTTGGCAGTCATGTAATCTCGTGATTTTCGCGCCTTCGCTACTAAATTTTGAATTTGACTTTGAGTGTAATCAGCAAATACTGGCGGCGTGGAAACCAACAGAAGCAAGAACGCAGTTGTGCGCATTGAGCTGGATAGAATACCTTGAGCTCTATGCTTCATCCGGATGTGCCTGTTCATCAGCCTTTGGAAGAGTGAACCAGAATACAGATCCCTTTTTTCCATCAGAGCTTTCGGTATTATCTTCAACTCCAATAGCCCCGCCATGTCGCTCCACAATTGCTTTGGAAATGGCGAGACCCAGACCGGTTCCTCTTCGTTTTGCTGCGTCTGCTGGATCTACTTGCTTGAATCGTTCAAAAACAGTTTCCTTAAGATGATCGGGAACTCCGCGACCAGTGTCCCTCACCTCCAGGCGCACTTGGTCAGATGTTTCGCTGGCATCAACCACTATCTTGGAGTCGGGTTCTGAAAACTTGATGGCATTGGATACGAGATTTACAAGAACTTGGTTCAAGCGATCGGCGTCGCCCACGAATTCTAATTCTTTGTTTTTGGGGGCTACCAACTCGATCTTTTTCTCTCGAGCAATAGGCTCGAGCATACCGAAGACACTCTCGACCAGTCCTTCTGCAGTAAGCGGTCCGAGATTGAGATCAAGTCTGCCGGATTCGACTCGTTCGATATCCAAAAGATCATTGACCATACTCATCAATCTGCCGATACTTGCGTCAGCGCTTTTCAAACTTTCCAAACCGGAGTCCGAAAGCTGATTGTATTTGCCGGTGCGCAGAAGGCTCAGAAAGCCGGATATAGAAGTCAGTGGAGTGCGCAGATCGTGACTGACCATCGCTACGAAATCGCGTTTTAAACGCTCCAGTTCTTTTCTATAGGTGATGTCGTGCAACACGCAAATTGTCGACTTTTCCGCGTCTGTCCAGTGAAGCGACCAGAGCATGTCGACAATTTTTCCATCCTTACGCACCATGCGATTTTCCAATGCAAGTTCGCCCTTGTCTGCAATGTTTTTCTTCAATGCTTCCAGCGTTTTCTCCACATCTTCCGGGTGAACGTGCTGTACAAGGCGAGAACCAACCAATTCTTCGGGCTCAAAACCCCACACTTTGGAAACGGCAGGATTGATGGCGGCAAACTTTCCATCTGCGTCGATAGAACATATCACGTCGGCGGCATTTTGAAGAACTGCTCGCTCCTTTTGAGTTGCAGCGGCCAGCGAATTGGCCATTTTACGAAACACCCTATCCAAACGTGCAATTTCATCACCGCCGGAAAGAGGCGCATTAAGTGGCTCACCTGACGCAAGACGCATTGTATTGTCGAGAAGAATATTGAATCTGTACGCAGTGCCGCGATTAAAATAAAGCACAAGCCCCACGGCTGCAAGAACATTCAAGAGCGCACCGGCAACAATCAGCCATTTGATTTGTTCTCTAGTTGTTGCCTGAGCAACTTTTCCTTGTTCTTGAATAACAGTTTGGCGAGCTTGAATCTTGTCAGCGAGTACATAAAGCTCTTTCATGGACTTATTCAGCTGAGCATATGGCTTCATCGATCCAACGCGGTCTCCGGCTTCTAGCCGTTTATGACCTTCTACAAGATTCTGATTAGCTCTGTTGTACAGGGAAACCATGCGCAGAAGATCGTCTTCTTCTTGCTTGTGTCCTTTAACCATCCGCGATAAACGTTCAACCACGCGTGGAAACTCGCGGACTGAATCCTTGTATTGAGTGAGCGAATCACGCGAACCGCTGACATGGTAAATGACTGTATTTGTACCTGCGTTGATAAGCAATCGCATGGCACCATTTATTTCATTGGAGATATCACGCGAATGCGCTTCGCTCTCCCTTTCCATCTCCGCCTGCTGAAGCAGGGCCATTAGAAACACAACCAGCGCCAATTCAATGACCAGAGGCACGGAAACCAGGATAATTGCCTTGCGCGAGAGTGTAAGGTTCAGTCGCATTTGTCCAATTCTAGCCCAGCTGGTCTCCGCTGGGTAGGGGGCGAACGTCCGAATAAATGGGCGATTCCGGTCCTCACACGCCCCTCACATGATGCTTTTAGGCTAGTAATGTGAGTGCGCCGAACTAAATAGCTTAATGTCGCAAATTCAACAATTGTTGGCTCGACGCTCGAACAATAAAGCACACAAGGAGAATCGAAATGATGATGCTTGATCGAGTCAATGATCCATTTCAAATTGATCGTGTTGCCTGTTTCGGCAGAACAATGAGTGAATACGTCGAAATGTTCAATCTCGATCTGGAGGCACTGAAGGGAACAAGCATTCTGGATTGCGCCTCAGGTCCGGCGTCGTTCGCCGCCGAAGCGCAGAAGAAAGACATCAAAGTAGTGGCCTGCGATCCTATCTACTCGAAAGAAATCGACGACATCATGGAAAGAGCGCAGCATGACATTCCGGCTTGCATTCGTGAAACCCAAAGGCACAGAGATCTCTTCGTGCGCGAGAACAACGAAGAAGACGTCAATTTTCTAAACGAAAAGCTAAGAGCTTTGAGACTGTTTGTCACAGACTACAAAAAGATGGACGCATGCAGACGTTATGTTCCTGCGGCTTTCCCACACTTGCCCTTCTTTGACGACGGGTTCGACATGGTAGTTTGCGGCAATCTTCTCTTCCTCTACAGCGATGTCGAAAGTGGTGGCATACTCGAAAATTCGCACTTCGATTATCTCTTCCATCATCGAGCTATACACGAGATGTTGCGTATCGCGCGCAAAGAGGTAAGAATCTATCCTGTTGTCGGACCGAACAAAGAACGACACCCGTTTATCGAAGAATTGCTTGAAGACAAATCGTTCTTCCCTTATGACATGCAGTTCGAATCCGTAGCTATGAAAGACATCAAGGGAGCAACACAGATGCTCCGGATTTTCAAACGAGGGATCTGAACCAGATTGAGTTGAAACAGCCAAACAAGAACCAGCCCCTAGTGCATAAACTCCAGGAGCTGGTGACTTGTATTGTCCAGGTACAAAGCGCCGTCCGATTTCACGCGCTTATAGCCTTTGGGAGCCGAAAAATCCACGCTGCTCAAAGGCACGCGCGAAGCCTTCTGCGTGTCGCACATGTATGCAGTCCGCTTATTTTCCATAACGGCAGAAAATCTAATCGGCAAGCCCAGACTTGGCAGTGCATACACCTTTGATAAATAACTGGTAAGTGGCTCGGGAATTTCCTCGCCATCAAGAGTCCAAAGTGTTTTGTTTCTGATGCCGACCGTCAACGGTCGAGCTTTATTGCGTGAACCCTTTAACATCATTGTGGTGTCAGCTAGTACTTCTTCCGCGACAAATTTCTTGGTTTTCAACCCTGCTATTTCATCACGCCCCTTGAACCTGAAGGCTTTGGGATCCATGGACTCTCCCGCCAGGAACACCAATCTTTGTGCAAGCTGCGGCTTCCAATTTTTCAGGTCGGTCTCGTAAATCAGCTTCAATTCCGTGTTGTACATGAAGACCTTGCTGTCTTTTAAGCGCGCAATGCTGACGATGTTCTTCCCTTTGTTTATCAATTTTACGGCAGTTGGTGCGACAAACACCTGATAGCTGCCGAAGGACTTGCCGTTTTGCTCTAAAACTAGACATTGACCTTTAGCTGCCCTGGCCTGTTGCGAACAGTTCAATAGAAGAAATACCAGAAGGCCGGGTAGCACTCTATGAATCGTGAAACTGAGATTGCGCTTCATGTCATTTTCTCGAAGTTGGACCTGACGGTTTAACATTTAGCTTCCGATTCTGTATGATCCCATAATTGCAAACACAAGGAATACCCACGTTATTGCAGGGGGGCTCGCTTATGATGGAATTGGACAGCACAAAACGCTTTTCCGGATTGGCAGATATATACGCAAAGTCCCGCCCGACATATCCCGACGATGCAATTCAATATATTTTAGATACCTGCCAATTGCGCACCGGCTCCGAGATGGCGGATGTGGGTTGCGGCACGGGGATTTCGAGTCAACTCTTTGCGCAGCGCGGATTGCAGGTCACTGGTGTAGAGCCCAACCACGACATGCGGCAGAAGGCCGCCGAGTTAATCGATTTGGTCAGTCCCGGGAAGCTGCGCCTGGTTGATGGCACAGCTGAGAACACCACACTGAAAGACTCTTCTGTTGATGCCGTTTTGTGCGCACAGGCTTTTCACTGGTTTGCTGCCGATCTGGCGCTCAAAGAGTTTCATCGCATTTTGAAACCGGAAGGCTGGACAGTGCTTATCTGGAATGAGCGTGACGAAAGCGACCACTTCACTCGCGCTTACGGAGACGCCTTTAGAAAACTTACTGAGATCGACAAAGTCGAAGCGAAGCATGGTGCCTCCGGTATGCCGCTTCTCACCTCTGAGTATTTCTGCAAAGGTGAACTAACACAGTTTGAAAACGAACAAATTCTGGACCGAGAGTCGCTAATTCTGCGTGCCTTCTCGGCCTCATACGCACCAAAAGAAACCGGCATCGCAAACCGTTTGAAAGAAATGCTCAATACAGCCTTCGAACGCTTTCAAAAGGGCGGTGAAGTATCACTCAAATACAGCGTTGCGGTCTATTCAGCCTGCCGGAAATAAATCGCTGAACCAAGCGATGCATGGCATCGCCCCTACTCTTGGCAGAAGCTATTCAGTCTTCGGTGTGCCGATTTTCAGATCATGTATCTGCAAGAAATAAAACGCCACCAAAACCAGCGCATGAGTGATTGCTCCTGAAGCGATCAAATGCGGGACTTCGTCTATTTCCACGAGCTTGATTTTGATGTCTTCGGCACCCTGAAAAGTGGGCTCGCAAATTTGTTTTGCTCCGCGCGCTAAGAAAGTGTCGCAAAAATTACTTTGCAGCGCCGGATTAGGATGGTTGCGTCCGATGAATGTCAGCTCGTCTGCAACAAATCCGGTTTCCTCAAACAGTTCGCGACCGGCAGCGTAATGCGAGCTTGGATCTTCTGGATCAACAGCACCACCCGGAATCTCGAGAGTGACTTTTTCGATACCATGGCGGTACTGCTCGATAAAAACAACGCGACCATCGTCAGTAATTGGAATCACATTGCACCAGTGCGATGGGTGCAATACGTAAAAATCAAAGGCGCGATTTGCTTCACCGGTGGGCATCAGGGCCCGATTGCGCTCAAGTGAAAATACTTTGCAATCGGCTATCTTGTGGGACTCAATTTTTCTCCAGGGGAGAATTTCGCGGGTCATGATGTGTGATTCCAGAAATTTACTGCTTTATTGTAGTCTGTATTCACGCAGGCTGTGAAGGTGTAAGCCGAAAAACGACTCTAGATAAGGCTCTTCACCACCCACTAGTCAAGAGACCCAACAGTTGGTTGCTGCACGCGTACCGCCTTTAGATGCAAATTTGAGTTAAACTGAGCTGTCTGCCTGTTGCTCAACCAGTTGGCTGGCTAAGCTTTTCCAGACATCCCTCAACCAACAATGTTGCCAAGCGCCACTCAAATGCAAGACTTCCCACCCAATGCCGAGCAGTTAGCGGAAATGGTGCGAGGCGCAATGCAAACTCCAGGCGATCCGATTGAACTTACTTTTGGAAATTCGCTCAAGGTATATTCTCTTGTCGCCTTTCAGCCGCTCGGTTCCATATGCACATGGACACTGAGAAAAATGGACGGAGATGCTCCGACCTTGATCTGGAATATTTCCTCCAGCGATCAGCGCGTGATACTGCAGCAGCTGTCCAGCGATTTTAAGAACTGGAATGAAATAGGCAAGGAAAGACTGCAGACGACATCCGGTCACAATTTGCCTTTGCCGACCACAAAGCTATATACAAAAGGCGATCTGCGAAGACAGCAATTCTCCAACCTGGTCCGATTGATTGCTACAGATAGAGCCTCAGGCTGCCTTGAGCTTTCACGAACAGTTGGGCAAGACGAAGAGAATGCTGTTTTGTATTTCAACGAGGGCATGCCGTCCCATTGCGTGATCGGTCTTACATCCGGCGACAACGCTTTCTTGGAGCTGGTAGGTTGGCAAAATGGCAACTTCACTTTTAAGCTGGGTCCTGGTTCTTCTGAAATAACAATCACGAAAAACGTTGACCTTCTGATCATGGAAGGGACATATCTGAACGACCACATTCAAGAATTGAACAAACTCGGATTAACGCCAGAAACCCGCCTTACACGCGCGGCCAACGAGATAAGCCAGGATGACTTCATGGCAATCGCGCAAAACGAACAGGGCATTAGCAGGACTCTGCAAAAACACATTTATGATCTGGCGGACGGACAAAATACGGTTGGTGCAATTGTAAAAACGCTTAAGGTCTCAAAAGCTGACTGGATGCCGGCCGTCAATAATTTGATTAAGAAAAAACTTTTGGCACCACCATCTACACAACTCAGCAGCGAAGACGCCGCACTTGCGACTGCAGACTGGAAGATGATTGAAGCAGTCGATCGCAGTCTCATTCGCGCGGATACAGGAATTTACGGCTATCCAGCATTGCTTTACTTCCTGGAGATGGAATTCAATCGCAGCTCTCGATATGGAAAACCATTTTCTTTGCTGCTCCTTCAGATTGGTACAAAGACTAAGGACGGTTCAGGGAAATTAGTCCCTCTGCCGCAACAGGCTGCACGCGAATTGTGCAATCTGATTGCAAAATTGAAACGCAAACCGGACATTCTCGGACACTATCAAAGTAATTGCTTTGCTTTGGTTCTGCCGGAAACAGACAGTATTTTGGCGAAACGCTTTGCCAGCCGATTGATTGAAGTATTGGTGAGCGGTCCGTCTCTTGAAACAGTCGGCTTCTCCATTGGCGTCGCCGGATGCCCGCATGAAGCGCAAGATCTCAACAATCTCATCAAAGCCTGCGTTCAATCCCGGCAAAAATTCGGGCTGGATTGAACAACAGTTTCTGAATAGTTAGAACGCGCGCTCGATAATCGCATGCGTGTCAATATCGGCCGAGAGTGTTCCAAATGTTCTGCCCCATTCTCCAACAATGCGACTTTGAATGAAGGCGTCAGAAACAGCTTGTGGTGCTGATTCAAGTAGCAACTTTGCTTGCAGCAAAAGTGCCAGCCGCTCAACCAATTGACGGGCTTCCTTTTCAGACTTGCGCGCCAACAAAGTTTCTGCCACTGCAATTTGAGAATCAAGCTCTTTGTGCTGACCAGAAACTTGTTTGATTTCATCCATCAAAACAACTACAGAATCTGGCTCGGTATGCATCGCTCGCAGTACATCGAGACAGATCACGTTACCGGAGCCTTCCCAGACGGAGTTCACCGGAGCCTCGCGATAAAGCCTGGGCATCATGGATTCTTCAACATAACCATTTCCACCGAGCGTCTCCAGACATTCATAAACATGCGAGGGAGCGCGCTTGCAAATCCAATATTTTGCGACCGCTGTGGCGATTCTGCGAAACAGATCTTCTTTCCTATCGCCGGCACTGGCATCGTAAGCGCGAGCCAGACGCATCGTCAAGACAGTCGCAGCCTCAGATTCCAGAGCCAGATCGCAAAGCACATTACGCATCAGGTCATGGTCGATGAGTGTTTTCTTGAATGCAGAGCGGTACTGAGTGTGGTGCAATGCTTGCGTCAACGCCTGGCGCATTAAACCGGCAGAGGAAAGCGCACAATCAAGTCGAGTATGACTGACCATTTCAATAATGGTAGCAACTCCGCGGCCCTCTTCGTTCAACAGCCAACCCTGGGCACCTTCAAGTTCTATCTCGGAGCTGGCATTTGATTTGTTACCCAATTTATTCTTCAGGCGTTGTAACCGTATCTGGTTGCGCTCACCGGAAGGAGAAAAACGAGGCACCAGAAAACAGGAAAGCCCACCTTCAGTTTGCGCCAGCATGACGAATGCATCCGCCATCGGATGTGAGCAAAACCATTTATGGCCGGTCAATTCGTACAGTTGCCCCGGTCCCCTGGCTTTGACGGGTTTTGCCTGAGTTGTATTAGCTCTTACATCAGAGCCACCCTGCTTTTCAGTCATGGCCATGCCGATAAGCAAACCGTGCTTTTGGGTAGCCGGAATGAAACGCTGATCGTATCGATTGGACATAAGCGCTGGTTCGAATGCAGCAAAAACGTCCGGCTGCTTTTTCAATGCAGGCACGCAAGAAAATGTCATCGACACAGGACACATATGTCCCGCTTCGTTTTGAACAGCAAGGTACATCATTGCCGCCCGAGCAACGTGGGCTCCCGGTGTTGGGTCAATCCACGGCAAATTGGTCAGCCGATTTTCAACCGAAATGGAAAGCAGTTGGTGAAACGACGGATGAAACTCGACCTCATCTATTCGATGACCGAACCGATCGTGCGTTTTCAAAACCGGGGTATTTTCATTGGCTTGATAACCAAGTTTGATGGACTCTTCCCGTCCGACCAATTGCCCGAATTCTGAAAGTTTTCCCTCAGCCCAGCCCGCACCCTCTTTCTTCACTGATTCAACCAGCGCCTTATCTTTGTGAAATAGATTGTAATTTTGCAGAGCCGGCGGCTGATTGGTAACCGCATGCGTATCGCTTGAGCGCGCGAGCTTTTCGCTGGCAACCATGCTCTTAACTCCTGACTGGGGCGGTCGATATTCTACTCCAAAGCGGCGCAGTATGCTGTAACCTTGCTCTATGTTCCCTCTTAGAGATTCTCAGCCGTCGGGCTCGCTTCCGATATTCACCTACTTGATCATCGCCATAAACGTGATCGTTTTTCTGTTTGAAGTTTCGCTTGGCGACCGAGGGCTGGAAGTTTTTCTCAAGAATTTTGGTCTAGTTCCGCTGCTTTTCTTTCAGCAGTTTGGACCATACGAAATATTTACGCTGTTCAGTTGCATGTTCCTGCACGGTGGCTGGATGCACCTGATCAGCAATATGTGGGCGCTCTTTATTTTCGGCGACAACATAGAAGACAAGCTCGGACATTTTGGATATCTCTTCTTTTATCTCGCCTGCGGCGTTTGCGCCGGACTGACGCAAGTATTCATGTCGCAGACCAGCGCCATCCCGACGGTAGGTGCCTCCGGTGCGATCGCGGGGGTTCTGGGCGGATACATCATCAGCTATCCGACCGCTCGCGTCCTCACCGCCATCCCAATCTTCTTCATCATTCGCCTGATAGAAGTTCCTGCCGCTGTTTATCTAGGTTTCTGGTTCATCTCGCAGGCTTTCACCGGCTTCGCCAGCATTGCCAAAGAGTCGGGCGAAGAGGGCGGAATTGCCTGGTGGGCACATATAGGTGGCTTTATCGCAGGCGCAATTCTGATAAAGATCATGAGCTTTGGAAGACAATCAAGATCACAGACGCTCGATTACACTGACAACTAGAGGCATCACCAATGCAAACGAAATCAATTTGCCTTTCAGGATGTTTGCTCATGTCGGTTGCACTCAGCTCTTGTTCCATTATGGAAACACTGCACGATCTACAAGGTGGTGCAACGCCTGTGACCGCCAATAATGCAGAAACCATCACATATCCAATCGACTTCCCACTGCCGAAGTATCCCAATTCGAGAGCAACTGCAGCAAGTGACTCCAATGTGGAGAAGGCACGCATCCGCAGCGTAATGATGGTTTCGACGGTAGACGCCGACACGATTTGTGGCTATTACACAGCCTGGTTTAAGAAAAACGGTTGGATTATGAAAAGTCCGGCAGTGTCACAGGAGATCTGCACTTTCATTGCCGCTCAAAAGTCCGGCGTAACCGCCAACATTGTGGCAATGCACCCCAAAGATTCTAAAGAAACGACTCTGACGATCAACATCTCAACAGCGTTGGGCGCTAAGTAGCTATTCTTTGACTTCGGCTACTTTGGTCTTCGCATTGTCTTTTTCCACTTTAGACTTTTTGCCGTTGAGTGATTTTGAATCGGAACCATCCACATTCAGATTATTGTCACCAGAAGCGCTTGCACTGGAAGTTCCGTTTGAAACCTCCTCTTTGCGCGGGCGAAGTTTTCCGACCTGTACCCTTCGATTAGACAGCACTTTCACTGAATAGTTTTCGACTGTGATCTCATCGCCAGGCATCAATGTCGCTTGAGCTCTGCGTTCGATTTCCAATTTCACATCTGCAAATTGGCGGTCGGACAAAAGACGCTTGCCACCTATGTTTTCCTGCAGCAACTGCAACAACTTTTCAATTGACAGCATCGGATCATTGATGTGTTCGTCAAACATTGCATCGAGCGAAAAGATAATCGCCTTTTGCGTGCGTTCCAAAACTTTATTGCTGTTGGAGCGATTAAAGAGTGCTTGCACTTCAAACTTGAGCAAGATGGAAGACGTCGTCTTGTCGAAAGTAATTGTCAGCTTGATCGGACGCTCATCTCTTTGCGTGCACAGACACTCAGCTTTGAGAATGCCGCCCGCCGGACTTTTTTCAACGATAGTCCAGACCCAGGATTTGCCGCCAAAATTCTTGAGAGCTTCCTCAATTGCTTTGAAGACAGCGTCCCTATCGCCGCAAACACGTATGGGAAAAGGATTTTCAAGGACATCATTGCGTCCCAGAATCTTAAGTGTATAGCCGACAACTCCAACGGTGGCAGCGCCAACCAGGAAAAACGGATTCATTTCCATCTCCTTTTGAGCAAGGTCTCGAGCCCAGACTGAACGTGCAAGACTCCATTGACCCTCTTTCAGGCCGAGAATAGTTTGGCAGATTAATGGACTGTTTGATACGCTCCGGAAGAAGAACGTTACTTCGCTTTAACGCTACAGGTGCAAACCTTTGCCTAGCGGCTTTCGGCAATTTCAACGCAGATGGTCGAAGCGAAACTCAAAAACGGCTTTGCCGATGGGAATACGTAAAGTCGCCTCGTCAAATTTGGTCTGATCGTAAAAGAGGCAGCCCTCTACACTGCTGCCAGGCTGCACTGTCGAGGGTCCCAATTCACTTTCGCGCACATCGGCCGCCTGCTTCTGCGTCTGGTCGGCGACTGCCTGAGCACGCTGGTAGGCACGTTCTCGAGCTTGAAAGTCCGGCATGCTGGTCATCATCGTGGTCATACCCGAACCTCTATTGGACCAGGAATTTCCTCCGTAGCCCATCGGACCGCCATAGCCGAAATTGGGCGACATATAGCCGCCATAAGGATAGAATCCACCGCCATTTCCAATGATGTTGGTCATGGAAGTGGTCGTCGCCTGAGAGCCCCAGAAGCGGATCCACTTAGCTTTGCTGTTGCCTTTCTTCTCAATGGTTTGAGCAAGAGATTCGCCTTGAACCTGCTTGGCCAGTATGATTCTCGGTTTCAGAACAATCAAGTCCGGTCCCTGAGGCAGCACACTTATCTTCCAGTTGCCGCCATTCGTGACGCGCACCATTGCTTTGCAATTCTTCAACAGGTCATCACCTTTTAGTAGAAGTGCCGCTTCTACTGTCACATTGTTGCCGTTGATGCGTTCGCGTGTAATGCCGTCCGCGGTTTCTCGTGACACATTTGGCGCGCCAGGAAGGAAGCGATAGAAAACTGCATCATCGGCCTTCTGCGGTGAGAACGGCTTGTAGACTGAATTAGTTGCATCCTTGATCGACAGCGCCTCCCCATACATTTTTTGTGCACGCGCCTGATCGCCGTTTCTAAAGGCAAGAGCGGCAATGCGCTCCATTTGGTTGGCAACAGCGACGCTGCGCGGTCCTTGCAATTTGGAATGCAAGGCCAGCGCTTCTTCATATTGCTGAGCAGCTTCGGCAAAAGCGCCCTTATCCTCAAGCAAATGCGCTAGATGATCTATGCCGCCGCAAAGAAATGCAATGTCTGGCTGAGTCGCCTTCTTCCAATAGGCGATCGCTTCTCGCGCCAGTTTCTCTGACTCGACAGGATCGCCCTGAAGTTGGCTTATCCAGGACTGATCGTCGTAAAAACGCGCAGTCAGGTTTGGAGAAACATTGGCAGTACGGTTGAGAAGAGACGTTACCGGTTTGATTTCTTTGGACAAATTCTGAAACTTTCCCTGCCACATTTTCGCTTCGATCAATGACAGCCGCAGTGCAATCTCAGCCACTCCGCCCTGGGTAGTACGCAAACGATCAGTGGCTACAGCTTCCGCGCGTGCATAATCGCCTACCTCAATTGCATTGTCGCTGTCAGAGGCACTGCCTCCGCCGGTCGTCCCGGCGTTTTTTCCATTTCCGCCTGTCTGTTTTTGAAAAATTGTCTGGGCGTCGACGCCGGAAACACCCGCTTCCAGGTCGGAAGGGGACATCTGTTGGGCAAAAACTGCAGGCTGTGTGGCTAGAACTAAAGCCAGTACGGAGATGGCAGACTTTATCGGACACGCAAAAACATAACTGATACCCAAAGACATAGATTGATTCCCCTTGCTCAACTGGCCTTCCATTCTTTATTAAGTGCTCCTTCTAACTTTGTGCCCTATAGAAAACAAGCCCGGGAACAAGTTCAAGAAAACCGACATCTATTGAGACTGTGTAATCAGAGACATTCGCCCCGCATAAGCCCCATGATGCCCGGCAGTCTACCGCCAAAAGTGTTCAAGTATTAGACACCGTCGGCGGGTATTATGAAGGAAAGAAATCCCTAGTGTGGAAACTCATCCGGTCGGATTCATGAAGACCATAAACAAACTGAGCATCCATTTTATCCTGGCGTTACTGAGTTTTCTCAGTTTGACGCTATTGCCGGCTATTGCTAGCCCGCAGTCCTGCTGCATGAGCCCTTCAGCATCAGCTGAAAGCTGCATGTGTTCAAAAACAGCGGATTGCTGCCAGGATTCCACACCTTCCAGTCTCGCCGAAGATCGCAGCACTGTTTCGGTCAAGCCGCTCAGACACGCGCAAGTGCCGTACAATGCCGCCCTCTGGACACCGGTATCCCAGCTCGTCACACTTGCCGCGACGCAACCAGTTTTTAGAAAGCCTGCCGGACAGGTAGATTCGAACAACAAGCGGTACCTCATGCTGAGGGTTCTCCTGATTTAGAGAGATGAAAACCTTTATGGGTAGTCATTCTCAAATCAATCAATAAGGAGAAAGCTATGAAAAGCTTTTATATAACTGCTGTATTGGCATTAGCCATGGCATTTTTCACAACCACCGGCGCGTTTGCAAACAATGCAAACGGCTTGAAACTCGCTGCAGCGAGCGACACTTGCGCAACCATGTGCAATAAGTGTGCCGAAACCTGCGAAAAAGCCCTCGCCCACCTGGAAGCAAAAGGCGCAAGCGCAGCCACAATCAATACACTCAAAGACTGCATCACCTTGTGCAAGACAAGCGCAGATCTTAAGAGCCGTGGCTCTGCCTTATCGCCGCAGCTTGCGGCAGCCTGTGCTGAGGCTTGCAAAAAATGCGCAACGGTATGTGCTGACACTAAAGACGAAGCCCTTAAAGACTGCGTCGAACAGTGCAATACCTGCGCCGAGGCTTGCCACAACACAGCGAAAGCTGGTGGCGGTAGCGGTGGAAAAGATTGCTGCAAGTAAAGTTGCTCAGCAGTAGATAAAACTAGGGGCCGTCGGGATTCCGGCGGTCCCTTTACTTTTGAGGTCCGCTGAATTGATCCGGATCTGGCAGTGGCAATGCGATTTCACCACCACTACCGGAAGGCTTTCTATTTTTAGGCACTTTTGAAGGATCGTCAGGATCTCTGCGTGGCGGCCAAGGACCAGGTCCATCGTTGTCAGACCAGGGCGGCGGTCCTTGACCAGGCGGAGACCGAGGCGGCTCATCTTGCTCAGAGAAGAATTTGGGCGGCGTACAATCAGGTCCATGTTTAGCTGCCACCACTTACGGTTCTATTTCCATCATAAGGGAAGGTTGGGCCAAGCGGGTCTGATTAGCTAGAACTCAGACAGGATGGGGTTTTCCAAACTTAGAGCCGCCTAACCTACTTAACATTTCAGTTTGCACACTTATTGAAAGCCGTATGGCAACTGACTTCCCGAAAGGCGGTGATAATAAGCACTTAGAGATTCGCCACTACGAAAAACACGGTGTTTTTCGCAGTTTTTGATTACTCGTATTCCTACCCTTACGCAACGATTCAACTAAATGTTTAATAAGATCTGTTGACATCAAGGTCAAGAACGATAAATTCAATGGTTGAAACCGATACAACAGACAGCCGCTCTCCAATTAAGGACATTCCTTCTATTGCGCAGATGGCTCGCGGAAGTAAGGACAACCTGATGGCGATTTCCTATTCCCAAAGACCTAAGACCCCAATGCGCACGTATGTCGTGACGACAGCCCTGTATTGCGCTCTGGGCATTAGTCTGGGCTTTGGCATCTATCTGATGTTCAATCCGGACCACACAGAGTATTCCGCGTCGACATTGGAAGGTAAAGCTTCAGTCGAGCATGACCAAGTTTTGATCGCCGGCGTAAAAAAGGTAGTGCCGATGCACAATGCGCGGCGTGGACATAATCCAACTTTCGGCAGCCCGCGCCAGATCGACTTCCTGCCTGCACACCAGGTACCAATAAGCCACAGCGTACCGCCTCCTTTAATCAATCATGTGCCTCAGGTACCATCGCATCAATTCACACCGAACTTACCCGGACATGGACACGTCAGTTATGCTCCAGGCGCTGCTTCGGCAGCTGTACCGCTGACCCCCAATCAAGAGCAGATACAAGTTCGGCCACCGGTCTTTGATGCGCCTCAAGCAGCTCCGCCACACGCATTTCCATTATTGCCTCAGTATCCGGTCCAAGGATATGCGCCAGTTCCAGCTCAAGGCTTTGTCATCCAAGACAGTCGCCTTAAAATGGTTACCAATCGCTAGTTTTAACCTTGTTGGATAAAGTGTTTTGCTTGCCGGCTACAAGTTCGGCAAAAAAATGTTCGTCCGGCAACTACAAAATGCTGCTCACATTTTCAGCGCAACCGCATTTGGTGGCAGCCTCCAGTCTTCTGGCTGCTCCTACTTCCGAACTTATCTCCTCCCGCCTAAATCCTGAAAGTGCCCGGTAGAATTGCACTGTTCAACCAAGATTGGAGACCCGAGCTTGAAGATCGCTGTTCTTGCAGACACGCACGTACCTAAGAAAGCGCGGGGACTGCCAGCCAGGGCTCTGGAAATAATCAGAAAGTCCGACATGCTAATCCATGCGGGCGATATTTTGACGGCAGAATTTCTCGAGTATCTGCAGGGACTATTACCTGTTCATGCGGTTTTAGGTAATAACGACTTTGGAGTTGATCTGCCGATAAAACTGCAAATTGAAGTAGAAGGAGTGAAGGTGGCGATCATTCATGACTCCGGTCCGACTAAGGGAAGAGCAAGGAGAATGAAGAAGCTGTTTCCGGAAGCCGATGCAGTTGTCTTCGGTCACTCGCATATCCCATTCAATTTTTTGGAGGAAGGAATTCTCCTGTTCAATCCTGGTTCTGCGACCGACAAACGCCTCCAGCCGAATCACACAATGGGAGCTTTGGCGGTGGCGAACGGCTCTATATCCGGAACTATAGTCGGATTGGATTAACCGGTGATAGAGTAGATTCAGGAGGTCACTACTTAGAGGTACTTTAGGGGGGTCTAGGATGCCATATTTCACCAACACAGACGAGCTGTATTCCGTGATGGATCGCCTGTGGACGTACATCAAATCCGAAGAAGAAATTTGCGGCAAATTACTAAGTTCAAAACTTGTGGTTCGATTTAAGTACAAGGACCCTGATGGTCTGCTGACCATCGACGGTAGCGACGGTGAGGAATTGCGTTTTCACTTTGGTGAATGCGGGATCGAACCAGACGTCGAAATGACAATGAAATCTGATGTTGCCCATAATTTCTGGTTGGGTAAAGAACCACCGGCAGTGGCACTACTGCAAGGACGAATAGTTAGCAAAGGCCCTGTTCACAAGGCCCTTGCGCTCTTGCCTGTGATCAAGCCGGCGTTCAAAATCTACCCTGCCATGTTTGAAGAAGGCAAGTCGGCCTGAGCTCTAAAATTATGATTCAGAAGGGTTTTGGCTAGGTGACTAGCTGAGGTCTGCCCATTTAGGGCAAACTTCTTTGATTTGCGCGAGCAAAACAACTACTTCCTCACCTTCAGCGGTGAGTGTGTACTCGACGCGTGGCGGGACTTCCCTGAACGTCTCGCGTGTGACGAGACCCAGCTTCTGCAACTTGCGTAAGCGCTCCGTAAGCGTCTTTGCAGACAAACCAGGCAGCGAACGCATTAAATGCGTGGTGCGCCTGGTGCCGCCGGAAAGCTGAATCAGGATGGCAGTGGTCCATCTAGGACTGAGTGAGTTGAGGCCACTCTCAACTAGCTTTGCGTCCTGGGGCTTAAGTGTAGTGCCGGTCATAGGGGATTTCCATGGATACCAAAAACGAATTTCATTACACCATTTCGGAAACCGGTTTGCCTCGCCCGTTGGCCTGATTTTTTATAGCTTTAAGAAACTAATTTAGAAGGTCGCGAAGCTCAAAGAGATCTTTGCTATTTCGAAGTTTCTTAAATGCTTTGCTTTCAATCTGTCTGACGCGCTCACGGCTCATGCCCATGCGCTGTCCGCATTGTTCCAGACTGAGTGGCTGCCCGTCTTTGAGTCCATAACGAAGCTCAACAAGCGACCTCTCATTGGTAGTGAGGTGCTCAAGCAAATTGGCTACTTGTCTCGTAACAAGTTGTGCGCCTACCTTCTGGTCAGGTGACACTCCGCCTTCGTCCGGAATCATCTCGGAAAGTGCCGTATCCATGTCTTCGCCGACCTTAAGATCAAGCGAGACAAGGGTTTTGTCTGCGGAGAGAGCGGTTTGAACCTTTTCTTTATCGAGCCCCGACAATTCAGCGATTTCATCGATTGAGGGCAGGCGGCCGTGCTGATCAAAAAAGATCTTTGTTGTCTTTCGGACCAGACTTCTTGTTTCGATCATATGGACCGGAACCCTTATGGTACGCGACTTATCAGCCAGCGCCCGGGTAATGGCCTGCCGGATCCACCAAGTCGCATAGGTCGAGAATTTGAAACCTTTTTCCGCGTCAAACTTTTCGGCGGCTCGTATCAAACCGACGCTTCCTTCCTGGATCAGATCTTCAAAGCACATGCCACGGTTGCGATAGCGCTTTGCGATGCTCACGACGAGGCGAAGATTTGCTCTCACCAGATCATTTTTGGCATTCTTGTCGCCGGTCTTCAGGCGACGGGCCAGGTCAATCTCCTCTGAACCCTTGAGCAGCTTGGTTCGCCCAATTTCCTTCAGGTAAAACGACAAGGCGTTAGGATCGCCTTTTTCTATGTAAGTGCCTTCGCCAGCCTCTGGCGCATCTTGCTCTAGTGCGGTTTCCGCCTCTGGATCCCAACCCATATCCTCAAAAGCTGTTGATTCGCTTTCCAGAGGGAAGGAGTATTCCCCAGAACCATCGGCCCGCTTGCCTTTGCTCTTTACGGTATTCAGTTTTGGTCTTGGTTGAAGGCTGGATTTGTTCATATCTTTTACTTATCGAGTAAGCTTTTTGGGTTACCTGCAAGCCCGGATGTGACAGGTTATGCCGTCCCGGAGCGAGAAATTTTTCTTTCCAATAGCAATATACCCAGCATGACGTATGGTGCCATACATACGTTCCTGCCTTAATAAAATCGTAACGGTTGTCAGCGGGCAGGAACTTCGAAAGGCTTTTGTCCCTCAATTAGGTAGAAGCCCCCCTTTTGAGTGACGCGGACGATATCACTCTTACGGATAATAAGGATTAGAACTTCTAATTAGAGATTTCGCATTGTGCAAGCAGGGGTAAATTTTTCACTTGATAGGAAGCAAGAATGACGATCATCCTAATGGATGATTTTCAAACAACTGGTACATAACAAAAAGTCTACTACCAAACATTCAGCATACTGGATACGTTTCGATACTAACAAACAGAGTCATACCAAGTTACAACGCATGGAAAATGTCCACTCAAATACGAACGAAATAAAAGTGGTGCTGGTAGAAGATCACCTGCTCACTCGCATCGGACTGAGGACAGTGCTGGAGCGTACTTCCGACATTCGCGTCATTGGCGAGGCGGAAAATGGAGCAATTGCCGTCCAGATTGTAAGAGAGCTAAAACCGGACGTAGTCTTGATGGATGTCGGAATGCCGCAAGTCGACGGCATTGAGGCGGCGCGTCAAATTTGCGCTGAAAACCCGGCCCAACGCATAATCATGCTAACTTCGCACGACAACGAACAGGATGTTTTTGCTGCACTTTCAGCAGGCGCGGGCGGCTACTGCCTTAAAGACGTTGCTCCCGACAGACTCTACACGGCAGTTAGGAGCATTCATGCCGGCGACGTGTGGCTAGACTCAGCAATCGCTCATAAGGTATTGGGGCATTATGCCGCTGAGAAAAACGTCACCTTGAGAAAGCCTGCAGAATTGGCGCCCAGCCACAACGGAAAGGGCGACTTGACACCGATGCCTGACCTGCCGGATCCGTTGTCCAATCGCGAGCTGGAAGTACTGAAGCTGCTTGTGGATGGCTGCACAAATCAACAAATTGCCAATCGACTGGTTATTTCGCTAGCCACGGCCAAGACACATGTGCGAAATATTTTGAATAAATTAGCCGTGTACGATCGCACGCAAGCTGCTGTTCAAGCCATGCGCCGCGGTTTGGTGTAGCAAGAAAACTATTGCTATCGTAAAGATAGCGTCAAATTGGCGCAATTTCGCTTCAGCTTGCGATACAACTGAAGTGAAAGATTGATTGAATTTCTAGGAGACAATTTGTGAAAGTTCTGATTGCAGTAGATGATTCGCAGTGTTCTGAAGCTGTAGTAGACAGTGCAGTTAAGCGCAACTGGCCGGAACAAACTCATTTTTTGATCCTGACCGTCCTCGAACCTATTCCATTGGATGTAAAAAATCAAAAGGAATTGCACGCATTAATTGAAGAAGGAACCGAAAAACGCCGCAAGACAGCAAAAGAGCTTGTTGAATCAGTCGCCGCCAAGCTAAAACACAAGTCTTCAGCCAAAGCGGGCTCGGTCGAATCTACCGTCAAAGAAGGTT
>PNLN01000193.1 GCA_013823055.1 Cyanobacteria bacterium DS2.3.42
CCTCGGCGCAGTTGCTGTGCTGAAACAGATGACTCACTTGCCCGTGATTGTCGATCCATCTCACGCTGCAGGTCGCTGCGAACTGATTGCAGATCTCGCTCGTGCTGCCGTTGCATGCGGCGCTGATGGTCTGATGATAGAATGCCACCCGCAGCCAAAGAAATCAGTCTCAGACGCCCGCCAAGCCCTCTCCCTTGAGGAAATGTCAGAGTTGGTTAAATCACTGGCAGCCGTTGCCGCCGCGATTGGTAGGGAGGTTTCAGTGGATCGTCCCAAACCAGCAATGTCTAAGTAAGCTGTTTAAGCGGCTTCAGCGCTGCTATTTAGCCACCAGTTTTCGAACACTCGAAATTAGAATCCAGCACACCGTGATGAAGATGACGGCGGGCACACCGAATATTGCCAAATAAATGAGTATTTCAAATAGACAGAAGCGCTCGTCCGAAGCCCAAAAGAGCCACGATATGTCTACCTGAAACAACCCACACAGAAAAAAGGCTACCGCCAAAACACCGCCAATTATGGTGAGGTTTTTTGACCGTTTGTTAGTTGCGGCAGTCCAATAGTTGAACGTTCTCCGTCTCCTGATCATATACCTATCTCTGCAAGCGTTTTCTCGAGCGCCAAATTAGAAATAAGAAGACAGGTGAGCACAAGAGGAAAAGCATTCCGAAGTAAACCTCAAAGAAGACAATGCCCAGCACAATTTCATTGGCAGGAATAATGCAGAGAATCAGCTGGAAAGCCAAAGCAGAGCAGATGAGCACATTTTTTTTCTAGACCGATCTTTAGAGGTTTTGCTATCTCTAACAACAAAAAGACTGTCCCGGCGAGGAAGGCCGCGATGGCACTTCCGGGAAATATCAGCCACGACAATATTCCCACGGGCAAACGCAAAAGTTGAGCAGTCGATTCCTGTTCGAACAGTTTCAGTAACTGCTCGTAGAAAAGCCCGCATAGCAAGAAGATGAAGAAGAGGACAGAACCTGTAATCGCTAGATGTTTCTTGTGAATCTTCATCGCGCACCTAGGTTCTTGCGCCAGAATATCGTTCTTGCAAGCGCTCGTTGAACTCAATCTATCATTTCAGGTCTGCGAAACTCGTGCGCTCGCATGTCATCGCGAGCGATTGGAATCTCGCGCAAGCCTGCATGTTAAAGCGCTTTTATGCTTGTCAAGTGGCGTGGCGAGGTTGGCGCGGGTAGTTTCGTTAGTGAGAGCAGGTGCGTGCAATGCGTTGCTGTGCAAGGGTTTCGAGGTGTTCGCTAGCTGCGCTAAGAAGTTCTGAGCCATGGCTTTGGGCCTGTAGTTACAAAAGCCCACAGAGCTTGTTTGATGTCAAGAATACCTAATAGGCTCCAGTTATCTATTCACGCACTCAAATCTTAGGCACGTAAACACCCACTACATCAACTTCATCGCTCAATTATTTCTCGCATCTTGATGCGCGATCAATGACGCGATGTTGATCTTGTGTTGGACCGTGTCTCGATTAGGTGCATGACCCAACGCTGAATGGAACGCACCGCGCTCCTACCGACAGCGTTTTTGACGTGGCTTTACGCCAAATCTAGTGAGCCTCGCTGCCTGCTTGTTGCAGGTGGGCAGCGCTCAGCTTTCGTAACCGAACGCAGCAGCGCTGCCAAAACTGGAGAAAAAACTATGGCTAAGTTCAAAAATCTGAGACGCCATCTCGGCATGCAGATTTACGGAAAACCGCTCACGCGGCGTCCGCGAATCGGCATCTACGGTGGTCAGTTCGATCCGATTCACTACGGGCACTTGCTGTGCGCGCAGTGGACATGCTGGTCCGAAGAACTCGACCAGATCGTATTCGTCACCTGCGGTGAATCGCCCAACGGCAAGGAAGACTCGCTCTCGGCAAACGACCGTCACGACATGGTCGTCGCCGCCACCGCGGGCAATCCTCGCTTCCGGGCATCGCGCAGCGACATCAACCAGAAGGGCACGTCGTACATGCTCAACACCGTCCAGGGCATCCTGGAAGAATACGGTGAAGACATCGACGTGTTCGTCATGATCAGCTCGGAATACCTCAACCCCGACCACAAGTACTTCCTGCCGAAGTGGGTTGGTTTCGAGCAGATGGTCGCAATAGACAACCTCACCTTCCTGGTCTTTCCGCGTGAGGAAATCACGGTGGAGCAGATCGAGAAGTGGGCGAAGCTGGTTCCGCAAGCGCAAATCAAGCCGCTCTTCGCGCCCAGCCCGCCTCTGTCCAGCACGAACATTCGGCAGTGGGTCTCGCAGGGACGTTCCATCTGGTACACCACCACCTGGGACGTACAGCAGATCATCGCCAAGAAGGGTCACTATCTCAAGCCCGGCCAGAAGCCGTACAAGCCTGAGGGGGTGCCGATTGGCGAGGTGAAGCGTGTGGGACTGTTTCCGGGTCAGTTCGACCCGATCAGCCAGGGTGACTTGCTGCGCGGCGAATGGGCTCATCAGGAGCTCAACCTCGACCGCGTCGTCTTCGTCCCCAGCGCCAATCCGCCCAACAACCGCAAGGTCAAGGACACAGCCGAAGAGCGTCACGAGATGGTGGTGGCAGCGACCGCCAACAACCCGCGCTTCGACGCGTGGCGAACCGATGTCGACAGCGGCAAGGTGAGCTACACGTTGCAGACGGTGGAAGATGCACGTCGGCGCTTCGGCAAAGACGTGGAGCTGTTCGTCATCATCGGCTCCGAGTACTTGGACCCCAAGCATCCGTTCACGCTTTCGAAGTGGATGGGCGCCCAGGAGCTGTTCAAGCTGTGCAAGTTCATCGCCATTCCCAAGGGATGGACGGGCATCGAGCAGGCGAAGCAGTGGGCGAAGAAAGTGCCCAATGCGGACATCGAGGTGATTTACGCGCCCAGCGTTCCGGTCTCTGCCGAGCAGATCCGGGCGATGGTCAAGGACGGTCACCCGACTCTGTACTGCACGCCGTATGACGTCGCGCAGCTGATCCACAAGAACGGGCTGTACGGCTCGAACGACGCCACCGCCGTTAAGAAGCGGAGGTAGAAACGAGAGGACCAATTATGAAACGAGTAATCGCTCGTAAGGGCGTGGTGCTCGGGGACTTCTGTCCCCTCACCAACGCCCATGTTCACATGATTGAGTTCGCTCGCAATTACGTCGACGAACTCACTATCGTAGTCGACGAACACGCAGCCGATGCAGTCAATGCAGAGCTGCGTGTGTCCTGGCTGAAGGAGCAGTTTCCCGGCGTGTCCATTCGGCGTGTGAAAAGCGCTGAGTGGCACAAGTCCGACGCGGAAGATTACGGAAACCAGCTCTTGAGCGGGCTCCGTCGCATTCTGCCGAAGACGTCCGCCGCGGAGAAATTCGTGTTCTGCCTGGAAGCACGCGGGAAGCATCTGGCTCAAAAGCTGGGCGCCACCTACATTCCGTGCGACCCGTCTCTCATCGGTCACACCACGACCGAGAAGGAGATTCGCGCCAATCCGCTCAAGCATTGGTCGGCTCTGCCGCGCATCGTTCGCCCGCATTACGTGCGGCGCGTCTGTGTGTTCGGTCCTGAGTCAACCGGCAAGAGCACTCTGGCGAAGCAGCTCGCGAAGCACTTCGGCACTGCCTACGTCCCGGAGTACGCGCAAACGTACATCGCGACCAACGGCAAGGACATCGACGACAAAGACATGCTGGCGATCGCTCGCGGACAATGTGCGTTGGAAGACGCAGTTGCTCGCGAGTCCGCAGGCGTGTTGTTCTGCGATTCGGATCTGGTGACGAGCATCCTCTGGAGCGGGCGGCTGATCGGGATGGTTCCCGATTGGCTCCGCAACGAGGCTGACAAACGGCACTACGACCTGTATCTGCTCACGCACTACGACGTGCCCTGGGTGGACGACGCGCACCGGTACATCCCCAAGGAAAGCCCAGCGTTTTTCGATCGCTGCGTGCACGAATTGGACAGCCGGAAGCGAACGTACTCTCAAATCAAAGGCGGTTGGGACGAACGGTTCCAGCTTGCCGTGGCAGCCGTTGAGCGCATGCTCAAAGGCTGACAATCGTAAAACCGCAACTACCTGACGACATCTAAACCCGTAAACAGCGGTATTCGGCAGAGCCCGGATACCGCTGTCGCGGAAAGGAGAATGAATGGCAAAAGATAAGGCTAAGGGCAATTGGTGGCAGTCGTTTTACGACGACACACCGTTCTATCACTACCTGGAGCGCAACGACCCGGCCGAGCTGGCTGCGACGCTGAATTTCCTCACCAACGTGCTGTATCTCAGACCGGGCGACCGCATCTTCGATCAGTGCTGCGGCATGGGCAGCGTCAGCATTCCGCTGGCTCAACGTGGCTACCAGATGGTTGGCGTGGACCTCTGCGAAGGCTTTATCAAACGGGCGAAGGCTGACACCAAATCTGGTGCGCTGTCGGCGGAATTTTCCGTCGGTGACGCGTTCCAGTTCGTGCCGGACGAGCCCTGCGATGGCGCTTTCAACTGGTACACAAGCTTCGGCTACAGCGACAAGGACAGCGAGAACATCCGCATGCTTCAGCGGGCGTTCGAAGCAATCAAGCCGGGCAGCTGGTTCGCGCTGGACTTCCCCAACGCGCCGATGATCCGCAACAACTTCCAGACCAACATGGTGCGCGACCTGGATACGCCGGACGGCAAAATCGTCATCACGCGCGAGTGCGAGATTGACGAAGAGACCGGCATCATGAAGCAGGTCTGGCACTGGGCTCTGCCTGACGGTCGCACGATCGACAGCAACAGCACCCTGCGCCTCTACAACCCCGGTCAGCTGGTTCGGCTCTTCGAGCGCGCCGGCTTCACCAACGTCAAGCTGTACGGCAATCTCGAAGGAGACCCACGCAGCGACAAGAGCCCGCGCTGCATTTGCGTGGGAAGGAGGCCCGGCTAATGGAAACATTGAAGGCGGCAGACAACGCCGCGCTGCGAGAAGCCATCTATGCCGGCAAGGTGGTTCGAATTCCGTCCAGCTCAGCTTCCAGGCGACTGGTTGCTGAAGTCTGGGCGGCGATCGAGAAAGAGTTCGGCGCGGCTACGGCGCGGCGACAACTGCAGTTCAAGCTTCCGGGCGACGAACTGTACGCGCGAATCGGCAAGGTGCGCAAGCGTCTTGCGGGCGAAGAGTGGTATCAGAAGCTGCTCTATGAGCTGCTCTCTGAGCAAGGCTTCGTCCAGGGCGACCACGCAGTCGACCCGGTGCGATTGCGGGCCGTCACGCACCTCGGGCATGAAAACCCGCTGGCTGCGCCGGCCTACACTGCTCACCGCGACAGCTGGTACGGCAATCCGGAGGCGCAGATCAACTGGTGGATTCCGTTGCACGAAGTGACGGATGCCGACAGCTTCGCCTTCTTCTACGGCTTGTTCGACAAGCCGGTGCAGAACAACAGCGGCGACTTCGACTACGACGAGTGGATGAAGACCGTTGGTTGGCAGAGCACAAGCGGGAAGGCTCCAGTTTATCCGTCTGTGCCGGAAGGAATTCTCAACGCCGAAGACGGCGTTGCCTTCTCGGCAAATGCGGGTGACATGATTCTCTTCTCGTGCGCGCATCTACATCAGACGGTGAAGAATGCGTCAGGTTTGACGCGCTTCAGCGTCGATTTCCGCACTGTTCACCTCGCTGACCACGAAGCCGGAAAGGGTGCTGCCAACGTCGACAACAAGTCGACCGGCTGCTCTCTGAAGGACTACTTGGTTCCCGCCAAGTAGGTCAAAAAGCGCAGCAGTCTGCCCGATTCAGGGCAGGCTGTATTGCGCAAAGTACAACTCCTATCCAGGAGACGACCACAATGAGCACAGACTACGATCCCACGGAGTTCAGCTCCGACGCCGACTACGCACGCAGCCGAGCCGCTGCTGACGCCGAATTCGGAATGCCTTCCAAGCCGTATCCGAACACCTCGGTCGGCCAGCGCATCAACGAGATCCACGCGGATCGCGAAGATGCGATGAATCGCGAGTTCGGCGGTCCGTCCCGCGCGGTGACTCGCCAGAAGTGGGGCCTCGCCGGCGTTGCCGACCCGAAGCCGCCGATCAACGGTTATGACCCGTAACGGCACCAAACCGCCGGCGCGCTAAAGGAACACATTCGAGAGGGAGGGCGACCACAAATCGCTTCTCCCTTTCGTTTTGGTGAGCGTTTTACTATAGTAAGTAATAGTAATTGTTTTAAAACCAAAAATGCAGAGTAGAAGCCGGTTTTACGGGCATCAATCGGATTTAGGTTCTTGTGCAAAGGTGTAGTGGTCTGATGATGAGAAGAATGGTGCTGCCTACGGGATTCGAACCCGTGACCCTCGGTTTTAGAGACCGGAGCTCTACCGCTGAGCTTAAGGCAGCACATGATTTCTTCACTGATTCTGCAAACGAAAACTCCGAAGCCTCGCGTCCAAATACAGAACGCACAAGTGCGCTCCATAATGAACGCGAGGCCCGGAGGCAGGAGTTGGCGTTGGTAATGCGTTACGAGTCGGACTTCATCCGCTCGATGATGCGCTTACCCATTTTGTCGAGATGCTTCCACTTGATCTTGAAGCCGGTGGATTCAATTCCTCCAGCTCCTCCAAAGAGTCTAGCATTGCTGTGAATCTCGCACAGACCCGTGAGCAGAAGAGAAATCGCTTCCTTGCGGCTTGCGAACTCCTCCAGTCCATCGGATTTGAGCAGATGGATGTCCATGTCCATGCCGATCAGCTCAGCGATTTGCAGAGCCTCAGGCGAACTGTCGGAACATTCCAGCCACCGCTGTTTTGAGACAGCAGCGTGATTCGGAAAGTGCTGTTTGCCGTTTTCGTCGACCGTGCGACACAAGGGCTTACCGCAATCGTGGTAGATCTGGTAAGTCTTGAGGATGTCGAAGTTGAGGAGCTTTTCCTTGATGATTGGCTGCGCATCGTTGAGCCAACCGGGAAGTCTCCACTGGAGCTTGAGCGGCTTTCCGTGGAACAGATGATCGTAGAGATCACAGTACCACTCGTGAATGCTTTGACCGTGCTGAAGGACGTTCATGTCCTCGAACTGGAAGCAGGTCAACATCGGGGCTTCGAGCTTTTCGAAGTCGCAAATATTGCGTACCTACGTCATGACTTTCTCCTTGAAGTTTGTGGTGTGGGTGAAACTGCAGGCACGGTCGAATCGATTGATGTTGCATCTCTCGAACGACCGGCCCGCAGTTGGCAGACTGACATCAGAAGCAGCAAATTGCCGGTCATCAGTCAGTCTGCCTTGTGGCACCTAGCTGTTGCTGCGGGCGGGCGTCAGCAGCGCGCTGACGAGACCGAGAACCGCGCCGGCACCGATGGTCGGCCAGAAGCCGAGCAGGGCGAGACCGGGCAGCAGGTACGCGACGCCGGCGATGGACAGCGCGTAGAGGGCCGAGTAGAAGAACAGGCCGAAGAGGATCAGCCCGAGGCGACCACCGACCGCACCCGAGAGAAGCGAGCCGACGATGCCGATGCTGGCGATGGCAGGCAGCAGCACGAAGGTGAGACCGGCGCCGACGAAGCCGACCAGGATGGCGGCGAGAAGGCCAGTTCCGAGTCCGCCGGTGAAGGTCACGAGACCAAGCGCGGGCAGCAGGAACATGAAAAGAAGGACCTTGGCGATGAGGCGAATCAGCATGTCTGTTTCTCCGTTTTCTGACGTTTGTCTGACCGCAAATTGCAGCCAGATTGGCAACACACGAACGAAATTGTCCGTATGCGCACAGGCACACCATCCAATCTTTCAGCATCGCCAAAACACCGTAGCTTCCCCTGCTGCTCACTTAGTGAGCTACTGAATGCTAGTCAGCTAGAGGTGGCTCTGGGTTCTTGGGCGAATACTTTTTGGAAAAGGATGAATGTGGATACCGGCACCCTAAAGAAATAGGCTGGCAGACTCAACTAGTGATGAATGACAAGTGGCTAGACCTTTACGCTCGTTTATCTCTAAGAAGCTTGGCCAAGCAGCATTCTATAAAGCCTAGCTCTTGTCTAATAAGTGGAGGAACGTAACTTGCGCACTTCGCGCAAGTTAGTAAAAGGTGTTTTCAAGATGCGAAAAACGGTAAAAATGTCGCTGGTTTGGTTAAGCCGCAGACGACTTCTACCAGGCATAAACCTCTTCAGTTTCCTGCACCATCAAATCAGGACCGTCGTCGAATTCGATGTCTGAGTAAATTTCATCCATTGAAACTTTCAAAGGCAGTTGTGTATTGGCATTGCAATCGAGCATCAGCTCTTCATCACTGCTGAACTGTTGCAAAGTCCACTCCCCGTCGATTCTTCGATAGTGTTCCACTCGCTTTCTTGATTGGTGAACAAGCACATAACTTAGAAGCGACGGAATTAGCTGGTATGCGAAAAGCTTTTCCCGGCGATCGACACTAGCAGTTGATTTTGAAAGAACTTCAAAAATTGCCGTGGGCGTTTCTGTATAAACGCTGTCTTTCTCCACCGGTTTGCACACAACCATCACATCAGGGTAATAAAAACAATCGGCCGCAGCCACGCGAACTTTCATGTCCGTCATGTAAACCGTGCAGCCGCTTCCTTTTAGGGTATCTCGAAGAGCAGTGGCAATGTTTAGCGAAATAACGTTGTGCGAATGAGTCCCGCCGGTCATGGCAAAAGTTCTGCCACCAACAAATTCATGTCTGACAAGAGCGCTTTCTTCCAGCGCCAAATATTCTTTAGCGCTTACTTTTGAAAGCTTTTGAGGACCAGTCATCTAATTGACCTCGAGCAACTAGAGTCATTATAAGCCGATTAAAGTGCGCGGCGCAGGTACTTTTCGATCAACTCTGGCGAGGGCTTTGGACACTGAATTGATGTCCCTTCAAGTGCCTTTTTTGTGTTTGTGCAATCAAATGAGATGTCGGTGGCTTGGAACAAATCCATAGTGCGAAACTGCGAAAAACTTTCGCTGTTTCCCAGTGCTCTACAAAGAGCCAGGCAGGCTGCTGATTCTTCTGCGTTGAACTTGTTTGATTTGCTTTGAAGTTTGGAGAGAAACTTGTCTGCAGGCAAGACCTGAAGTTGCGTGCCAATCGTTTTCATTACATCAAGTAATTCGTTCAGTGAAAGACTGTATTCGTTAGCGATATGGTATGTGTTCGCAACGCCTGATTTCGCGTCTTTGACAGCGATATGCGCCATTGCGGCAGCCGCGTAATCGATTGGTGTTATGTCCACCGTCATGTTTGCATTGGACTCGGGAACGCAGCCCAATGACGAGATCCCGCGAGCGAACATATTCAAGAAATCATCTTTTGCAGAGTTTCCCGTTTGCGAATCGCCCGTCAATAAACCAAACCGATAGAATGAGATTGGTCCTGTGTTCTGGGTAATTAAGCGAAGTAAGTATTCGGCTGCGACTTTTGTCTGCGCATACCCTCCAAATACTTGAAATGATTGGTCGAGCTTGTCGTCTTCTTTTGCAATTCCGGTATTGTTGGTGGTGGCAACAAAGACTGAAAGGGTGGAGGCGTAATGTAGGTGTTTGCGTCTGCCCTCAAGCAGAAAGCGCGCTACTTCTCGCGTTCCGAACACGTTGGCTGGGCGCAGTTCGTAGTAGTCTTTGATCATGTTGACTGTTGCGGCTGAATGAAAAACCGTGTCAACTGTCTGAGTCAGCTTCAGCCACTGTTCAGCTTGCATGCCCAGGTCTTTCGCAGTTAGGTCACCGATAACCGGGACTATATGCTTCTTCTCATCATCCGAAAGGGTCATGCCATGGATGGACAATGCGTGTTCAATGCGCGCTAAAGCTGCTTGGAGGCTGCTTGCGCGAACGAGGCAGTGCATTGTGGCGTTTGTCTTGTTCAAAAGCTCTTTCAGCAGTCTGGCACCAAGGAAGCCGGTTGTGCCTGTCAAGAAAATGTTTTTCAAGCTGTCTGATTTGCCTGAATCGTGAACGGGGCGATTTTGAAGGAGTTCGCGAACTGAAGCATCGTTTTGAACGTCATCACGCAAGAATTCGCTGTTTAGGGCATTGTCAGAGTGTGCAGAGCCGTTGTTCCGTCCGTTGTTATCGATTGCCTGGCTCAAATCACTAATCGTCGAGTACGCAACCAGCATATCCGGGCTTAAGGTCAGTCCGCATAGATGGGCTGCCAAAACGGTTTCTATTACGTTTAATGAGTCACCGCCCAGGTCGTAGAAATCATCATGAATGCCAACCGAATCAAGTCCAAGAACCTGCTTCCAAACTTCGACGAGAACCTTTTGGGTTCGTGTTTCTGCTTGAGTTGCAGTAACTCCTGGAGCCGCTGTAAGTGGAATTTCCTTAAGAAGAGAAAGGTCCACTTTGCCGGTAACAGTGAGCGGCATTTGTTCCACTATTTCAAAGAGTTGTGGCACCATCCACAGTGGCAGTGACGTTGCAAGAAACTGTTTTAACTGGTTCGCTTCGAGGGTCTTGCCTTGCCGTGGCTGTACAAAGGCAATCAGTTTGTCGCCTGGCAAGCCTGGGCGTAGTGGGCGTTTTAGCACGCCCGCACGTGCAACGCTCTCGTGCAGGGCGAGTCTGGCTTCGATTTCTTCCGGTTCCACGAGCATGCCGCGAAGCTTGAATTGCCTGTCTAAACGCCCGATGAATTGATATTCGCCATCCTGGCATTGAACAACTACGTCTCCGGTTCGATATAGACGTTGGTCGTCTTTTTCGACGAATTTACGCGAGGTCAATTCCGGCTCGTCCACATAGCCTTTCGCAATCGGGATTCCGCCTATATACAGTTCTCCCGGTGTTCCGCGCGGCACGGGTTTTTGATTCTCATCGAGTATGTAATACTCCACGTTTGGAATAGGTTGTCCAATTAAAGGACGGTCCCATGTCTCTGCATCACATGCGCCAAGGCTTGTGCATACAGTGGCTTCTGTTGGTCCATATACGTTCACTACCAGGCATTTTTGTGCCCATGCTCGCACTACATCCGGTGCGCAAGCTTCACCGCCAATGATAATTGTTTCCAGGCTTGCAGGGGCTTGATCGCTTGGAATGGTCTTCAAAAGCGAGGGAGGAACATCCATGTGTGTGATGTTTCGTTCATTCAGAAGTTCCAGAAAGTGCGGACCTGGTGCGAGCAGTCCAGGTGGTTCAATAAATAGTGTAGAACCAGCTAGCAGCGCGCATCCGATGTCGGAAACAGAAGCATCGAAGTTGGTTGAGAGAACGAAGAGGGAGTTGCTTTTTTCGTTGAATCTAAACGCAACGATCTGTGCCTTCAAAAAGTTCCAAATTCCCGCATGCGTTACCATCACGCCTTTTGGGCGTCCTGTTGAACCAGATGTGTAAATGATGTATGCAAGGCGTTCTGGCTCGACCTTGAGAGTTCTCACTTCGATGTTTTGGAAACTGCCGTCATCATCCCAATTCCCATCAACCTTGAGCGCTTCTACACCCAAGCTTGCAAGGGTGCTTGCAGTTGTTTCTCGAACCAAGACGAATCGCATTTTTGACTGATTAACGATGAATTGTGCTCGTTCCTTCGGCAATACCGGATCTAGTGGAACGAAGGCCGCACCTGCAATCCAGGTGCCCAGCATGCAGGCGATGTATTCTGCAGATTTGCTGATGCTGATGCCAACGGGCTCTTCTTTGGCAATGCCTGCATCTTGAAGGTGTTGCGCAATCCTGCAAGCCTTACTGAAAAGCTGACCGTAAGTGACTTTGTGCGCTCCCTCTGTAACAATCGCATTCTTCTGGCGGTGTTTTTCCACAGCGCTGCTGAAGACTTCTAAAAAACTGCGTGGGTCGGGCGTGGTATTCATCAGGTTGTAATTCTAACGGGTAATTTAGTTAGCGCGAGGCGCAAGTGCAAGGGCAACTTCACCGGACTCGTTATTTTCGACGCGGGCGATGCATGGCATCGCCCCTACAGTTTGAATCTATCTTGAATGCAGGATGCCGAAACAATCATCATAAATACCGGATCAAGGGCAGCGCGTTCGCCTTCGCTCAGTTTCGGCAGATTCTCAAGCAGCGAGACCACTTTCTTTTGATCGAAGAAGGGAACACTCGAGAAGTTCTGGCTTCTTAGTGAATCGTTCAACAGCTGTTTGGCAGACTCTGTCGCGAAGGCGCTCACAGGCGGTGCGACGAATGGATGTTTCTGGCGTTCATAAATGGTTTTGGTGATGAAAGGCTTCATTGCTTCTTTGAGGATGTACTTCTCGGTCGTGCCGTTTATCTTCATCGACAAAGGTAGGTCGCGGATATATTCGAAGAAGTAGTGGTCGAGAAATGGCAGGCGACCTTCTACGGAATTAGCCATCTCCATGCCGTCACCAAGCGTCTTTAGGATGTAATTTGCCAATGCGGATTTTGTCCACAAATAGAGCGATTGATAGACGTGGCTTCTCTTCGACAGCTGACCTTCGATATCAAAAGCTGATAGAAAGCGGTCGTAGGCATCGTATGTTTTGAAACGGGTTGTGAAATCATCGGTCAATAGCCCGCACATTTTGTGACCGAGCGAACCCTTCGCTTCCAGAAAACCAGGAACATAGCCTAGCTTGTCCTCTACGGCTTTCATTGCAAGCGACTGTCCGTGCATCAGCATTATGCCTTGCGAAGCCTTGTTAGAGGCATGCAGGTCGGCGAGAAGGTGTTCTCTGCCGTCGGTTTTGAACAAGTCGCTGCGCAAATGTGCGTAGCCTGCCAGCACTTCGTCTGAGCCTTCGCCTGTGAGCGCGACTTTGTAGCCGTTTCTGGCGATCTCTTTGTTCAAAATATACTTGGCGGTCAAATGCCCATTAACAGCCAGTCCTTCGCTGTAATAGACAGCATCGGACAGGTGTTCGATCAGGTCGCTTTGAGAAACTTTGACTGGATGAAAGTCAGCTCCCGCCTTCTTTGCCATTTCGCCGGCCAGCACTCGTTCGTCATACGACTCCTCTTCAAAGCTGACGGAGAAACATTGGACCGGGTTGTTCGTAACCTGCATGGCCAGCGCCACTACGGCGCTTGAATCAAGACCGCCGCTCAGGTGAGCGCAGACCGGAATGTCGGCGCGCATTCTCAGGCGAACGGCCTCTTTCAGCTGGTGGCGGCAGCCTTCGATCATCTCGTTTTCGCTCAGTTTAGAAACCGGCTCAGAGCGACCGTAGTTGAGGTCCCAATAAGTGAAGGTTTGAACGTTGTTGTCCTTCGCCAATAGGTATTTGCCGGGTTCTAACTGGCGAACATGGGCAAATAGAGTGCGATCAGGAAGCGTGTATTGCATGTTTGCCGCCTGGAAGAACGATTCATCGTCCCAGGCTGCCGGCAGCCCCATAGCAAAGAGTGCTTTGGCTTCTGATGCGAGAAAGAGCTGTCCGTTATAGTGTGCATAGACAAGCGGTTTTATGCCAAAACGGTCGCGTGCTGCGAACAAACGTTTGGCGCGCTCGTCCCAAATGATTATTGCAAACTCGCCGCGCAAGTGCTGGAGGCACTCTACGCCATGCTGGCGATACAAGTGCAGGGCAATTTCTGAGTCTGACTCAGTGGAAAATTTATGTCCCTGGCTTTTCAGCTCGTCGCGAATGCGCTCAAAGTCGTAGAGCTCGCCGTTTACAACAATTTGAATTTGCCCATCATTGGAGGCGATTGGCTGCGCACCATTGTTCAAGCCAATGATTGATAGTCGCGCATGAGCAAGACCGGCTTCACCGCTAGGCGAAATCCACTGTCCGTTTGAATCCGGTCCGCGATGATTGAGGGCCTTTACTGCGGCGGTCAGATCTTGCGGGGAAACGTTTCCACCGGGCGCGTATTTTGCAATAACTCCGCACATGGCTAGCGACTACCACCAGGCGCAAAGAAAGGTTTGAGAGATTCTTTTTGCTTGGCGGCGCTCAGAACCTTTTGGAAGTCCTCAAGCTCGTAGATGCCGTCAACCAGCGCCTCTACATCAATCTTGCCGGTCGCCAGAAGTTCCAATGCATCTTCGAAAGAGCCGTAATTGCAGACATGCATAACTGGTTCTTTCTTTAGTAAATCAGTCATTTTCAGAGCCACCGGTTCGTACTGACGGCTCTTCAAAATGATCTTGCCACCTGGGCGAATCGCGCGTGCCATGCTCGAAAGCGATTCAGAAGTCATAATCGTTTCAATCACGTAGTCGAACGATCCTTCCTCAAGCGCTCCATCGGATGCCGGATCATAAACCGAAATATTGGTGAGGGATTTGACATTGAGGATCTGTTTGACCAGATGCGCAAAACGATTGTTGCCGTAAATCAGACCCTTGTCGCTGGGAGCAAGGTTGGCTTTAAGCACTGCTAGAGATGCAGCAACTGGCTCTGTATATGCTGCCGCCAGGTCTGATATGCCGTCGGGAAGCGGGAGAATTGCCGAGGCCGGCACACAGATAAATTCTGCAAAACATCCGCATCGATCAACGCCTAGAAATGTTGTGTTTTGGCAGACTGACGTGTTGTTGCTCAAGCAATATTTGCATTTCAGGCAAGGCAAAATTGGATTGACCGTCACTCTTTGACCGGCTCGAAGTGAATCTACTTCGCTGCCCAGTTCTTCAACGACGCCAGAAAATTCATGTCCCAAAACCAGGGGGTCGCAGACCTTTATCTTGCCTTCTGCTGCATATAGATCGGTTCTGCACAGACCCGCCATTGTGACGCGCACAATTACTGAGCGTGCATCAGTTAGCTCCGGTCTCGGCATGATTTGCACCGAAACGCGGCTACCTTCCTTGAGCAGTGCTTTCATTCTTGTGCGCGGGAGTCGTTTTGCATGAACAGCAAAAATCCCGCGATTTACGGTTGAAGTGGGCATTTTTCGAAAACAACATCACGCGACTAACTTCTTGATTCTGAAACAGATCTAGAAAGTGTCAAGTTATCAATTCCCACGTTGCCCTTGCCGCGCCTATTTGGTGATAGTGGCGTGCTGCTTTTCATGCGGGTTTGCGGCGATCACGACTGAGACGGTAATGTCAGTATACATTTGAGAAAATTCCAATGTAGGGGCGACCCACGGCGTCGCCCCGGCGATGCATGGCATCGCCCCTACAAAGCGTTAAGTCTCGGCGAAAAGAATAATCGGCTTTCCTGCTATTTGTGCCGTCGATTTGGCTTCGCCAGCGGCGGCAAGGAGAATTCCCGGGTGGGAAGTGTCTTCAGGGAAGCTGGCTACGCCCATGTGTACGACAAGCGATTTCGGCTCCATATCCGGAAGTAGTGGCTTCGACAAAAGAGCTTTGCCGACTCCGAGGGCGAACTCCGTGGCCTGCTGTCGATTTGTTGCTGGCAGGAGAATGGCATAGTCGCTTTGTTCGTAATGCGTGAGGAGATCTAAAGGACGAGTTAAGGTACATATTTTCTCGGCTGCTGCTCGCACTGCCCGTGGTGGCAGTGGGCGAGGAAGTTGGCCTCCCGTAGAACCGGAAATCAGCACGTTCATTTCCATGATAATCAGTGAAAATGGCTCGTTGTTACATTGATAGCGGCTGAATTCGCGCACGAGGAAGAACAACAAGCTGCCATGATTTAGCAGCCCCGTTTCCGGATTGGAAAGAGATTTGAAAACATTGTCTACTGCTACTCTGTCCAGTTCGATCGGCGCGGGCAGCTGCTTTGCGCCGGACTTTTGTGGTGCCGCAGGCGGTGTGAAGTTCGATTTTTCAGGCGCACTCTGAGGATGGGCTGCTGGTGCAGGAGTCTGAGAGTTGGCAGGGACTGGCGACGATTGCTGGTTGGGCGGCGCCGGCCGGGCTGATACTTGATTAATCACAAGCGGTGTCTTGGCCTGGTTGGAGTCGACCGGCGGCGCTTTCGGATTGAGTGCATTGTCAGGGTGCACAGACAAGACAGGATTTTTGTCCGATGAATTTCGCATTGCGGAAAAGTCCGGAACACGGGGATGTCCGTGCAGTGGGTGATTGTCTCTGACCACTGGTATACAGGTGCTCGAAGTCGTCTGCGAAGAATGTATTTTGGGCAGTGCCGGTGGTTGTGGCGGAGTTGGGGGGGCTGGGGGAGGTGGCATAGATACTGGCTTGATGCCGCCTCCGGACTTGGTCAGCGAATCGTAAGGGTTGATAGAGGGATCGTCTTCCAGCGGCAGACTGCTGCCCGGAATTTCTTGCTGCGGTAATTGAGGCAGCGACTGGTTGCTCATCAGAGCATTGAACGGATTAACCGGCTTTGGCTCTTCCACTGTCCCCTTGAGCGCGGCAAATGGATTGGACGGTGCACCGTCAGGCGTGTTTGCTGGCTTTTGTGTCGGTTTATCTCCAAATCCCATTTGCTCAGGCGCCGGTTGAGGGGCGTTCCATCCGGAAATTTCGCTGCTTTGCCATTGTGGCGGCGGAGCCGATGACGCTGAAGGGCGCTGAGGTTGAGCCTGAAAGCCGCCACCTAGAACAATCGGAGTATTAGGGCTTGAGATAGTTGCATTCCATTCGGGATTCCCTGGAATATTGTCCCTCTGTTTATTCAATTCTTCTTGCGAAGGAGCGGTGTTTCCTTTGGCGCCTGCTTTGCGCGCCATTTCTTCTTCGGCTGACACCAATGACTGAATCAGTGATATGTCTGCAGTTTTGTGGTTCCAGATATCTTTGGGTTGAGCGTTTTCCTCGCCTTTCTGCAAAAGCCATTCAGCATCGGCTCCGCCACTACTGGCGGTGACTGAAAGCCAGAAGACCATGGAAGTTTTCGAATTATTCCAACTTATAACGACTGGGTTCTTGCTGTTCTTGCCGGCCTGGGCCAGTGCATAAGTCAAATCCTCCGTCGTCGGAACGGCGGCAAGACGTGTGCCCTGTTGCTGGGAAGGCCCCTGCTTGAATGAATTATGAAGTGCCATAGAGGGTTCACGCGAGGTCGAGGGTTTTACGCCCGTAGATCCAATACCTACCCATTTCGAGGGATAAACTCACAGAAATGCGCCACCCACTCAAGATTTAAAGGCGAAATGCTCCTGCTTGAAAACCGGAGGTGCGTTAGTTTTTAGCGAAGCTAGCGCAATTTTTGGACTGATGTCATGAAGTCGTTCTGGACGCCCTGTCTGTGCCGGTTTTGAAGGGGTTAACCGGTCACTCAGCTTTGACAGCTTCAGATTTTGAATTCTTAAGGCTTGGTTCTCTTGTTCCTAGTCTCTTTGAATCAGTAGCTTCGATGGTCTATCCCATTACTTTCAACTTCTTTCGTTTCTCTCGACCTCAAACAATAACCCTTGCTCCGCATTTAAATTCTGCTTCCAATCGGCTTTTAAAGCCGATTCGACTCTGACTCCTGAATGGAGTATTTGGAGGTTTACTATGGTTTTAGCCCAGCCTCTGTGGCTTGCTCTACTGCTACTCGTGCCCCTGCCCTGGCTCCTTCTCAGGCGCAAAGGCTATGTTGGTTACTCTGACGTGCGTCTGGCGAAGACGATTGGTGCATCCAATCTGCTTCACCTGATTCCCATCATCCTGCTCTCGCTTGGTTTTGCGGCGCTCTCGTTTGCGCTTGCTCGACCGCAGAATGTGCAGGTGATCACGTCCCAGACAATCAAGGCACGAGACATCATCGTCGCTGTCGATAAGTCAGGCTCCATGGGAGCCCGCTTCGAAGGCACGATTCCCCCTCGTCAAACCGGCAACTCCGAGTTGGACAAGGAATTCCCTACTCGCGTCAAGAAGCCGAACGAGGACGGTTCTACCGAAGACCAGCACCGCCGCCTGGATGCCGCTCAGGCAGCCGTCCTCAACTTCATCCGCGACCGCCACTCTGCGGGCGCCGGTGACCGCGTCGGTGTGATCTTGTTCGACTTCATGCCCTACTATTCCTGGCCTCTCACGCACGACCTGAAGATGATTTATCGCAAAGTCGAATTCGCGGATGAGGGACTGGGCGGCGGAACGAATTTCGGCGAGTACAAACCCGGTCCGATCGACTTTGCCGCGGACCACTTCGATGAGCTTGGCCAGTCGGTCACCAAGGTTTTGATCATGGTGACGGACGGTGAAGACAGGTTGTCTCCGGGCACTATGCAGCGCCTGCAGGACATCCTCAATTCCAAGGGCATCAAGCTCTACGTGATCGGTGTCGGCGAGACGATGTCTCAGCGCGACGTCGATATCTTGCGCCTTGCCGAATCGGTCGGCGGCAAATCATTCCGTGTCGAGAACGCGAAAGATCTCGACGAGTGCTTCCGCAGCATTGACCAGCTCGAGCGCTCGGCAGTTCAGATCGAAACCTCGCAAAAGCGCGAGGAGATGTTCATGGCCTTCGCTATGGCGGCGGCTCTGCTTCTCGTTCTCGGCGTTATCGGTGAAGCGCTGGTGCTCAACCAGTAAGCGGGCTTGCACAGCCCCTGCTTCTTAACTATGCAGGAGACTTTCCATGAAATTCGTACAAGACGTAAAGTCGTACTTCTGGGAAAGACGTGTGCAGCTCGCCGTCATGCTCGCCATCGCAAGCGTTGTGCTTGCGCTCTGGGGTAGCTGGCGATTGGTTGCCTACTCACTTCCCATGCAGACGGGCGATTACTTGAGTGCTGCTGAAAGCGGCTCCGGTAACTCGGCCAATGCGTACTATGACGCCGGACTGACGGCGTATCACAACGAGCAGTACAAAGAAGCCAAAGAGCTTTTCACTGCTGCGCAGTCTGCCTTGACCAGCTCGAGCGGCGACTTGCCGCCCGAAGCCAAAGCAATGGCTGCCAAAATCCAATTTGCGCTCGGCAATAACTACTTCCGCCAAAAGCAGCTCAAAGCCGCTGCCGAAGCCTACCGCCAATCACTGCGCTTTGCCCCGGACAACCTGGAGGCGAAGTACAACCTTGAGCTCATGCAGAAGTTGCTCGCCTCCGGTGGAGGTGGCAATGGACCTGGTGATCCCAAGGACCCAGGCGGTTCAGGTCCCGGCGGCCCGAAGAAGGGCATCTAGGAGATAATCTATGCACTTTCTCAATCCGCAGGCGCTTTGGCTGCTGGCTGTCTTGCCTCCTCTGGGAGTCCTGGCAGTGTGGTTCGCCTTCAAGCGCAAAGACCAGTTCATCAAGGACTTTGGAGAAGCTCGGCTTGTAAACCGCAATTCCAGCCATCTGGAGGCGGGCCGTTACTGGCTCAAAGGCATCTCGGTCCTGATTGCTGCTGCCGCACTGATTTTCGCTGTTGCACGACCCGCGTTCGAAAAGGGCTACACCGAAATTCCGGTGGGCACCGTGGACGTGATCGCCATCGTCGACGTCAGCCGCAGTATGGCAGTTCAAGACTACAAGGGCACTCTTGCCGAGACCGACTACAGAGGCGGAACTCGGCTGGACATGGCGCGCAAACTCATCCTGGATGATGTGGTGCCGGCTCTCAAGTACAACCGTCTGGGCGTGGTCAGCTACGCTGGCGAAGCCAATCCACAGGCATTCCTGTCCGATGACTTGCCGGCGCTCAAATGGGTGCTCAGGCGTGCTCTCACGATCGGCAGCGCGCCGGGTGAGGGCTCGGAGCTGGGCAAGGCCTTCAACCTCGCCTTCGAGCTCTTCGATCTCGACTCCGACAACAATCACCGCAAGGTGATCGTGCTTCTTTCCGACGGCGGCAACGACGCAGGATTGGAAGCGCTCAACGACATCGTCAAACAGCTGCGGGAGCGGAACATCGAGCTGGTTATTGCCGGACTCGGTAAGACCACTCCATCGGCGATCCCCGTCAGTCAGCTACCACAGCAAGATCGCGACCAGTTTCGCGGTCAGGAGTGGTACCAGGTGGACGGTGAAGTGGCTATGTCGGGCCTCGAGGAGAACACTCTTCTCTGGCTGAAAAACGCTACCGGCGCTCGCTACGTGCGGGTCGTCAATTCGTCCGACTTCCACATCGGCAACCTTCTCGGGCGCATCGAAGTGAAGCGCAAGAAAGGCGAGCAGGAAATCTTCTTCTACCCGTTGTTGCTGGCTGTAGTCTTCTTCGGTCTTGCTGTTTTCGCTCCTCGCGAGCGGAAAGAAAAAGTCGACGGAGACGAAGGCGGGAGCGACGGCACAAACAGCATTCTCGGTGACCGCTTCAACAGGCGGTAACCAGGGCTCAGGGACGCATGCAGTGCGCTCCCGTAAATAGGAAACAGGTGACTTATGAAAAAATCATTGGTTGCGTGCGCACTAGCCGCCCTGGTCGTTCTCGGTTCCATCATCGGACTGGGAGCGTTCTACTGGGGACAGCGCACGATTTGGCCGGAATTCGCTCCGGTCGCAGCCGAAAATCCGCTGGTACCACAAGTGGTGGCGGACTACGAGCGCGACTTTGGCTGGCGTACCGGCGATCGCATCACAGTCGACATTTACATCAAGCAGCAGCCCGGCACAGAGGTTGACCTGAATACGTTAGCGATTCAGGGCGACTTCGAAATCTCGGGCGGGCCTGATATCTTCACCAGAGACAAAAAGGACGGCTCGCGTTATATCCGCCTGCGTCTACCGGTTCAGGCTTTCAACTTGAAGCCCAACTGGCAGCTCAACGCCACCATGACCTACCGGGTCGTGGGACAGGTCGATGAACAGCTGATTACGCTGCCGGCCGTCGTTCTCTATAGCTCACCCACCTGGGACGGCGAACGCAAGGAGATCAAGGAGGAATCGGCTCAGCCGGTGTTCGGCTTCGACCTCTACGTCAACGGCGCCATCATCCTGGGCGGCATCGTGCTTCTGATCGGTTGCATTCGTGTGATTCGGCGCGCCAAGTCGGGCGTCGATGAGCCGCCCGTGCCTATCGTACTCAGCCCTCGTGATATCGCCAGACGCGAATTCTTGAAGGTGTGGGCGTTGATTATGCAGGGGTACGTCAGCGAGGAAAACTACAAGGAAGTCGAGCGCATCATTCGGCGCCTCTATCGCCTTGAAGCTCGCACCATGCGGGAAATCAATTGGGAGTTGCACAACCACCCCCATCGAGAGCCCGTGGTCGAGATTCTCTCTCTCTGCGACAAAGTGCTCTACCACCGGATGTTCCTCGATGACTCCGAGCACGAGCGCATCTGGGCCGCGTTCAACAAGATTCTGCCTGACCCGGCTCGCGCCGTTGTTCGGCCGGTCGTGTCACTCAAGAAACCGAAGAAGAAGTAGTCGCTTCAGAGCACTGCTGATTCTTCAATTCAAAGCTTCCTCTCTCCCGGCGGCTCGGTAAAGTGGTGCCCAACCGCTACTTTACCGAGTTCCGGGAGAGTTTCTTTTCTCACTTTTCGCTTTTGGCCAGTGACCGGGTATCGATGGACTTCGAGGCTCGAGGACACGCTTAGTCATATGGTCATGTCTGGTTGGGAAACGCACGGTTGGACGGGAATTCAGCGGCCCGCAAACCGGCTAACCTACGTTTAGGAAACACCCGCGATGAACAGCAAGAACCCATGGGGGCCGCTCGTTCTGCTGATCGCGTTCTTCACTCTCGTCACTGCACCATATTTGGTGTTATCAGGCAGACTGGTTAACGCGACGGCGAATGAGAGTCACGCCGCAAAACCCAAGGATGGGACGCTTACCTCTGGTGACGGCAAATCTGCCGCCATAGGCCAGCCTCTCAATCAGGACAAAAACTCCACTCAGGCACCGGCAACTGTTCCGGAAGACAGCCTGACACTCAAAGGGAAGACCATAGTCGTAGATGCCGGACACGGCGGACACGATGCCGGTGCTTCCAGGCGCTTGCCTGCTCCGAAAGGGACAGTCGGCGCCACCGTCATGGAAAAGGATGTCAACCTTTCGGTTGCTCTCAAGCTGGCAGACAAGCTGAAAGCCAGAGGCGCAACCGTGATCATGACTCGCAATACGGATGTCTTCGTGTCGCTTGCCGACCGAGTTACGATGTCCAACGGGGTACAACCCGACCTTTTCCTCAGTGTGCATTCCAACGCGCACACTGACCGAACTTTCGATGGCATCGAAACGTATTACACGCATTCCTCGAGCCAATGCCCCGCTCAGCGTATTCAAGACGCGCTTGTGGCAGGGCTTCCTGAAACAGGCAACTGGGTCAGGCAGAGGGGTCTGTATGTGACGAATCACGCCACCGTACCAGCTGTGCTCGCTGAAATCGGCTATTTGTCGAAACCGGCGAAGCTCAAGCTTCTCAATACGCCCGCCTACCAGGACAAAGTGGCAAGTTCGCTTGCCCAGGGCGTCGTGGACTACTTCGTCAGTCCATGTCCTCAGACCGCAACGCTCGTGCCGCTTTCGGACACCACTGTGGTGCCGGAGCACGAGCAGAATGTTCTGCAAATTATCGAAGACAACTAACAGAATCTCGCAAGAGAAATTTGGAGGTCACTATGGAAGCTCTTCTCAAGCTCTTCCTCATGGTCGCGACGCTGATCTGGCTCGTGCCTGCTTTCACGCAGCACGCAGTGCATGTTCCGCGTAACGGCGTGATTCGCGGCATTGCCGCGCTCGTCGGCATTGGCGTCGTGAACTGGTTCGTATGGACCGGCATCACGGTGCTCAGCCTCGGGGTCATCATCCCGCTCAATTTCCTCACTCTGGGCATCATCGGTCTGCTCTTCAACGGGCTGGCGTTTCTCGCCATCGGCCGGCTTTTCCCCAGCGTGCTCTACGTCCGCAGTTTCGAATCTGCCGTCATGGCAGCGTTCGTCACTACTCTGGCGACGTGGCTCATCGAGCGGCTGATCTAAGCCTTTAGCGTCCTCAAGACGCAAATGAATTCTGCTCCGGCCGGTGCCCGTGCGTGTTTCGCGTAATCGTCCGATTACGCGAACACCCGGGTGCCGGTTCTCTTCAACAGGAACAACGGGCATCGAATAATCTAACTGAAAGGTGCAATGAAACATGGCCGCAAGCCGTTTTCGCTGCACCTTTCTTTTTTTGAACTAATTACTAAATGCAATAGTTGAGCGAGTCGAAAATTCGATTTTGCTTGAATGAACTGATGGTGCGAAACGTTTCAGGTGTGATTCTCTTTGTAACCTATATGGATGGAACCCCTGCCGCTCTAAATGCTATTTTGGGAGCGCGCATTGCAAGGAAGTCGTTTCGCCGTGAGGATATTGCATCTATGAAACTGACGGTGCTCGGTTCAGGGACTTGCGGTTCGCAGATACCTGGAGTGGAAAACAGACAACCACCCGCATTTGTCGTTCAATCCGACAGCCAGACGGTCATGTTCGACTGTTCCGAAGCCGTACGCTTTCGCCTCGAGCAAGCTGGTTTTGACTATGTCAAAATCAATCATGTATGCATCTCGCATTGCCATCCCGATCACTACGCGTTCGTTCATTTTCTGCAGTCGATTGGCTGTATCAACAGTTGGCTAGGACCGCGCAACGAGCGCATTGACCTCTATGCACCGCGGCAAATAACCGAGAATTTCGATGCCCTCTGGGCGATGTACACACCGGACGATCCAAAGCGAGAGAAGCGCATCTGGCCTGCTTTGCACTTTCATGCAATGAGTAATCCGGACAGGCAAGAGCGCAAAATCGGAGAGCACAAACTGACCTCCTATTCGGTTTACCATGGCTTTGGAAACGTTGATGCCTGCGCCTTTCGCCTGGAAGCAGACGGCAAAGTGTTCGTCTACTCCGGTGACACTGGTGAATGTGACGGCATAAGGAAAGCTGCGCAGGGAGCGGATCTGTTTCTCTGCGAAGCATCAGCGCGCATTCATGATTTGGAAAACCCATATAAGTACGGGCATCTAACACCGAAGGTCGCCGGTGACATTGCGCACAAAGCCGGTGTGAAACACCTGGTCTTCTTCCATTACACGGGCTTGAACAGCGATGAGGACATGATCGCCAATTGTCGTGAATCTGGTTTTGCAGGTCAGCTCACGATTGCAAAAGACCTCCAGCGCTTGGACTTTTAGTTCTCGCTTTTGGTCTGCAGGTCTTTTGGTTCTTGGTTTGAAATTTAGCGGGACGCTAGTGCGCCCCGCCCCCTCCAGGGAAAATTCGTGGTGCAGGTCGTGCAGTCTGATTGCCTCGCCTTGCTTCCATGCCACCAGATTACAGAGGCAATTTTCAAAAAATCTTGAAAGCAGTTTCTTCGTTTGGGAGTGCCTTCATTGAACCAATCATTGTGGTGATGGAAGACGAATATCTAGTTCTCACGCGCGGCGTACCACCATTGGTTGTATGAAATGCGAAAACGTACAACCAATGATGGTAAAACGCTGATGCCAACCTGTCTGTCTCGTTCGCAAGTGAGGTTTACCACCATTGGTTGTATAAAATGCGAAAACGTACAACCAATGATGGTAAAACACCGATTACAACCGCTATCTGACTAGTTTGAGGGAGTGTCCTGGGCGTCGTTGATTTTTCCTGACCTGCCCTGACCAACAGGATCTTAGCAGGGGAAATTTCAGCGACGCCTCAGGCACTTTTTCTACTTTTTGGCACTTTTTGTCCTTTAAGTCACTGAAATTCCTGGTTAGCGGCGATTCAATGCAGAGCATTGGCGTCAGTCAATGCTCTGCATTTGTTTGTCGCAAACGGTTAGCCTACTTGGCTAGGAGAAGATCAAGTGTTTTTCTTGATTTTGTACTCGGACAGCCTTGTTTTAAGCGTCCTCAGTTGCCGATACCCTCTAAAAATTCGAAAATGCGTTTCTGCTTCCAACAATCCTCGGGTTAGCCAAAGCTCGATTTGTGCTTCGTTTCCAAATCTAGTGCTGTTTCGCATGTATCGCCTGACTGATGAAAACGCTGATTCAATCGCATTTGTTGTTCGCAAGGCGATTCTAAGTTCACCTGTGATGCCGAGGCGGTGAAGAGTTAGAGTGTCGTGCAAGCCCTCTGTCAGTGCATTGGCTGCCCCTTCGCTGATTGGCAGCAAGTAGCTTCTAAGTTCCATCAAGCGCTTAGATGCTTGCTTTTCAGTGTTCTGGTTGTATGCGGCCATCATTTTGTTACGCACCTCGTTCCAATATTTACGGGCAAGGTATGCCTGAACATTGCGAATTTTGTGTTCCTGGCAGCGCTGGATAGCTGCATCCAGACCGAATGAAGCTCTGATGGCTTTCGCTAGACCTTTGGAACCGTCTATGACAAAAAGATATCTCCTTTCAGTGTTCAAGCCCTTTTCTTTCATGTCATCTATCAAGTCTTGGCAAACAATTACATTCTCAGATGCTCCATTTCGCAGAGCCAGAACGTGTTTCTTTCCCCCACTGTCCACTCCAATACACACGACCAATTGGCGCTTTGCTACGTGCACTCCATCGAAAAACAGCACAACGAGGTCTAGATCATCGATTCTTCGATTACGAAACTGATCGACTGTTGGTTTCGTTGCTGCGATTGCTTTGCGGCTTACAACGCTTTTGCTAACGCCTTTTGCTTCAATTCCGTGAGCAACAATCTTCTGATAGTTTCTGGTTGAAACTCCAGCTAATATGGCTGCAGTGAGCGGCCCGTCAACTATTTCTTTGAAATTCATTGCCTTGTATGTTTCAAGCTGGACCTCTGCATTCCCGCTCGGGGAGCGCAAAGCACGAACCCTTGGACGAACGACAGATTGCCTAAGTCCTCCGACCACAGCCGTGCCATTTTCTGAGCCCCAGCGAACGTGGCCACGCCGTTCAAAACGTTGATGATTTGTTCCGCACAAAGTTTGAACTTCGGCTTGCATCAGCAGCTCCAGAAGCAGCTTTGCACCGTTCTCGAGATACTCCCTAACGCCGTCAGAGACAACGCTTTTTACGTCCAAATTTAAGGACTTCAGAATATCCTTACGCTCTTCTGAACCGAGATATGATGTCGACATGATGACCTCCTTGAGGCTTTTGTTGTTGTGGTAACTACAAACTGCCCGGGTTGTGAAACTCGGTCAAGGAGGTCATCTAAAATTTCAACGGACTTTGGGACAGTCTGGGCTTTTTTCTTCTTTTTGTTGCGATACTAAAACAAGTAGTAAGCGCTGCGTAAAAGTAAAAAGAGAAAAGCGTGTGAAAGGCCGCCGGGCCAATCACACGCTCCTCTAGACCATTTCATGCTATTTGGTTGCGAGGCGTTAGCGCGCCGCTGCTGCCGAACGCCCTGTCATGCCGCTGCGCAGCGAGGCAATCAAAGCTGATGCGGACGCAATGATGC
>PNLN01000030.1 GCA_013823055.1 Cyanobacteria bacterium DS2.3.42
GGCTTACCATGCCCTTTTCCAGCTTCTGGAGGCGGCATTTCATCGCCTTCCTCATCGCCGCCATCTTCAACATCGTCTGCTGAATCCGATGCTTTCGGATAGAAATGACCAACGGTACGATTGGACTTCACGAAATATTTGGCAGCAGCTTTCATGATGTCTTCTTTGGTAACGGCATCAAATTTGTCATCGTAATCCATCAGCCAATGCCAATCTGCTTTCGACTCTGCTTCGCCAAGCATGAATGCCAGGCTGGAAGGATCTGCCTTCGAGAGAATTGTGCCCTTTCGGTTGGCGCTGCGAGCGCGCGCCAGTTCGTCGTCATTGACCGGTTCGCGGGCAAGGCGCTCCAACTCTTCAAAGATAGCTGTCTCCGCTTTTCCGATTTCGACATCCGGATTGAGCGTGGCACCGAGAATAAAAAGCGCAGGATCTCTCAAGTCATCGTGACGTGCAAACACTTCTGCAGCGACACTCGAATCAATTAGCTTTTTGTACAGACGGCTTGAGCGTTCGTAAGTGGATCCGAGAATATGTCTGATCACGGCCAGTGGATAATTATCCGGATGGCTGGCTTCAGGCACGTGGTAGCCCATCCAAACCTTCGGCAAATCGCCTGACCGGTGAATTTCAAATCGGCGCTCGCCTTCTTGCGGTGGCTCGGTCGTGTAGACCTGCGGTATCGCTTTTGGTGACTTGGGAATTTTGCCGAAATATTTGTGCATGTGAACAAGAGCTTTGGACGGCTCAAAATCACCGACCAAAATCACTGTGGCGTTATTGGGCCAATAAAAGGTGTTGTAGAACTCTCTCAAGCGATCCATGTCGACGCCTTCTACATCTGAGCGCCAGCCGATAGTGGGATGGTGATATGGATGTTCGCGAAAGGCAATGGCATAAAGCTCTTTCTCAATTGCTTCTTCTGGATAATTCTCACCGCGCTCCATTTCGTTTCTAACCACGGACATCTCTGAATCATGATCTTCTTGTCTGAGGAGCAAATTGCGCATGCGGTCGGCTTCCAACTCGATGCACAATTCCAAATATTCCGACGGTACAACTTCAAAATAGCTGGTCCGGTCAAACCAGGTGGTAGCGTTCCAATAAGCACCGATTTGCGTGAGCAGATCGTCTATGCCGTTGCCCTTATCTGTGTTGTGCTTTTTCGTCCCTTTGAAAAGCATGTGCTCCAAAAAGTGTGTGGAGCCCGTATAGCCGACCGCTTCGTTGCGGCTTCCGACCTTGTAAACAACCAAAAGCGTAATAACTGGCGAAGTGTGGTTTTCCAGGAATAGAACCTTCAAGTCGTTGTCGAGCGCATACTCGACTACATTTTTCGATTCGGTAACCCGGCGAATGCCCAGCTCCTTTATCGTTTGTTCAACCTTGTCAACCGTGTCAAGAGTGTTCACCATTAATAAGCCTCAGCCTTGTATGTGTCGCCGGGAGATTTACATCAGAAGAATTACTAAAGATACAGCAAAAATGGCTAAAAAGTGGCAGCTGACGGCAATTTGCACATACTGATACGGCGTATGCGTCCAAAGGTATGTTTGCAGCGACGATTAACTGCTAAAGTTTTTGACGGCTGCATTATAGAAAAATCAATGCAAGAGAGGCACGCGTGAACGTAGCTATTACCGGCGGCACAGGCTTTATAGGCTCACATCTGGCTCGGGCTTTAGTTTCCAAAGGGCATTTTCCCCGTATATTGGCGCGCGGGCTGAATCATCGCGATGAATCGATCCGCAACCTGACCAACGCTCCTTACACCCCGGTTTCCCTTTCGGACGACAAGAAGCTATTTGGCGCTTTTCAGGGCTGCGACGTGGTCTGTCACGTAGCAGGCATTTCGTTTGAGCCACACGCCGGCGATTTTTACAAAAACCACGTCGAATCCACGGTTCACGTCATTCACTCAGCCCGTAAAGCAGGCGTCACCAAGATCGTATATGTAAGCTGCCAGCGCGCCAGACCTAAGTGTTACAACAAATTTTACGAATCGAAGTGGGAAGCCGAACAATTAATTCGCGCCAGCGAACTCGACTACACCATCCTCAAGCCGACAATTGTTTATGGAAAAAACGATCGCTTCCTCAATTCCATCAAACAGCATTTGGACAGTGGATCAATGATCCCAACCGTTGGCTTGATGGAGAAAAAAATCAATCCTGTCGCCGTAGATGACCTGGTGGCAATCCTTTTGGCAGCCCTTTTGGAAGACCAAATGGAAAGGCAAACTGTAAACGTTCAAGGTCCTGAATCAATCACATATTCAGAAGCAGTCAAACGCACTGCAAAAGTGCTCAAGAAAAACTGTGTCATGGTCCCATCCCTGGTAATGGCACAGTTCTCAAAAGCCCAAGAACAAGAACGCTCCTCAAAGGAAGCAATTCTTACCCGCACTCTCGTTCGTATGATAGCGGACGGAAATCTGGCACCTGTTGAACCTTGCGAGCAAATGCCCGGGATTTTGGAACCCAAGAGTTTATTTAATGACGAGCAGATTATAAGAGCTCTCGGCTGAGTCTGGGTTACAATCAAGCGGTTGCTAAGCGACCCATAATCTCAGAACCAGTTAATGAAAGTTCTTATTAAATTGACGCCCCTGGCACTGCTCGCCGCTACATTGTCTTGTCCGGCAGACGCAAACGAGGCGGCCTGGAATAAATACACAATGGATGGCGCCAAAGCGTACGAATCCGGAAATTTCGGCGTGGCGCAGCGCAATTTCGAGCAGTCTCTAGCAGAGGCGAAAAAATTCGGTCCTAACGATATACGGCTGGCAACTTCGCTAACCAACCTCGGAGTTCTCTATAGTTTTCGCGGTCAAAATGCAAAAGCCGGCCCATTGTTTGAGCAGGCCGTTCGCATAAAACAGAAAGCGCTGGGCGGAGACAATTACGACACAGTAGCCTCAGTCGCCAAACTGTGCCAGTTTCACCTGAAAAACAATCCTGCCAAAGCCGACCCGATTTGCAACCGCGTAGTCGGTTATGTCGACAGCAAGCTAAAGGAAAAACGCGAGATAGAACTTAGTTTTGAAACATTGAACAAGTTCTACAAACGGCACAAAGAGTTGGAAGAAGCAGAGATCTTTGTGAAACAGGCTGAGAACCAAACGACTAAAGCCACCACCGGCAGTTACCTTGAACTGGCAGTTCTGGTAGATGGGCTAGCTGGATCTTGCAAGGACGTAAAAAAATTCCAGCCCGCCGAACAATTGTACAAACGTGCCCTGGCACTCAGACACGGCGTCTTGCCAAAAAACCACATGGCGATTGCATCGAGCCTGGAAAATCTCGCCAAGCTCTATTGCGATGAAGGTCGATATCACATGGCCGAGCCTTTATACAGGCAAGCAATGGAAATCAGCAAGACCACATTGGGCGGCTGCAAGCCGGAAACGTTCGCAAAAATCGACGGATTGGGACAGTGTCTTGTCGGCTTGAGCAAATTGTCAGATGCAAAATCGCTGTATCAGGAAGCACTTTCCAGTTTTGAAAGTGCGTACGGCAAGTCGAGCAAATACGTGATGGATTGCCAGATCCAACTCGGACACATTTGCATCAAACAAGGAAACGGCGGTCAAGCTGCACAGTATTATGGCGATGCAGTGAAGATTTCAGAGAAATTGAACGGTCCGCGCCACGCATCATTGTCTTCTCTGCTTGATTGCTACGCCGGTGCATTGGCTCGTGCCAACAGGCAATCGGAAGCAAAGCGAGTCTCTTCTCGCGCCAAAGAAATTCGCGGCTAGAAAAATTGTAGGGTCGACGCCATGCGTCGACCGTTGCGACATGAAGTTTCGCCCGGCAAGAAACTACGAACCCAGCAAATGCAGCAAGTTTGTTCTTGCCGCAGCCGGATTGACATTCAATTTGCTGAAAATCTCAAAATTGTCGCCGTCATCCAGTATCGACAAAAGCAAGTGTTCCGATCCGATGAAATCATGTCCGAGTCGATTACATTCTTCAAAGGCCCGCTCGATGTACTGTTCGAGCCCATTTATGGGAAAAGCAGTTTGATTTTGTGCAGCCGGAACATCAACCAACCGGCGAATTGCATCTGCTTTGACGTTCATGTGATTGAGATGTTTGGCACCAATTCCTTTTCCCTCTTTTAAAAGTCCCAACATCAAGTGTCTTGCGTCAACACTATGACCGAGCGTTTTTGCTTCTTCTCTAGCCAGGACAAGAGCCTTCTCGGCACTTGAAGTACAGATTCTCTCGATGTTGTAGTTATTCATCATCGCTTTGGTTCTCCGCTTTTTCTCGAATATTCTCGAGATGTTGCTGTGCCTGACTGTTGTTTGGTTCCAATTGAAGTACCCTGGAAAAATCCTTTATCGCTTCTTCATTGCTGCTCATCAATTCGTGAAATGTGCCTCTGTGAAAGTAAGCAGAAGCAAGAGTCGCTGCGTCCGGACATTGAGCGATCAGTTGATCGCAATCGAGGAATGCCGCACCGAATTGCCCGAGGCAAATGTATGACTGCGCTCTGTTAATTCGCAAATACTGCAGCTTAGAGTCAATTTCCATTGCCCTTGTGTAATCGCCAATGGCCAGATCGTATTGACCTCTTTGATGATGAGCATAGGCTCTTTTCCAGTAGCTTTCTGTGCTTACAGGATCGGCGGCAATCAACTTTGTGTAATAAGGAATGGCATCTTCACTGGCATCAAGCCATTCGTAAAGGCTCTGTGACTTGCCACCGGTTTTGGTGTCAATCTTCAATTCCAGTCCAAGCAATCCGATCCAATGAACCAGTGCATCGATAGTGAATTTCTCCGTCAGTCCGCGCGTCAAGTCGGAGATGCGTGGCTGAGTGACCCCAAGAAATTTAGCAGCTTGCGTTTGAGTCCATCCACGTCTGTCAATCTCGCGTGAAACTCTGAGCATCAAAAGCTCACGCACAGGTTCGACGAAATCATTCGCCGAGCGAAACTGCCTGGCCCTCGAATGTGAGGGTTTCCGTCGCTTGTCGAGCGTTTTCTTGAGCCTGGGCATGGGGATCCGGCAAAATATACAATTACTAGTATTTCATACTATAAATGATATCTAGAAAACGTCAAGCGCTACCCCTGTTCGACTAAGCAGCCAAAAGGGGGTTGGAAGCAAAATCGGGTCGAAACTAACCCGATTGGCAGAAACAAATTTGAAAAGTGTTTAGAACGCGGCCGGTTGCGTTTGTGCTGGCGGCTGGTACGCAGGTGATTGGCCGTAAGACGGCGGACCACCATACTGCGGCTGCGCATTGTACTGCCCGTATTGAATTGGTTGGGCATACTCTGGAGGCGCACCCGGTCCGGGAATTTGCGCTGGAGCATCGAGCTGTAATTGCATAGCTGTCCCGGATGGAATCAAAACATCTTTGCCCTTTCGAAGAAGCATGTCCAATCCGCCAATGCCACCACCAATGGCGGCGCCCGACCAGGCGCCCATTCCGGCTCCGTGACCACCACCGCCGATCGCACCAACTGCGGTGCCAAGTCCAGCGCCAAGCCCTGCACCCAATCCCCCACGCAACGCCAGTTGACCGAGTTTCGTCCCCCAGCCCTCGCCGCGATAAAGGTCTTGCTCACCCTGTCCGACATCTTTATATCGGCCGATGCTGCCGACCAGGTGACCGGTGATTGGAACAGTCGCGCCGCTGGGCAAGCGCAATTGGTTGAAAGTTATTGAAAGCGCCCCGGAGCGGCTCAGTCTGCGACCCGCTTCTGCATCTGTGATTTGCCCTGTGACAGTGGTGCCTGCGGGAATGTATGCGTAGCCACTCAATGGAACATTGGCAGACGTCGTCGCTTGAACGAAATCTCCATTTTTCGCTACTTGAGTTGAGATTGCAGTAGTTAGTGAAAGCGGGATATTGAGCCCTTGAGGTGCGGTACTCAAGCCAGTTTGCGCTGGTGATGGTGCACCATATCCGGTACCGTACGCCGGTGGTGAATAAGCTTGCGGCGCGCCATAAGCCGGCGGTTGTCCACCTCCGTATGGATTGTAGCCGGGTTGCGCAGGCGGCGGATAGCCGCCGTATCTTGGCTGATAAGGAGGCAGCGAATAATTGGCGTATCCACCGATTGTTTCTGGCTGACTGCCCATTTGTGGCTGTTCGCCGCCCATCGGTTGACCATAAGATGGTGCGTTGAATGTCGTGCAGGAAAGCAGGCCTGCAAGCAAGTTATTGAACCTAGAAAACGTCCGGTAATACATGAAAGGTCTGCCTGGTAAGACTTTTAGGCCATAACTGTAGCAAATTATGACTTTAAGACTGAAGCAAAGTTTCCTTAGATAAAAACGCCTGCGTAACCTCCCCATTGGAGACGGAGCAAACCACCATTAAACTACTTGACAGCCCTCCAAAATTCCTTGCACCCGAAAATGTCCGAAACCCAAGCCACCCAAGCTTCTGCCGAAAACTCAGTCTCAGCCATGGAAGTCTATGGCAAGGCTGCCAAAGAACTGCCCAGTGCAACCGTAGAGCTTGCTCAAGAAGCATGGAAGGATCCTGTTGGCTCAATAGGACACGGGGTTAAGACTTTCGCCACATCGGCCGTCGTCGGTACTGCGATGGGCTATTTCCTCCCCGCCAAAGGTCCGGCCGCCTGGGCAGTCGGAGCCGCCCTCACCATCCCGATGGTCATCTCCGGCTACAAGACACTCACCGGTGCAGCAGACGCAGCTCAAAAGCCGGGCGCCGATGTCGATGCAATCGCACACACACTGGCAAGACACACCGTAAGCGGCACTACAGAACTGGCTATCAATCTGGCCGGCGGCATCGGCGGCACGGAAGCCGGCTATGCGCTCAAAGAAGCCCCGGGTCGCGTAAGCAGCCTCGGTCAAAGCACTCAACGCGGAATTCTCGAGACCGAAAACAAATTTCTCTCTGGAATTGCCAACCATAAATACGTGCGCGGACTAAGTGAAGCCGGACCGAACCCGAAATTGCCGATCGGCAAGATCACTAATTTGCATGGAACGGAAGGCGGCAACACAGTAGGACTGAGCCGCTTTGATGGACAAACGGTTTTGCCGGAGCACGTCAGCTGGTACCAACGCCCGTTTTCAGGCATCGCCCAACGCATCCGCGCATACGACAATCGAGATGTTATGACCGGCCTTCCGGGCAGCATTGCCCGAGTTGAAGATGATTATCTCCTCGCCCAGGGCAGCTTGCACATCCATACCAATCAGTCGGACGGCATGGGCACTGTGACAAGCATTTCCCGAAAAGCCAAAGAAGCCGGACAGAATGTCATTCTCTTTACCGACCACAATCACCTGGCGGCCAGAGACGGCGTCAAGCCCGGCGACCCGCGCATTCCCGATCAGACAGGACCAGTTATTGCCGAAGCACCGAAATGGTACGCGCAACAATTTGCAGAAGCAGCTCAAGAGTCGGTAAACGGCAAATTCATAGCATTGGTCGGAACCGAAATGGGTACCATCGGCAAAGTCGGAAACCCTCACTCAGGCGGCAAAAATCACTTTTTGATGGTGGAGATGCCGCAGTTCTTCGAAGCAATTCGCCGAAAGAAAACCGTCATGGAAACAGCAATGTCGCCATTTAGAAGAGCGCTGGGAATTAAGGACACTCCGGACATTGTCGTGCCGGAGGTCGTCAAATACAACGACGGCGACATGAATGCGCTGGTAACCTATATCGAAAAAAATGGTCTCAAAGACACATCCGGCAAGGATCCAATCTTTATCATGGCTCACCCGCGCTGGTCGCAAGATCACGCACCCAGCATTCCGACCGGTTCTAAAGGTGCCGACTACGGGCGTTATTCTTTTAAAACCAAAGACGAGTGGGTGAAACGAAGCGGCAAACACTTCGCAGGCATTGAAGTAATTAAGGGCGGGGCGATGAGACGCGAACCGATCGATGAAGTCGGAAGCAAGGATATTGATTTCACAAGTTTTAAAGCCTTCATTAACGAGGGCTTCCACGTATCTCCAACAGTCGGACGCGATGCCCACTTCGGCAATCCAGTCGGAGTTCCGGCTGAAACTGGTATTTGGGTAACGGCTTTAGACAAGGCCGGCACGATGGATGGTCTGAGATCGCGCCGCACATTTGCAACCACAAACATGGAGCGCCTGAACGGCAGAGTGGTCGCCAACGACCGCTATCAAATGGGCAGCATATTCGACCAGGCTGTCACCAACGAGCTTTCGCTAACCACAAAACTGGGCGGCAAAGTAGAGCCGGACGCCGAATACAGCTTAAAACTCTGGGCCGATCAAAAAATTGGCGACCGCACTATGGCCGACGTCATGCAAGAAGTAAAGTTGACCGGAGCCGAACTCAACCAGGCAGGCAACGAATTCACCTTCGATGCAATACGCCATACGCTCGGCAAACGCGGCGGCGCATATTTCGTTGAAGTCGCACGCAAAGACCCGACTACATCTCATGTCGATCGCATGTTTATGGCGCCATTCTGGGTTGAACCCCTGTCCGGCGGCGGCAAGCATTCTCTTTTTATGAAATTCCTGGCTGGGCAAGCGCCTACAACCTTCCCAACCGGCAGCTAGCAATATTCAGATAGCCCACACTTACGCTTAGGTCAGGCTGCCGGCGTGGCAGATTAGATATGAGCTGACAATCTCACTTAAAGCTCATATATTTTCTTATCTAAAAAAAATGGTCTGATTTAATAGTCGCCTTGATGACAAACCGCTCGAAAATAATCCACGCGATCAATGACCTGGGCAACAGGGTCACGGTGGCGGATGTGGTGGCAAAGACAGGCATGCCGTTTGCCGCGGTTTCAGGCGAACTCAATCTCATCGCCGCCGATACCAGTGCCAATCTAGAAGTCGCACAGGACGGCGACATCTATTACTGCTTTAACGATCACCTGTCCTACACCTATTTCAGACAAGGTATCAGTCGTGTCATAAATCAAGTCGGATATCACGTTTTCAGGACATGCTCTTTTCTCTTTCGCCTTTCCTTTGGCTTGATTCTTCTCTTCTCTTTGATTTGCCTTTTTGGAATTGCCCTGATTATTCAGACTCTCTTAGCCGGTGTATCCGGCTCGACAGAGTCAGTCTCAGGCATGTGGCGCGACTTTTTCGGATTGGTGCAAAGGCTCGCATTGAAAGACCTCGTTCACTGGGGTAAAGAAAAGCTCAAACCTGGTAGCACTACCGGCGGTGTCAGACAGGGTTTTCTGCTCGACTGTTATTCCTTTCTTTTCGGAGAAGGAGATCCCAACAAAGATTTTGATGACGAGAAATGGAAGTTGCTTGCCCAGGTAATCAGACTGAATGAAGGCGTAGTCCTGCCGGAACACTTAAGCCCTTACACAGGCGAAGATCCCGACGACGAAAAGACGCTCTTTGCAATTCTGGCCAAATTCAATGGCATGCCTCAAGTTTCCAACACAGGCAATATCATGTATGTTTTTCCAAACATGCAAAAAAGAAGCGAAGTTACATCCTATGGACTTTTGCCGCCGCTTCTGGAGCGCAAGCGCTGGACCTTCACGACCTTGAAGAAAGACGAATTGAAGAAGGTGATCGGTATGGGTGCGCTGAACTTTGTCATGGCATTGACTGCCTGCATTTTTCTCGTGCGCCCCAGCAATTTGAATTCGGCTAGCTTACTCTTCCTCTTTCTATGTTTTTACGCCCTGCTTTTTATGACTATTCCGGCGCTCAGACTGCTTTACACGTTCGAAAAAAACCGCATGGTTCAAAAGAAAAACGAACGCACCCGACTGTATGAAAATTTGCTTGGCAATCCCCCTACCCAACTGGCGCAACGATTGGAAGAAGCAGAAGAGATGAGGGCGGCGCTTGCTGTCAATGGCAACTCTTCCATCGTTTATTCGACAAAAACCGACTATCTGGAACAGATTTCCGATAACGATTTTCAGCGCGATCTTAAACTGGGAGGAACCTCTGGAGCACATCCATTAGAATAGGGAACCTATTTTCGGTAATTCGGTCCTCTATTTAGCCTGTAACACCGGCCAAATGATAGATTCCGGGGCAAAGCATGTCAGAACAAAATAATTACATTCTCGTTATCGACGATGACAAGAATTTTCGCGATTTAGCCGGTGACCTGCTTAAAAGCAGGGGATACGAAGTCGTATTGGCTCGAAGCGCCAAAGAAGCTACAGCGGCCATGGAAGCAAAGAGGCCAGCTCTGGCGATTGTCGATTATCGCCTGCCGGAAGTCGATGGCATGACCTGGATCAGCAAGGTTCGAGAAACCGATAGCACTTTACCTATCGTTTTGTGCACGGGCAATTGGTGCGATCAAAAAACCTTTAATTGGCTGAGAAACATTCTAAAAGTCTCTCTTGTTTTGCAAAAACCGATAGTGCCCGAACTGTTTCTCCACAGCCTGGAAAACATAATTCCACCACCGGCAAATCAACCTCCCGTGGCAGTTGATGAAACACCAGTCTTCAAAGTGCAACCCGTCCTTGACAGCACGCAGATCGAAGAATCAATTGAGCAAATTGAAAAGTTGTTGGCCGACGAAGGAACATTTCCTGAGGAAGTAGAACGACTGAAAAAACTGAAACGGCGCATTGAGACACAGAACGCCATTAAGAAGGCGAGAGAGAGTTTTGTCAAAAACTTGCCTGAAGCATGGGGCGAGCTCACGACGGCTATAAAAGTAACTAGAGAAAATCCAAAAAATCTGCTGCTTCACCAAGGAGCATTGGGGCTCGCGCATAAAGTGAAAGGCACCGCAGGCTCTTACGGATTTGCCAAAGTAGGGCAATTCGCAGAGCGTATCGAAGACTTTCTTCTTACAGTCGATCCCGAGGCCGAAACCGAACAAGAAGTAATCTGGGCAGAAATTATTCGCTGTGTAGTTGAAGGAACTCAAGTAGTCGACGAGATATCTCGCGAGCAAACTTCCAGCACCGAAACTTACAAACTACCCTCGATATCATGCCTGGCGGTCATACCGGAAGGGGGTTATACAGGTTCCCTCAAAGGCGCCGCTCAAGATGCAAATTGCGAGCTTGATGTGGTCGGCAGTTCTGTGGGTGCCATTGTAAAATTCGGCAGACAAGCATTCGACTCAGCGATCATAGATCTTTCACTCGATACTACTTTCGGGCATTTCCAGTTGGCGCGAGAGCTTCGCCAGTCGGCAAAAAGAATTATCCCACTTTGTTTTGTCAATTCCAAAGAAGAGCAATTCTCCCAGGCAGATATCGTATATGGTGGCGCTTCTGTTTTACTGGACAGTGATGTCACTCGCGGTAGTTTGAGCGAGGCAATGCAAATCATGACCGTGGCAGGACAAATGCGAAAGCCGCGTGTGCTCTGCGTTGACGACGATCCTCTTCTCTCTTCGTTTGTGGAATCAGTGCTCGGACCGGTCGGAATTGTGGTTCGCTCTTTGAACGAACCGATTGTAATTCTCGACATGATGCATGAGTTCCAACCGGATCTATTGCTTTTGGATGTAATAATGCCTGGACTAACTGGCTATGAAGTTTGCAGGTTGCTAAAGTCTCATGACGACTGGAAGCAAGTGCCTGTGATCTTTCTGACCTCAAAAAGTGATGCAGAAGGAAAACGCGCCGCCTTCACCGCCGGCGGTACCGACTTCTTGAGCAAACCAGTGCTCATGGACGAACTACTTTCACGCGTCAAAGCTCACCTGTCCAAGACTCTCAGCGAAGTCTCCACACGCATAGACATGCAAAGCAAGGTGTTGACCGCCAGTGCGCTGGCGACTGAGAGCGGCAACTTGCTGGATATTTGCAGTCAGCAATCGCAGCTGTTGACTATAGGAATAGTTTCAATTGTTGATTTTGATCAGCTCGACATTAGGCATGGTGCCTTTTCCGCCGAGCACGTGGTTGGGAAATTGGGAGAGCTGTTAAACCAGCGCTTCAGAGCCGAAGACTTACGCGGCCGCATTGCCGATGGAGAGTTTGCCGTTGTCCTGGCTGGCGAAGATGCAGACACCGTATCTAAAGCCTTCGAACTGCTCAAAGGTGACTGGGAAAAAATGTGGTTTCCCAGCGGCCGAGGTCAGGAATTTCAAGCCGATTTGGCATTCAGTACCGCAGAATTCCCTCTGGAAGGGGATAATTTCGACAAACTCAAAGTCTATGCTTTAAGTGGTTTAAAACAGCGCTCAGCTCTCTAACGAAAAAGGAAGCCAATGACGATAGCTGCCGACATCAAGAATGTCCTACTGGTGGACGACGACATGAATATCCGCACCCTTGCGCAAATGGGTCTGGAAGGTTTGACCGATTGGAAAGTCGAGCTGGCAGCTTCAGGAGCGGAAGCAATCGCCAAAGCGACCGAGCTTAAACCGGATCTGATAATTTTGGACGTTATGATGCCCGGCATGGACGGTCCCACCACCCTGGGCGAACTTAGAAAGATTGAAACCCTGCAAGGCATTCCGGTTATCTTCATGACCGCCAAGGCTCAAACCCATGAACTCGAGCTTTATCAAAAAATGGGTGCCAAAGGCATTATTACAAAACCTTTTGATCCAATGTCCTTGCCTGATGATATCCAGGGAATATTAAGCAAGGGTTAGATCAAAGCAGAAAAGGGATGCGCCATAGATGGACAATCCTGGTCGGCATAGCAGGAACATTGTTCCTGACTCTTGTGGCAGCCGGATATGCAACCTTTGCCGGCGCCCGGCAGCAAGAGATTATGATCAGTCACAGGAATTGGCTGATTCACACTTACAACGTACTGGTGAAACTCGAAGAAATTGATACTGCCCTGGAAGAATTATTATCTAGCGAGCGCGGCTACATCATCAAACAGGAGAAGCCATTCTCTGATGATTTCGAAAAGTCGCAAAAAACAATGGACGCAGCGGTTGCAAAGCTTTACAACTTAGTAGCCGACAATCCCACGCAAATGCAGAGAGTGGAATTTCTAAAGCGCACGCTGGAGCGCCGCACGAATTTCCTGCGAGATGCCATGTCTTCTGCTGATAAGGACGGGTTCCAAAACGCTAAAAAATTCGTCAACGCCAGAGGGCACGAAAACGCCGAAACGCAGGCAGACGATATCCTCCATGAAATGATTAACGCCGAGAGAGACCTCCTTAAATTCCGCTCCGAAAAACTCTCCCAGGAAACGCAGCGCAACGGAGAACATTCCTCGACACTTCTGGCACTAGCTGCCTCCGCCCTGGCATTATGCCTTTTCATGGTGGGCTATTTCTTTAGAGAGAAAAACAATGTAGCGCGCAGGCTGGCCGTGCAATTAGCTGTCACGCATGTGCTGAGCGACTCCAGAGACTTGCAGAGTGCCTTTGAAAGACTTTTGGAAGTGCTCGGAAAATTGAACGGCTTTCACATAGGAACAGCCTGGCTTTTGAGCGGACCAGAGGGTGATTCGGAAATCAGGCCGGTTGCTATGTGGAGCGACGAGAAAAAGGATTTGCTCCTATTTCAGAAAGAAACGAAAGAGCGCATATTCAAGCTCGGAGAAGGATTGCCTGGGCAGGTGTGGTCAACCGGCACAACGCAATGGGTAGATTTGAAGAATATTTCGGAGCAGAAATTCACACGTAAGCAAGCCGCTCTGGCCAACGGACTTCATCACGGTCTTGGATTTCCAATCATGGGACAAAATAAGCTCTTGGGCGTCATCGAGTTTTTCTCCGACAAAATAGAAGGCTATGATGTCGATCACCTCAATACTCTCTCAGCATTTGGACAGGAAATAGGGCAATTTGTCGAGTCCGTGCGAGCGAAAGAGGAATTAGTAGAACGCGCGGAATTGTCCACCTTTGTTGCGGAAACCGCCTATGTTTTGAGCCAGCAGACAAAGCTCGAGGAAATGCTCAAGCAGTGCACAAGCCTGATGACCAGGCATTTGAAAGCAAAGGTCGCACGTGTCTGGGCAATTTCAGAAGATGACGACCAGTACTTAACCTTAATGGCAAGTTCTGGACAAGCTTCCGCTGCAGACAGCGGGCAAAAAAGAATCAAAATAGGAGAAGGCGAAATCGGTATGGTAGCTGAGCAGCTGCGACCATTCCTTTCCAATGAGCTGGAGACAACAGCTCTTTCTTCCAGCAAAGAATGGATAAAGGCCGATGGGCTGACAGCGCTGGCCGCTTACCCCTTGGTTTTCGGAAAAGAACTTCTGGGCGTCTTGGCAATGTACAGTGAAAAGGACATTTCCAGGCAACAGCAGGAAACCCTCTCAGGAATTTCCAATGGTATCGCTCTCGGTATCAAGCGCAGTCACTCCGAACAACTGCTTGAAGAGCGAGAATTGCTCTTCCGTACCCTTACAGAGCAAATTCGCGAAGTGTTCATCGTGGCAAAGCCTAACAACACATTCGTTTATGTAAGTCCTGCTTACGAAGAAATTTGGGGACGGGCAAGAGAAGAACTTTATGCGGACGCAAACAACATTTTCAATGGCGTCCATCCGGAAGACGTAGAGCTGGTTCGCAATTTTACCGCACAAACATTCATCCAGAAACGGACACAGGAAGTGGAACACAGAGTTCTTCGTCCGGACGGGACTATACGCTGGATCTGGGCACGCACGTTCCCTGACTTGAACGAAAAAGGTGAGATCGAAACCATATACAGTATCGGACACGACGTCACCGAGAGAAAGGAAGCCGAAAAAAGAGTGAGCGAATTCTACTCCACTGTTTCACACGAGCTGAGAACTCCGCTTACCTCTATTCACGCCAGTCTAAGGCTGATTGAAGGCGGGTTGGCCGGTCAAGTCTCCGAGAAAGTGTCCCGCCTTGTCAGCATCGCTCGCACCGAATCGGACCGGCTGATTCGATTGATCAACGATATCCTCGACATTCGTAAATTGGAAGCTGGACGACTTGAATTGAAACGCGTCGACGTGCAGGTGGATAAGCTGGTAATGGGGGCCTTTGCCGCAACACAAGGAATGGCGCTGGAACGCAAAGTCACCCTCGAGCACCACATTATGTATCAAGGTTCAATGAAATGCGACCATGATCGTGTCGTGCAAATACTGGCAAATTTTTTGTCGAACGCCATCAAGTATTCACCAGAAAATGAAACTGTGTTTTTGGACGTCGAAAAACTGCCAAATACAATTAGGTTTTCTGTTTCGGACGTCGGACAAGGCATTCCAGAAAGCGAGCAGCACAAACTCTGGGGCAAATTTCAACAATTAGACTCCAGCGACAGCAGGCAAAAAGGTGGCACTGGTTTGGGATTGGCAATCAGTAAAGGAATTGCAGAGCAACACGGAGGCAGTGTAGGTGTTGCATCCACAGTCGGCAAAGGAACGACTTTCTGGGTGGAATTGCCTTGCACATCGCCAAACCCAAGAACGACAAGCCAGGATTTGAAGAGCTTTGCACTGGCACGAGTGTTGATGGTTGAGGATGATGAACAGCTGACAAAGCTTGTCAGAAGCACCCTCAAGAAAGAAGGCTTCAACATAGAAATCGCACGCAATTTGAAAGAAGCTGATGAGATGTTGGAAGATTTCACACCTAGAGCGATCATCCTCGATATTAGCCTGCCGGATGGAAACGGATTGGAATGGCTTAAGAACAAGCAAAACGGAGAGAAAGCATTTGCTATTCCCACCGTTGTCTTAAGCGGTGTAGACAAGAATGCCGAGTTGTCTGGCACTGCAATTATTTTCGACTGGCTTGTGAAACCTGTTGAAGACAGGCAACTTGAGCGCGCTGTGAGATTTGCCGTGAGAAACAAAGGCAATGCCAAAGCCAAAGTTCTCATAGTCGAAGACGATCCATCCACACTTGAATTATTGAAACATCACGTCTCGCGTTTTCCGGTGGAAGTTATCGAGGCAACCGAAGGTATACGCGCGTTGAAACTTGCAAAAACAGAAAACCCGGATTTGATTATCCTCGACATCGGCATTCCGGCACCGGATGGTTTTGACATTGTGGAATCGCTACGCAAGAGCGACTCGAAAGAGACCCCACTTATCGTGTATACGAGTCGCGATCTGAGCAAAGATGAGATGAACAATCTGACGCTAGGTTTGACCAAACATTTGATCAAATCAAAAACATCGGAGCAAGAGTTGATCGAGTCCGTTAAGCTCCTGCTCGACGATCTGGTTACGCCAACAGAAACAGCTGCTTTAGAAGAACCCTCTCCTGCAGAGCCGTAGGATCGACGCATGGCGTCGCACTATTTTCAAGAACACTGCTATTTTGCTTGAACGGTATCGACGAGAATTTTGTAAAAGCGGCGCAAACCTGTCGAATAAACGTTCACAGGTATGCGCTCATCAATACCGTGCATACTGGCGAGCAATTCAGGTTTGATTTCGAAGGGCTCGAACCCATAGCAGTTGATTCCAAGTTTGCGAAACCAGTGTGAATCGGTAAACCATGGCACGACTACCGGTCTGACCGGTGTTCCCGGAGACTCTTCAGCCGCGACTTTCTTAATCGAGTCGAACAAATCGTTCTGGATTTCCGACGCGCCGGCAATGTTCCATTCCAACACTGAAGTTTTGATCGTCGGATCTTGAATGACTTTTTGCACATGCGCGATGAATTCGTCTTTATCGACTCCGGGCAAGAGACGGCAGTCAATCTCTGCACTCGCTTCGCCCGGTATCACATTAGTTTTATAGCCGGCTTTGAGAACGGTCAAAGAAGCAGTATTGACGAGCATTGAAGAAAGCATGCGATCGTTTTCGATGCTGGATACATAATCAGCATTCTTCATGTCCTCGACTACTTGCGAATAATAACCTTTCAGTGGCTCAGGTTTAGTCTCGCTAATTTTTTTCAAGTCCGGCACCACTTGCGGTGCACGAACCGCCATTGGATAAATAGCAACAAGTTTTTCAAGTGCACGAGCCAGGCGATTCGTCGCCGAGTCCTTTATGGGCATGGAGGCATGGCCGGCTTGCCCTGTGGCAGTTAGTTTCAGCCACAAAACGTTTTTCTCAGAGAAATTGACGCCCCAGAATTTAGGTTTTCCATCGCTGCCTGTGATGATATGAGAACCCTCATTAATGAGGAATTCAGCGTCTTTCAAAAGCTCCGGATGCTTTTCGGAAAACCATCTGGCACCGAAGTCGCCGCCAACTTCTTCATCAGGCGTGCCAAGAAAAATAATGTCGCGGTCGAGTTTTATTCCCTGCCGCTTAATCATCAGCATTGATTCCAACTCGATGATACCGAAGCCCTTCATGTCGAGAGCGCCGCGTCCCCAAATTTCATTGTCGATGATTTCACCGGCGAAGGGCGGGTGTTTCCAGTCGGCTGCCACTGCAGGAACTACATCGATGTGGTTGAGAAGAACCACAGCCTTTTTTTTGCCGGTGCCTTTCAATCGGGCATACACGCAAGAACGATTGGGAGCAGTTTCATAAAGCTCAGCTTCAATTCCATTCTGTTTCAATATAGAGGCAAGATATTCCGCGCCCAGCTTCTCGTTGCCTGGAGGAACAGTAGTGTCGATTTTCAGATAATCACAAAGCATTTTGGTCGCTTCTTGAGCAGCCTTATCAAAATCGACAGCACCGCTCTTGGGTGCACCCAAATGCTGAACGTGCACCGCCGCATGCGCACCAAGGGCCAAAATACATATGCTTGCCGCAACGAAAGTGGAAATAATTGAACCGCGCGCTCTCATGTCAACCTCAAATCGGTGGAATCGTCAATTGTGTAGGCTAGGTTACACCCTTGTTAACAAGTCCGCGAAAGCTGGCATCAAATTGAAAAATTTGCCAGAATCTTGAAGTCTCTGGAGAAGGAGTTATTACATGCAACTCGGTAAAAAGCTAATTGCGCTTTGCGTTGTTAGTACCGCCGCCGTAACGGCAGTCCTGGCGGAAGATACAACAACAACGACCACGACAACCACAACTACTACAAAGAAAAAGGGCGGTATAGTCAAGGCGCTCGAAAAAGACGTCAAAGCAGTAGGCAGAGGCATCGGCAAAGGCACCAAAGCCGTTGTCAAAGGCACTGAAACTGTCACTATCGATGCCGTCAAAGGTACTGAAGCCGTAGGCAAAGCCTCGGTCAAAGGCACCGAAGCTGTAGGCAAGGGCACAATCAAAACCACCACTGGCGTCAGCAAAGCTACCGTCAAAGGAACTGAAGCACTCGGCTCGGCAGTTGTAAAAGACGGCAAAGCTCTTGGCAAAGGCACAATCAAAACAACTGAAGCGATCGGCAAAACGACCATCAAAGACACTGCAGCCGTAGGCAAAGGTGTCGTCAATGGTGCCAAAGACGTAGGTAAAGCCGCTACTGGAAAAGACAAGAACTAGTCATCCAGCAATTCAGAAGGCATCCAAAAAATGAAAAATCGCCGCTTGCCAATGAGCACCTTATGTGGGCTGTTGACGGCGGCGATTTTTGTTTCTTCCGTAACTCCGGATTCACAAGCTTTCGCGGCGCCGGCGTCTCAAGCAGGCGCCACGTTCGAGCCGCTCTCTAAAAAACCGGTTAACGGAGTCTATCCTTATCGTATGAAATCAAACGGTCTTACCGTTTTGATCCAGGAGCAACACCTTGCGCCCGTGGTTGCCGTGATGATGGTCTATGGCATCGGTTCACGCAACGAAGCAGTTGGTTATACAGGCTCGACTCACTTTCTTGAACACTTGATGTTTAAAGGGACGAAAAAGCACGACCCGATGAAAGGCACCGGTATTGACGACACGCTCAAGCCAGTCGGCGGAATCAATAATGCCAGCACATCGCAGGACAGAACAAACTATTACGAAGTTGCACCAGTGCAACAAATCAACCTTCTTCTGGAATTGGAAGCCGATCGCATGCGCAACCTTTTGCTTAGAGAAGACGACCGTACAAGCGAAATGACGGTAGTGCGAAACGAGCTCGAAAGAGGCGAAGACGATCCCGACGAGCTGCTCATGAACAATCTATATGCCATGGCATTTCGCGAACATCCATACCATCATCCGGTAATCGGTTGGCGAGCCGATGTGGAGAACGTTCCCACCGAAAGGCTCAGGCAGTTCTACCACGATTTCTATTGGCCTGAAAATGCCACGCTGATAGTGATTGGTGATATACAAAAAGAAAAGATTCTGGCCGAGATCGCCGGCAAGTTCGGCGCCATCAAAAAAGGTCAGAAAAAACTTCCGCGCGTTTACACGCAAGAGCCTCCTCAAGAAGGAGAAAGACGTTTTATCGTTTCACGAGGAAACGACATACCGCGCCTGCTCATGGGCTTTCACACAGTCAAAGCAACCGACAAAGATACTTATCCTTTAGAAGTGCTGCAATCCATTCTCGGCGACAAAGGCAAGACATCCAGTCGCCTTTATCGAGCCCTCGTTGACAATGGACTGGCAGTCGATGCTTTTGCTTTCAACAGCGTAATGCGTGACCCGAGCTTGTTTATCGTCGGCGCGACTCCGTCGAAAGAGCTGGCATTGAAAGAACTGGAAAAAACAGCCTTGTCTGTAATTGCAGAAATAAAAGACAAAGAGCCAAGCGATGCCGAAGTGAATCGGGCCAAGCTTGAAATAACAAAACGCTATAGGCTCGATGCCGTTGATTCGCTAGGCCGTGCCGATCAAATCGGTGACGCCATCGGGGTTGCCGACTGGAAGTGGTGGGCCAGCTACTGCGACAACATCAACAAAGTGACCGCAAAGCAAGTTCAGGCAGCGGCAAAGAAATACTTAGTGGCAAGCAACATGACGGTCGGTTATTACGAACCCAAAGCGAAAGAGTCTGCTGAATCTCAAAAGAAAGTGGCAGCAGAAGCCAGTCAAAACACACCCACAATTGTTTCAGCGCCACCTCGAGCCACCACCGATGATGCCCCACAACCAGCAGTTAAACCTTTAAAATTGCTCTCTCGAAAAAAAGGTACAGGCAATTTAGGTGCAAGAACTGAGACGCTAAAATTCGACAACGGATTGACTGCGATTGTTTTGCCGATGGCCGGAACAGGAACCGTAACTATCGCAGGAAAAATCAAAGCCGGCCGGTATTTCGAGACTTCCGAACATTCCAAAGTACCGCCTCTGACTGCTGAGTTGCTCACTAAAGGCTCGAGCCGTTTTTCCAAATTCAAAATCTCCGAAATTCTCGAAACGATGGGCACCAGCCTGGATTTTTCTGCAGACAGTTTCTTTGCAGGATTCAATGTAGATGTGGTGGCATCTGACGCACGAGAAATCATTCCTCTAATTGCAGACGTAATGCAGAAGCCGCTCTTCCAGGCTGAAGAATTTGAAAAATCGAGAAAACAGTTGGTTTCGGAAATTGAAGAGCGCAAAGTTAATACAGGCGCAAATGCCTGGATGTCGATTCGGCATGCGCTCTACAAGCCAACGAGCGTTCACTATGCAAATACTTTTGATGTTCAGCTCGAACACCTTAAGGGTGTGACGCGAGACGATCTAGTTGCATTTCACAAACGGCAGTTTACGCCTGCAAATACGGTCTTAGCTTTTGTCGGTGATATCAAAACAGACGAAGTAATAACTTGGTTGCCAGAGAATTTGCATCATTCAACGGCGGCAAAGAAGACTCAATTTCAATCGACGATTCCGGTGTTAATCGTGCATCTCTTGGTCGCCGGCTGGTCTCCAATCTTGCCGACAAAACAAACATGGATGTTGTAATCGGCTGGCCGATTCCTGTCTCCATCAAGTCCAAAGATTACTTTGCCGAGACAATAGGCAGTGCCGCCCTGGGCTACGACAGTTTTGCCTGCCGCCTGGCGCCTTTGCGCGATCGATTCGGGCTCACTTACTCGATCAGCTCGACGCTTACCGAGGCTTCATTTCCTAACTCGCTCTGGGCAATTTCTTACTCCGTAGCGCCGGAAAATCTGGAAAAGGCGCAAGGTCATATCAGCCGAATCGTCAAAGAATACGTGAAGGACGGCATTTCCAAAGAGGAGCTCGACCACGAGAAAGGACACCTGACCGGTACTTATATCGTGGAAAGCCGCTCACCGCGCACAATTGCCAGTCAGCTAGCCTATGCCTACATCATGGGCTTGCCACTCGACTTTTTGGACAATTTCACCCGCAAAGTCCATGCCGAAACCCAAAATTCGGTTAATGCTGCCATCAGGAAATACTTCCAGATTGATAAATGCGTCACTTCGGTGGCCGGTCAGGTCAAACAGGAAAAAGACTCTAAAGACATGAAAGGTACAGCCCCTGCCTCTATGGCGCCTTAGGCATCCGATCGGGCAGCAGTTGGCAACTAAATAATTTCCCCGAAAGCCCCGTTTTTCGACATTTTGGGGACAAGTCATGGGATACTGAGGTGGGCCGTTACGGCCTAGTGCAAACGCTGAAAAGCGTGTGCATTCGTTCTGTATTTCAAGGATAGACTGTTATGAACACGAAATTATTTGTCGGAAACCTCTCATTCAAACTGACCGAGCAAGAGCTGGAAGAACTGTTCTCCCGCTCAGGCACTGTTGTATCCGTCGCTATGCCTGTCGATAGAGACACTGGCCGGAAGCGTGGTTTCGCTTTCGTTGAGATGGAAACTCAAGAGATGGCTGATGCAGCCGTCACGGAATTCAACGGACAGACGGTAGATGGCAGACAAATTGTTGTCAATCCTTCGCGCCCGAGAGAGAGCGCTGGTGGCGGTTACAAGCGCTAAGCTTGAGCTGAAACCAATCAGAACGCTGAATTTAAAAGCTTCGAAAGGCGGGTGTAATGCCCGCCTTTTGCTATGCCGGTTAAAATTGCGCCTGGAAAACTATGTTCCTTTACCGTTACCGTCAGGCTTCATTGTGATCAACTCAGGGCCTTTGCTTTCAATCAAAGGGAGCCCTTTGAAAAGCCGGCCCCAACCTTCAGCCACATAATCGAGCGCAGCCAAGATAACCATCGGGTTGCGATAGTCTGTGAGCACAACCGGGCTGTTTTTCTCGAAAACGTAGTGTCCAAGGAACTGCAGAGCCCAACCTCCCGCCAAAAGATTAGCGGCGCGCCTGGGGCTGATTAGCAACATTGGCACAGACAGTGCAATCATCGGAACGCCGATCATGTGAGTGACCTTACAGCCGAGAGTCCTGTGCTGGCTTTTGTAATACTCAAGGGTTTCTGCGTACTCTTGCTGAGAACTCTTCTGCGTGTCCTGCTGCATTTCGTCCATGTCTGTTCTAGCTCCCGAGCCTGAAATCGGCTCTCTGTGAGCCCATTTGACTTTCCTATAAATCTACTCTACCTCAAAATGCCATCCTGGGCGAGTGTTGGCGCTTTCAGCCTGCCTTCTTTTTCTCAAAACCGCCATCAATTCATGACTTCAGGGTTTTTGAAATGATGACGGTGAAAAAATCTGACGCAATTTCTTCGTACCCTTTCCTCTCTCTACTACATCCTTGCCATTTGATTTAAGGTAACCTTTTTAGGGAATTGAACGAAGTAGAGGCAGGCAAAGCAATAAGCTGTGGAATCGAGCTAAACTTCTTATGGCTGAGCCAGGTGAGTAACGTTTTTCGTCCTTGAAGGACATCGAGGAAGTGTAAATGCCGAAGGGAAAAGGTAGCGGGAATAAGGACAAGTCCGGCGAGAAAATGGAAGGCTGGGCATTAGCGCGCGATTCTAAATTCACCGACATGCTTGTCGAAATGCGCGTCAGCCGTCAAAAGTTCAAGGAAACCAAGCAGCAAGCGATGCTTGACAAGACTCGTGAAGTTCTCAGCGATGAGAAACTCGACGAGATCGAAAAAATGACGCTCATCGACACTCTTACCGAACTCTACAACCCGCGCACGTTCTTGAAAAAACTCGAGTACGAACTGCGCCGCGCCAAACGCTACAAACGTCCCCTGTCACTTTTGATCATGTCGGTCGACAAGCTCGACGACCTGGGTCGTTTGCACGGACAACTGTTCATCGACGATACGCTCAAGGCTGCTGCCAACATCATCAGAGGCGCTATCCGCGACGTTGATGTGCCGGCTCGCTGCGACAACAACATGCTCGGAGTGGTGTTTCCTGAAACCTATTCATCGCGCGCCATTGTAGTCGGCGAGAGAATTCGCGAAAAAATCAAAGGCGTTCCGATCAACGACGAGCTCAGACACATCAGAGTCACTTCTTCAATCGGCGTAGTATCCTTCCCGACTCACGCGCGCAACGAGCATGATTTGATGGCGAAGGCTCTTGAATTCATGGAAAGGGCCGAACAAGAGGGTGGCGACAAGGTCTATAATGGCTGAGTCTTTTGATACCGGTCTACTCTAAGTATCTAGCTCTCAGTCTGCCTTGTGTCTAGACTAAAGCTCGATGGAGTTTAGAAGTACTCTGTCGCTTCTGCACAGCTCTTAAAGGAAGAATCATGGTCGCAGCGAACCAAAATAGAAAGCGTTGTCTTGGCGTCCTTCTTGCAATCACCGCCACTGTTGCGGCGCCCAACACACTGACTGCAAGCGCTCAAGAGGGCAAAATCTCGGACTCCAAAGGCATTTCGCTAACCATCTACAATCAGAATTTTGGTCTCGTGCGCGACTCCAGGCAGATGGAATTGAAAAACGGAATCAACTATGTGAGCTGCCAGGATGTGGCTGCAAAAATCGATCCAACATCTGTGAGTTTTACATCCTTGACCGCACCAAATCAGGTTGTGGTGCGCGAGCAAAACTATAAGTACGATTTGATCGATCCAAATACCATCCTCAATAAATCAATTGGCAAGCCAGCGAAATTCAAGCAGTTTACAGGCAATGGTTCGATTGTTGAATTGAATGGGACACTCCTGAACGGACCCAGTGCAACCATCGGCTCGCCTGACGGCGGCACATCAGAAGTCTCACAGGGACTGGTTTTAAAAACAGGCAACGGCATTATCCTCAATCCTCAAGGTCAAGTTGAGCTTGCGGAATTGCCGGCAGGACTCGTATCAACACCTTCTCTCGACTGGAAATTGGAAACAGACAAAGGTGGTTCGCACAATATTGAAATTGCTTATCAAACAGCCGACATCAACTGGAAATGCGACTACGTAGCTGTGGCCAATTCAGACGACACTAAATGCGATATCACCAGTTGGGTGACGCTCGACAACAAATCCGGCGGGACTTACAAAAACTCCGCTCTTAAACTCATTGCCGGCGATGTACACAAAGTCACTAACGAAGCGCAACCACAGATGGAAATGGCTATGGATGCAGCAGCACCAGCTGCGCCACCGCCACCACAATTCAGCGAACAGTCTTTTGCCGAATATCATTTGTACACACTGGCAGGAAAAACTGACGTCAACAACAACGAAACCAAGCAATTGAGCCTCTTCAACGCCGCTGCCGTGCCCGTGAAAAAACTGTTTGTCCTGGAATCCGGCGACAATCGAGTTTATTATGGCGGTGGAGAAAACGGCGACAAGCGCAAAATTCAGATCAAACTGGAAATGCAAAACAGCGCTGACAATAACCTCGGCATGCCGATGCCTAAAGGCAAAGTCCGTGTCTACAAGAAAGACTCAGACGGTGCATTGCAATTTGTCGGAGAAGATCAAATCGACCACACGCCACGTGACGAAAAAATCCGCATCTATCTGGGCGATGCATTTGATGTGGTTGGGGAAAGGCGCCAAACCAATCAGGAACAACCGAACGAGCACTTGCAGAGAATGTCTTACGAAATCTCACTGAGAAACCATAAGAAAGAAGCAGTGCATGTTCAAGTAATCGAGCATGCTTACGGCACATGGAAACTGGTCGCACAGAGCCATCCTTCCGTAAAGAAAGATTCGCACACATTCGAGTTTCCTGTAGATGTCCCCGCCAATGGCGAAGTCAAAGTCACTTACACAATCGAAGTTCGTTATTAATCTCGTAAGAGTGGCGCATTGCATGCGCCTGGATTTTTTGCCGCATGGAATGCGGCACGTCTACTGCTCTATCTCAGACAGGGCGATGCATGGCGATGCCGGGCGATGCATGGCGACGCCGGGCGATGCATGGCGACGCCGGGCGATGCATGGCGACGCCCCTACAAGCGCATGCGATAGCCGACTCTGGGGATGTTCTCGATCACCGATTTAGCTTCATCATCGCCTTCGTCGAGTTTCTTTCTCAGTCGCTTAATTGCTGTTCTCAAAGCGTCCGAAGTCGCATCGGTATCGTCTTCCCAGACCCGCTGAAGCAGCGCATCAGTGCTAAAGACTACATCAACGTTTCTCATAAAGAACTCGAGCAATGCAAAATCGCGCGGCAATAATTGCACTTCTTCGCCGTTTTTCGTCACTCTGTGTTTGACCGGATCGAGAATCAATTTTCCGACCGTCAAAACATTGGACTTCACTTCGCTGGGCCGGCGCAAAAGGGCACGAATGCGCGCAGATAGTTCTCTCAAACTGAAAGGCTTGGTCAGATAATCATCGGCGCCGCCATCAAGACCA
>PNLN01000044.1 GCA_013823055.1 Cyanobacteria bacterium DS2.3.42
AACCATAGTTCCTCCGCCAGGAGACACACGCTCTACTAGTGAATACTTGACTGACATTTGCAATCAACTTTTTGGAAAATCGTCAGATAAAATAGTCGACATCGCTAAGACTCCGGAAATGATTGCAGCCATGGACACTGCCCGTGCCAGCTTACCTGCAATCCGGGCTCGTTTTCTTGCCGACAAAATCCCTCTTAACGCAGACCTGTTGGTGAAGTTTCGAGTCACCGACGGTAGGAAAAGCGAATACTTATGGGCTTATGTCACTGCCTGGAAATTGCCCGACGAATTAGAAGCAAATTGCGGCAACGAGTGTAATCTCGACCCACAATTGCGTCCGGGGAAGCAGTTGCGTTTGAAATTGGACTCTATCGTCGATTGGGGAATTTATGAGAATGACAAATTCATTGAAGGTGGGTGGACAAATAAAGTTTTAGAGCAATAGTCTGATGTACCCGGAGGTCATTGGATGGATCACTAATGGAAGACTTCGGATAGGAACACCGATAAAAGTGTCGATCAGTCAACTTCATCCACCTGCGTCATTACTGCTTGCAATTTTGTTGGCATTTACTGCTTCTGCTTCGTTTGCGGGTGAGGAGCAATCACGCTCCATCAAAGAATCGACTAAGCGAGAAATATTCATCAAAGAAGTTGTTGCTCGACCTCGAAAGTTTGAGTGGGAAGGTCATGCAGTAAAGCTTGGTGAGTGTTGGCTGGAGCGTAATGTCCCGAGCGGAAAGCTTCCCTTTATCTGCTTTCGTTTGGAGATTGACCAAAGCTTTACTGAAGAGCTGGCCATTCAGAAAAACAAAAATCGATCTATTGAATTTCGCGAAGAGGGAAGCGTAGGCAAGACACTCGTTATTGCCAGTACTGTGATTTATCCCATGCGCAATTATCTATCTCGTTTGCGCAAAGGAACAGGCGAGATTGTGCACTTTATAGAATTGCCGATTCCGCTTCCAAAGAGAGTTGCGATTCGGCTTTGTACAAATAATCACGAAACTGACACTATCGAGCCCACAAATGTAGTTCTGCGCTTTGAAGATTTGCGTTAGCGTTAAGATACAACAACAGGCTGAAAGTGACTGCTAATACTGCTTTTGGCGGTGCTTAAGCTAGCGGATTTTTCGGCTTCATTATGACCGTTTGCTTTGAAGAAAGTCACGTCGGTGAGGCCAATGAAGCTAAAGATTGCGCGGATATAGGGTTCTAGAAAATCCATACTGCTCAGCGGTGGCTGTGAGAAGTCGCTGCCGCTGGCGCTTACGACAAAAACTTTTTTGTTTTTCAGCAAGCCTTGAGGATAGCCGCCTTCAAAGCTGAAAGTAGTGCCTGCGCGAACGATTGTGTCTAAATAAGCTTTGAAAACTGCCGGCACACTGAAGTTGTACATCGGCACTCCCAGTACATAAGTGTCCGCTTCTAAAAGTTCTTTTGCCAGTTCGTCAGGCAGCGCAAGCAAGAGTTTTTGTGCTGCCGTGAGTTTTTCCGGTGGTGTGTTCATTGCAAAAATCAACGCTTCCGATGCAAAAGGAACGTTAGTAGATGTTAGATCGCGATAGATGACATGTCCTCCAGGATTGGCTTTCTGCCACTTTTCTGCAAAGTGCGAACTCAGTTTTCTAGTTACTGAGGATTCACTCTGTCCACTGGAATCAAGGTGCAATAGCGTTGCCATAAAACTTTCTCCCGATAATGTTTCGATTTTCAACACGCAGACGACTCGAGCGACAAGCATTCGCTGCTCAGCTCTCTTCGTTTTTCGAACTGCTGCTCTCTGGTATGATGCTACTAGCGTTAGACCAAACGGTCTATGTGCTAAAGTTCAATATTTCTGTCCAATCGTTCAGGATCTAGCCAAAAGGTGAACCTATGGACTGTTTGTCCGATGCGTTAAACAGGATTCGTTTCAAAAGCTACATTCATTGCAATAGCGAATTTACTGCTCCCTGGGGATTGAAAATGCCAGGGTTTCAGGGGCACGCTGCATTTTTAGTGATGATGCGGGGCGGATGCGTCGTATCGTTTGATGATTCTGAGGATGTCTATTCGCTGGCGGCTGGTGAAGTCATGCTTTTGCCTAGAGGCTCCGGTTGCATAATTCGGGACAACCCAAGCAGCACTGTCGCAAATTTTGAAGAGCTTAAAACAGGTCCTCCGCCACGAGGCGAAATCTGGCATTACGGTGGCGGCGGTGCACTCACTTCCATATTGATGGGATGTTTTGAGTTTGATATACATCTGAAAAACCCACTCATTGAGAGTCTTCCGGGAGTCATCTATTTGAAGGCGGCTCAACTTCATTCTGAGCCTTGGCTTGAGAAAACGCTGCAATTTTTGGCTTCGGAAACCGCAAACAATCGGCCGGGCTCCGACATTTTGATCGGTCGACTTACAGACATGTTTTTCATTCAGATAGTTAGAGCCTTCATGATGCAACATAGAGATTGCGCCAATTCTACCGGCTGGCTGAAAGGTTTAGGGGATCCAGAAATAGGAGCTGCACTCAGGTTGATTCACGAGCGTCCTTCGGCACCATGGACGGTAGCATCACTGGCGAAAGAAGTCGGTATGTCGAGGACTACTTTCGCAGTAAAATTTGCATCGTTGATGCAAACTACACCGATGGACTATCTCACTTTGTGGCGCATGCAGGAGGCTGTGAGCCTGATGGAAAAAGGAGAAGACAGCGTTTCTGCCATTGCCAATGCTGTTGGTTATTCTTCGGAAGCCGCATTTGCTAAAGCGTTTAAGAGAGAAGTTGGAGAGGCTCCGGGGTCTTTTCGGCGTAAACTCATGGCTGGAGTTTGATAACCGACACATGACAAATACCAGGCTTGAAAAGATTGAATCTACTTGGAATGAGTTCCTCAAAGAACCATTTCCGGAGGACGGTGCATCTGTCAACATCGCAGGCGACCAAGAATTGGGCTACATAGACTCGACTGCGGCGGGCTGTATTTCCACATTTATTCAGGCGTCAGGCCGGCTCGATAAACAGCGCTACGATTGTTTGAAAACCTGCTTGAAAGACCTTTCCATCGGCATCAAAAATCTTGATGCCGGACCAGTAAAGCTCCGCGTTGAGCAGCTTCACTTATTATCAAAGTTAGTCTTGGAGTATGTTGATGCAAGTGGGGGCGCGGGATGATTCAGGCGGTGACTTGCTACGGAGAAAATGCGCTGGCCCTTTGCCGTCGGTACTTGGTTCATAGAACCTTAGTCTTCAGTCATGTTCATGTCATATTCACTCGCTAACATCTAATCTAAGCCTCATGGTGGAATCACCATTGATCGCGGGTGCGCAGAGATATATCTTTGAGCACAACAGGAAACCTTAGTCCTCCGTCGCAATTTAACCCTCCAAGCCGAGCATGATGGGCAGCCGGCTAATTTCAGGATGCGCAGAAAATGTTGAATTTCATTCTCAGTATCTTCTCGATAGTCCCAAGCAGAGCCGCCATGCCGTTGCTTGCAGCGTTTGGCATATTCATCACCGCATGCTTGCCGAGTTTTGCCTCCGATGCTTTTACGGTCGGCTGCAACCACTACAAGCAAGGCAGGTTTCCGTTGGCCAAAGCATTTTTCGCAAAAGCAGTGCAGGACGAGCCGACCAGCATCAACGCTCGCTATCAGCTAGCCAATACCCTGTACCAGCTTGGTGAATACGATCGCTCGATCGCCAACTACAATGCCTGCCTGCGTCTCGGTCCAGATCAAAGAATGCGCAGCTTCTGCATCGCCGCTGTTGCACAGATTCAGAACGTCAAGAAATCGCAAGCCGCAAAGGTCGCCACCAGCAACACTTCTTCGTCAACGATCAAGCAGTATTAAGCAGCTAGAGCGAGACTCCATCACTATCTGAACTCAGAATGCCCTTGTCGCCGAACGCCGAAATCGCTTATTCGGGTTGTGGTCAAGGGCTGTCTGCTATAATTAAGTGACCCGTTGGTCAATTAATTCTGGCTAATCTATTTATATGGCAGACTCGTCCACAGACCTTACTACCGACCTGATTACGGTCACACTGCGCAAACCGGTCGGCAGACCAAAAGATGAAGACCTGCCGGCACGCCGTCGCCAGGAGATTCTGGATGCATCAGCGCTGTTTTTCGCGCGTCTCGGATACCCCAATGCGGACCTGAAATTGCTGGCTGACGAGTTGGGTGTGGCCAAAGGTACCTTGTATAGATACTTTCCCAGCAAGAAACACTTGTTTCTCGCCACCGTCGATAACTGTATGCAGCAACTCAGCCAACAAGTCAACGTCGCCGCTATTCAGGTCGATTCTCCTATCGAGCGCATCGAGCATGCACTGCGGGCTTATTTTCGTTTCTTTGATGTTCACCCTCATGTGGTCGAATTGATAGTACAGGAGAGGGCTGAGTTCAAAGAGCGCGCATTGCCGGCTCCTCTGGAGCAAGACAACACGGCAATCTGGCGGCAGCACTTCTCCGCTCTTGTAGCTTCAGGCGGTCTGCGCGAAGTGCCGGTCGAGCGGCTTGTAGAGACGATGAGCAGCTTGCTTTACGGAGTGATTTTCAACAAGTACATCAGCGGATGTGGCGAAACGCTGGAATCGAAAACCGAAAACGTACTCGACATTGTTTTCAACGGGCTGATGAAAGAGAAAAATTGCTACCAAGCAAAAGGAAACCATGGAAGTGAAATCGACAATCAATGAGACTGGCTCCTTGAGTCAAGGACAGGCAAAAGTTACGCCGGATGCCGGCGCCAAGTCGCCTCAGCCTTTTTACAAAAACAAAAAGGTGATTGTCCTTTCGACAGTGGCGATTGTTGCCTGCCTGGCGGTTGTTTTCTTCAATCACGGCAAAGGCTCGCACGAAGCCCAGATCACTGCTCCTGAGCCAGTCATAACAGTTACTGCCGAGAAGGTCGCTCCACATGTGATGGCGGGCGTCGTTCAGGTCAACGGTACAATTTGGGCCTGGGATCCGCTCACAATCGGCTCGGAAGTGAATGGACTGAGAGTCGAGTCTATATACGTGGATGATGGAGACAAAGTAAAACGCGGGCAGGTACTGGCTCGCCTCAACTCGTCCGTATTGAATGCGCAGCTTGCAGAAGAGAAAGCAAAACTGGCCGCGCAGGTGGCAACTTTGAAACGAACGATTCAACCGAATCGTCCTGAAGATTTGCTTTCGCTCCAAGCCGCGCACATGCAAGGCGAATCGGCTGTGGGTGAGGCAGAAACGATGCTGACACGGGCGAAGGCTAATCTGGTCAATGCTCAAAGTATTGCAAAACGCTATCGCGGATTGGTCACGGAAGGCGCAGTCAGTCAACAGGAAGCAGATCAGAAAGATACCGAAGCAAAAACCGCAGATGCTGAAATGCATAATGCAGAGCAAAAGGTTCGCTCCGCCAAATTCCTGCACGAGCAAGCAAAACAACGTCTGATCATGGGTCAACAAGGTGGTCGCAAGGAAGATGTGGAAATCTCTAGTGCAACTGTTGCTCAGATGCGCGCCAACGTCAGTCGACTGGAAGCTCTGGTGGCACAGACTGTGATCAGAGCGCCATCCGATGGTTTGATTATGCGTCGCGATGCTCACCTTGGCGATATCACTGCAATGAACAAAATTCTTTTCCAGATGGTTCGAGACAACCGGCTGGAGATGCGCGCCCAGGTTGCAGAAGTTGACCTTCACGGCATTCAGCCAGGACAGAGAGCCGTTGTCACAGATTCGACCGCTTCATCCTTCTCGGTTGAAGGCCGTGTTCGCGAAGTCAGCCCGATGATCGATCAAGACATGCGCCTTGGTACCGTCAGAATTGACTTGCCTGTAGCCACGGGCAAAGACAAGCGTGTATTCAAACCGGGTAATTTTGCCCATGCTACCATCGAAGTTGGCAGCAAAAGTCCCTTGGCGATACCGGCAGCTGCAGTGCTCAACCGTGAGAACAAGAGCTTTGTATTTGTCGTAAATAGCGACAATACTGTTTCCACCCGCGATGTAAAAATGGGCGGGCGCGTGGAAGGCTATGCGGAAGTACTTTCCGGACTTCAAGCCGGCGAGAGTGTTGTGGTGCGCGGCGCAGGGTTCTTGAAAAACGGTGATCTGGTCAGAGTCGGTCAATAGAATTGAAGTTGTGCGAACGAAGCAGTAGGCGATGAACTGGAATCTCTCAACCTGGTCAATCAAGAATCCAGTTCCTGTACTGGTTCTATTCCTTGTGCTTATGGTCATGGGCTCACTGGCATTTGTGGCACTGGGCATCGACGAAAATCCCAACATCGATGTGCCGGTTGCTGCTGTGACTGTTACTCAAATGGGCGCAGCACCATCTGAGCTGGAAACGCAAGTGACCAGAAAAATTGAAGACGCTGTCTCCGGTATCGGCAATGTCAAACACATCATGTCGACCGTCAACACAGGCGCGTCTACAACCAGTATTGAGTTTGTACTGGGCACCAATACCGACAGAGCCGTCAACGATGTGCGCGACGCCATCGCCAAAATCAAGCAAGACTTGCCGGATGCGATCGACGAGCCGATTATTCAGCGCGTTGATTTTGTCGGCGGTCCTTTTGTCAGCTATACAGTCTCAACCAGTAGTTTGACGCCTACCGAAATTAGCTGGATTGTAGACAATGACATCGGTCGTGCACTGCTTTCGGTGCCTGGTGTAGGACAAGTTCAACGCGCTGGAGGCGTTGAGCGCGAAATCAGAATAGATCTCGATCCGACTCGTTTGGAAGCGGTCGGCGTAACCGCTGATATGGTCAATGCTCAGATAAGGGCGCTCAATATCGACCTTCCCGGCGGACGCGGTGAAATCGGCAGAGCCGAACAATCGATAAGAACTCTAGGCAGCGCCCATACTTTGGAGCGACTGAGCGCCACAGAAATTCTTTTGCCGCAAGGCCGACACGCCCGTCTCGACACACTAGGCACCGTTAGCGATAGTGCATCTGAAGTGCGCCAGATGGCGATCATGGACGGCAAGCCAGTGGTCGTTTTTTCTATAGTGCGCAGTACTGGCAGCAACCTGGTTGACGTTGAAAAAGCTGTCGACAAGCGCCTGGCCGAATTGAAGACTTCGCTGCCCAAAGATGTGCACATAAATAAGATTCGCAGTAACGGCAAATATGTCAAAGAGGCTTACGATGCATCTCTAGACTCTTTGATTGTCGGCGCTCTTTTGGCTGTCGCAGTTATCTATGCGTTTTTGAGAGATTGGCGTGCGACGTTCATCTCTGGTATGGCAATTCCACTTTCTGTTGTGCCGACATTTGCTGTCATGCAATGGGCCGGATTTACGTTAAACGGTATGTCACTGCTTGGTTTGGCGCTGGTAATCGGGATTTTGGTAGACGATGCCATTGTCGAAATTGAAAACATTGTGCGTCACTTGAAGATGGGCAAGCCGCCCATGAAGGCAGCAATCGAAGCAGCCGAGGAAATCGGTATGGCGGTTATTGCCACTACATTGACTGTAATTGTGGTTTTCGTGCCGGTTGCATTTATGGGTGGAATTCCCGGACAGTTCTTCAAACAGTTCGGCCTCACCGTAACTGTGGCGGTTTTATTCTCGCTACTTGTTGCTCGTATGGTCACGCCGATGATGGCAGCCTACGGCATGAAAGATATGCCCGAGCATAAAGGGCGCAGCCGCTTGATGAAGCTGTATCAGCGTGTTTTGATTTGGGCTTTGAATCGTCGATTGATAACAGTGTTTGCGTCTATTGTTCTTTTTGCAGTCAGCATCGCGCTTTTCAAAACTATGCCGACATCTTTGATAAGCAATGTCGACAGAGGCGAGCTACTTATTAATGTGGAGTTGCCACCGGGCGCAGTGCTCAGTGACACGGAGAAAGCTTGCAATCAATTGAACGAAATTGTTGCAAAGCACAGCGAAGTAAGGACAGTCGTTGCATTCATCGGCACGCCCACCGCTTCTCGGCGCAGTTCTGCAGGCAACCAGGGCGAAGTAAACAAAGCCAGTATATATGTAACCCTCAAGCCCAAAGATCAAAGAAAAATTTCTCAACAAGGTTTCGAAGAAATTCTGAGGAATGAAATCAAGATAGTACCGGGAGTGCGTCTGACCTTCTCGAGATCTTCCGGTATGACCGGAAAGCCTGTACGCATTGCCCTTACGAGCAATGATTCTAAGGAATTGGAACACACGGCCGAAGTGCTTATCGACCAGATGAGACCGGTCAAGGGGCTAAGCGATGTAACCTCCAGCGCCTCTTTGCTCCGTCCTGAAATTTTGGTCAAACCTGATTTCGAGCGAGCTGCGCGTCAAGGTGTGTCCGTTATGAGTATTGCCAGAACCGCCCTTATTGCCACTCTAGGTGACTCTGACGCCAACCTCGCCAAGTTCGACCTGAAAGACCGGCAAGTTAATATCCGCGTGCAACTTGATCCGAGATATCGAAATGATATGGCAACAATCGGCAACTTGAAGGTTCAAGGAACTAACGGACGCCTGCTTCCATTGAATAGTGTCGCGACAGCTGAGTTCGGCAGTGGTCCGGCTCAAATCGATCGCTATGACCGTGAGCGGCAAGTGACAGTGGAAGCCAGCCTTGATTCCAATCTGACTCTGGGCGAAGCGTTGAAGACAGTTCACCAACTGCCTGCATTTAAGACAATGCCGAAGTCTATTCACGAGCAACCTCTCGGTGATGTCGAAATTCAACGCGATGTCTTCAACGGTTTCGGCACCGCTATAGGAGCTGCCGTGCTTCTGATTTATGCAGTGCTTGTTGTTCTCTTCGGCAGTTTCCTCCACCCACTCACGATCATGATGTCGCTTCCTTTATCTTTGTGTGGAGCCCTGATCGGCCTGGTAATGTTCAATCAATCCATCGGTTTGTACGCATTGATAGGCTTGGTTATGTTGATGGGGTTGGTTACGAAAAACGCGATTCTTCTGGTCGAATATGCGCTAGTGCAAATGCAGCATGGGTTGCCCAGGCGCGAGGCTCTCATCACCGCTGGAGAAACGCGGATGCGCCCAATCTTTATGACCACAATAGCCATGATTGCCGGCATGTTGCCGATTGCCATGGGCATCGGAGCAGGATCTGAAGCGCGTGCGCCGATGGCGATTTCCGTTGTTGGTGGTTTGATAACAGCCACGCTCTTGACCTTGCTTGTTATACCGGTTGTTTTCACTTATATTGATGACTTCCAAAATTGGCTGGTACGTGTAATACCCGGCTCCTGGCGCAATGCTCCACACCAAAGTGGGCAATCGAATGCGAATCAGAAGGACGTGGAGAAACATACCGTTGGCTGATCGGTTCAGAATTGCGGCACTGATGGTGGTGCTAGTAACTGTTCAATTCTTTTGCGTCGTCCCGTCTCCGGCGAAGCCAGAGATTTCAGTGTCCAAGCGGGACAAGGCACAGTTTGCTGTTTCATCCAAATCTTCTGGTGCCAAAGGAAAAGTTGATCCCCAAAGCAAAGGCGATACCAAAGTCGTCGTCCCGGCTTTTTCTTTCAATGGTGCCAAAGAAGTTGACGGGTTGGTTCTTCAGCAAGAATATCGTTTTATAGGTAAGAGCACGACTTACTTTTCGCCCCTGGGAATCAGGCTAGAGTCTACAACCCTGTCGGTTTTGTTTAATTCGAAAACTCAGGTCATGTGCATTTATAGTGATGAAACCAAAAAATTCTATGCTTGCGATCCGGAAACGTGGAAAAAGAAGTCGAAGATTCTCTTTAAGAACCCCACCGAACATGGAGAGAACACTGACTGGAAATTTCTCAGGAATGAAACAGTGGCAGGGATGAAAACTAAGGTTTACCAACGTTTTTCATATTTGAAGGCGATGACAAATGAAGATACTCTTTGGCTGACCGATGAAATCAAGTTGACTAAGGAAGCGCGTAGCTTGTTGTTTGCGCTTCTCAAAGTGATGGATACAGTGCCGGACGGCATACCGCTCAGGCATGCGCTTTCCTCCAAGCATAAACAGGTAAAGGACACAAAGGCAGATTTCCTGGGCAGGCGGCGCGTCAGGCAATCTCCCGACACCGATCGTGTCGACTATCAGACTTTTACAATTAAGAAGGTCAAAATTCCGGTCAGTAAATATGTTATGCCGCCAAGCTATAAAAGAGCGGAAAGCGAGATGGAAATTTTCTTCAACGAAGACGCCATGGGTGGGCCTGAAATGCTCGACCTGGATTCTGATCAGAGTAAACGATTACTGCAGAAAAAATTCAAATAGCGCGCGTCGTCTGGGGCGGCGGAGCGTGATTGAGAATCAGCCAGCACTTGAAACGCTCTTGCAGTGCGGCCACATGTTCGCCTCGCTGCCAAAGAGCATCAGAGTATTTCATCATTACAGCGGCGCGTTTTGGATTGTCTTCTCCAAGTGCGGAAGCCAACTCGAGATTTGCGTCTTTCAAGTGAACGAAGGATTGCTCTTTGTCGGCAAGTGCTGCAAGCACTTGCGAAATGCGCAAATTACATAAGGCAGTGTTTTGGCGCTGCTCGTCGCCATGCCTGCGCCAATTGTTGCGTGCCCCTCTAAAGAGCATGTGGGCGTACGCAAAACTTTTCTGGGTGTTGTACGGAATGATCAAGTCTCCCAAACGAGCAGCCGTCACTGAGAAGCGAGTTGAATCACTGCCGTCATCTTTCCACCGGTCGAGAGCGCGCTGATAGTAGTCCTCCGCGGCGGCCCTGTTACCCAAGAAGTTGTAGCAGTCTCCAATGTAGGCTTCGCAATCACCCTTCCAGAGCATGCTGGCGGGCCACTCGTTGCTTTCTAAACAGGCTTTGAGATTTTCTATCGCAATGTCATACTTTTCCATTTCATAATAGACTCTGCCCTTGTAGAAAAGCAGGTTTACATAGTTGGTGGAGTACTTGCTGATGTACTTTAGTGAAGCCCTCGATGCGGCTTCCAGGCTGCGAGCGGCATCCTCCAGGCGACCTGCCTGTTCTAATCCAAGCCCTGTATTTGTCAGTGACTTGATCAATTGAGCCTTGGTAATAGCCCCTTCTTCGACAAGTTTGTCACCTCTTTTTATGTACATGTCCACCTGAGAAAAGGCGAGCGACATTTTGTCATCATTATTATTGGAGGGTGGTTTTGGCGGTATCCACGTCAATATTGAGGGGTTGAGCCAGGGCGAATTGGATGTTAGATCGAAGAATGAAAATGTGAAAAAGCCGAAGCTTAGCACCAAAAGTGATACCACAAGTCCCGATGCTGCCAGGGTCTTTTCCCGAGCACTCAGTTTAGGTCTTTTCCCCCAGGCTAATGAAAGCTTAGCCATTGCCTGATTTATCAGGTTTTTGTCGCGCACCATGTACAGTTTTGTCAGCTCGGCCTGGAGCTGTTTCATCGATTGGATGCGATCGTCACGTTTAGGTGCCAGGCACTTGAACACGATCGATTCTAACTGGGCGGAGGTGCTGGTTTCCGGTATCACCGATTTGAAGCTGGCCGGTGTTTCCGAGATGTGTTTGTGCAAGATTTGCAGCGTTGAGTCACCTGTATGTGGTGGGCGACCCGTCAAAACCTCGTACATCAAGCAACCCATGGAATAAACATCAGAACGCTCATCGAGTTCGCCGCCCAGGCATTGCTCGGGGCTCATATAATGCGGCGAGCCGAAGACGTCTCCGGTTTGAGTAAGTTTTGCTTGAGTATGCCCTTCCTGGCTAAGAACTTTAGCGATGCCGAAGTCGACCAGTTTGGCAACATCGGTCTCCTGACCCTGGTGAGAAAGAATCACGTTGCTGGGTTTTAAGTCTCTGTGTATGACGCCTTTGCCGTGTGCATGCGCGAGTGCACCGGTAAGCTGCACAAAAACATTGAGAGCCTCTGTGTATTCGAGGTGCCCCTTTTCTTTAATTACCGCCGATAGCGAATGACCTTCCAAATAATCCATAGCCATGAAGGGAAGCCCGCTCTGAGTGGCTCCGACGTTGTATACCTTGACGATATTTGGGTGGTCCAGGTGGCTGGCTGCAGTGGCTTCTTGCTGAAAGCGCTGAACACTGAGAGAGTCGACTGACAAGTGCGGCATCAAAACTTTCACGGCGACGATCTTTTTTAGCCGCCTGTCTCGAGCCTTGAAGACGACGCTCATTCCGCCTTTGCCGAGTGTTTCCATGATCTCGTAGCGCTCCTCGACTACCTGACCGAGCAATTCCAGGCGCGGATCGCCCATTGCGGAGGGCTTCTGACCCGTAGTATTGACGGTTACGGTCAAGTCGCCCGCTGACTTGTCGCTGTCGTCTTGGACGTTTTCGTCGAGCCTCAGCTCTTCTTCCACACCGGCTGGAGCAATTGGAGTTTTGGAGGCGCCGTTGGCTTCCGCCTTTCTTGTGCCGTTTGTTTCGGTTTTTTGCCTGGCTCCGTTCGTTTTTGCAGTCTTTGAACGATGCTCCTCGAGAAGAGCCGTGCCGTCTTGGGGGCAAAAGCGCATGTCGACGGAGAACCCGGCCTTGCAGGTTGGACACTGCTTAGCGAGTTCTATTTTTCCCTGTTCGCCGGAAGCTGGTGTCTCTTGCGACAGTTCTTAGGTCCCCTGAAGATCTCAGTTTCTGTATTCCCGCTTTACGATCTTCTATCTCTCAGAACGTAGTATCATGCCTGGCGAACTTTCAATTTCGGAGTCGTTTAATAGTGCCAAACTCGCACCGCGAAATTTTCTGTTTGGTAAGTGCCTTCCTACTGTCATGTCCGGTTTTGTTTGGCTCTGCGGCTCAGGCCGCGCCAGGGGAAAAAACCGCGATCAGCCCGAAAGCAGGTAGCAAAGTCGCTGAAAAATCGGCAAAACCCAGCGGGCCGCCGGCAGCTGGCTGGGAGTTGCAGCAATGGCACCGGATGGCTGGTCGTCTTCGATTGGTTTCAAACAAGTACGGCGGCAAATTCGAAACGACGCACTACACTCTTTTGAAGGCAGAACCAGGCGCCACAATGTATCTCTTGAATCAGCAAACGAAACGATTCGTCTCGTACACTGTTGATGTTTGGCGCAAGAAATTCAATTTCTATCAAAAGAACCCGGGACGCTCAAAAGATGTCGGATTTACTGATTTTTCTGCTTGGAAACAGCTTGGCAGTGAAAAAATTGCCGGACTGAAGTGCTCCAAGTACTCGCGCATGCGCACCAACAGGCTGCCGCCGCCTAATGACAAGACATACACAGAAGAGTGGTCATTCTGCCGCGATTTGTCGGTGCCACCGGCTTTGATTGAACTTTATAAGAAAACGCTCAATTTGAATTACGATGCGAAGCTCGGCTTTCCCATGAGAGTTAACGAGATCCGGGAATGGAGCGGACGGAAAGCTAAGAAAGTAGACCTCAGCTACGACACGATCGCCTACAAGAAGACGAGCATTCCACAAAAGTTTTTTGAGATTCCCACAAATTACAAGCAAGTCAAAGACGAAATGTCCGTGCTTATGGATGAAGGCGGGGACATGATGGGTGGCGATTCCCCTAGTGGCGGACTGAGTATTGATGAGGCTCTTAAGGAGCGTCTCAAGTAGAGTTTCCTCGAGTTTCAAGTAACATCTACAGCAGAGCCGAGGGTGATGCATGGCATCGCCCCTACAATTTCACTTTAGGAACTTCTCGAGAGTAGTCGAGCTTCAAAAGTATTGCCTGAATAGCACCGCCGTGTTTCCACAAATAATCGGCATACTGTTTTTCAACAATGCATGTAGTGAGAAGCGAACCATTCGGTTTTGACGCTTTCAGCGCCGCTTCGTAGCTGGCACTGGGATTCTCGTTGAGCTTTTCCTCAATGGCCGCAATCTTCAAATTGGCCAGCGCCTCATTGTCATAATTCTTCAGCACGTGCCACCTTGCCGCGGCATCTTTGTAGTGATCTTTGGCTTTCTGCCATACTTCTCCATTCTGCATACAGTCGCCGACATGACTGAGCAGCAACGCAAAACTGTCCGTGCCTTGAAATTGCCTGGCAGCCTCTATATATCGCCCGATTTCGGCGGGACCCCAGTGTGTCCATTCTAGAGCTTCTCCGTGCATGGAGGCAAAGAAGTTTCTGTAAGCCGTGATGGCATCAGAGTATTGATGTAGGTAATAATGCGACTCCGCCTTTTGAAACATGCCTCTCATTGTTGAAGCTGCTGTTTCACCATATAGAAAGTTGGTGACATGCTGTTGATAGAGAGTAAACTCGCGCGCTGCAAACGCATAATCTTGAGCGTTGTAGCAGGCTTCTGCGTATTCTCGCCGCAGCATTAGTGTAGGCAGGCACATCTCTCCATTCCAGCGTCTGCACAGCTCCAGTGCAACTGCATAGGCTTTCTGCGACTCCTCCCAGCGGTTGGCAGCCGCCATCTTATTGCCCCAAAGCGTTACATGCTCTAGGACTTCAACGACGATTTTATTGGGATTGTATTTCAGGATGTTAGAGGCAGTATCAATGTCATTTTGATAAACAGACATGGCGGTCTGCCCTACGTTGGCAGGACGCGGCGGCGCTGGAGTGCGCCAATCTAATTGTTGTTTGAAGACCTGAGAGTCATCGGCAAAAGCATACTGAGATATCAGATATGCGCAGGCTGCAAAAAGTGCCACGAGAGAAACAGCCAGCGCGCCCAGCATGATAAATTCGCTTTTCTTGCGCGGTCTGCGTTTTAAGACGAACAATTCCCAGCTCGTCATCAGCCGCCCTAGAAGAGAGGCTTTGCGATAAAGCAAAATCTGTTTCAAGTCGTCATGCAGTGCTTGCATGCTTTGATGTCGGGCCGACGGTTCTTTCGCTAGAGCTTTGAAAATCAATGCTTCCAGCCGCTGCGGTACTATGATGCCTCGCTTCAGGCTTTTGAAATCTTTCGGCACTTCATTCATGTGCCGATAAAGAACTTCCAGCATATTGTTGCCGGGGTGAGGCGGTGTGCCGGAGAGCGATTCATACATGAGACAGCCCATCGAATAGATGTCCGCTTTTGCATCAAGCTTTTCGCCTTTGCATTGCTCCGGGCTCATATAAAGCGGGCTTCCAAATACGTCGCCTGTTTGCGTGAGACTGACTGCATCGCGTCCTTCGTGAGGAAGGAGTTTGGCAATACCGAAGTCGACGATTTTGCAAAAATCTGCTTCTCCATTTTGTTTGGTTAAAAGCACGTTGCTCGGTTTTAGATCGCGGTGGACGATGCCGTTCTGGTGGGCATGACTGAGCGCGGAGGAGAGCTGAATGAAGATATTGAGTGCCCTGTCAACCGGCAAATGACCTTCTTTCTTGATCAAGGATGCCAGAGAGCTGCCTTCGATCAGGTCCATAACCAGAAAGGGTTGACCCGATTCTGTTTCGCCGTAATTGTGAATGCTGACAACATTCGGATGGTTGAGAGCGCTTGCCGACTGAGCTTCTTGTTGAAAGCGGGCCATGCTGTGAGATTGCAACATCAAGTGAGGCAGCAACATTTTCACCGCCATGAATTTGCCCAGCTTTAAATCTTTGGCTCGAAATACGACGCTCATGCCACCATATCCGATGGCGCTGATTATTTGATACTGCTCGTTGACTATCTTCCCGATAAGCTTCCCCGCCGACTCCCGCGCGTACGTTGCCGGCGCGGAGCCATCAGACGATTCGAGAGTGCATTGCTCTGTCTCCCATGCTTCAGATTCGAAGACCACATCCTTTGGAGTTTCATTTGAAGTTTCAGTTGGCTCCTTTTGACTGCTCTTTTCGCCCTTGAGACGCAGCTTTGGGTCCTCGGAAAGTGCCTGGGCCATGAGCGAACCGGCCGACATTGCCAGTGGTGAGGAGTCGGCAGGCGCCATTTTATTCACTTTGAGATTAGGCTTTGAGTTTGCAGAATTTGTTGAATTTGATTTGACTATTTCGCTCTTTTCCTTTTTCGGCTTGGCTTCAACCAGGCGCGTGCCGTCGTTAGGACAGATTTTTGTGGCGGGCGAAAAATGCTGCCCGCATTCGCTGCAGGTATTGTCGATAGTTATGCTGCCTGGTTCTTCTACCAAAATTTCAAACCCGAGCATGGGCAGGGGGCAAACGGAAAGAAGTAACGCCGTTTTATCGGCCACAAGGTAAACATCGCTTGGTTACATGGATATTTTGCCCGCCAGAGTAGACGAATTAATCATCAGCTCTTACTGGGTTTAAGCCATAGCTTTATCATTAACAGCAGTTACTATTAAAGAGCCGGATCTGGATAATCGGACATGAGTGTAGCAACCGTAGAACCAAAGAACGGGCAGCAGACGGCGATTTCGGCGCCTTTATGGTATCGCTCCTTGCGCTCACTTTTGTTTCGGATGGATCCTGAAGAAGCCCACACGCTGGCGATTAAGCTGGCTCCTCTGGCGGCTGGATTGGCAGGGGGGCCTTTTGAAGACGACTGCCTGGCGACATCCGTCGCCGGAATTAAGTTTGCAAATCCGGTCGGTCTAGCAGCCGGGTTCGATAAAAACGGACGCCTGACTGGCTGTCTAGCCAGCTTTGGCTTTGGTTTTGCCGAGGTAGGTTCGATAACCGGGCAGTCATCTGCGGGTAATCCAAAACCTCGCCTTTTCCGCCTGGTAGAAGATGAAGCGGTCATCAATCGACTGGGACTGAATGGAGAAGGTGCTGATGTAGTGGCAAGAAGGCTGGCAGCCGCCAACTTTTCGCTGCCTGTAGCCGTCAATATCGCTAAGACCAATCATCCGTCCATCAAGGGGGAGAAGGGAATTGCCGATATGTTGCACTCATTTGAATGCATCAAAGACCTTCCGCTTGCCTTTATCACCCTCAATGCCAGCTGTCCCAATACACACGAAGGCATCATGCAGGAAACTGAAGAACTCGACCAGATTTTGGCCGGTGTGCAAAAGCTCAATAGTCGAAACCTTCCTGTGCTGCTAAAACTGTCGCCGGATAGCACGCCGGAACTTTTGGAAACCTTTGTGGCAAGCGCATGCAAATACGGAATCAAGGGATATGTCCTGGGCAATACGACGACGACGCGCGGCGGATTGTCCACTAAGGCAGAGTCAGTTCAGTCGATGGGAAACGGCGGATTAAGCGGCAGGCCATTGAAGGCAAAAGCTCTGGATTTGGTAAAACGCGTCTATCAGATAAAGCAGCATGACCAGGACATCATTGGTTGCGGCGGTATCGCCAGCGGCTTTGATGCCTATGAGTTCATAGCCAGTGGTGCCAGGGCCGTAGAACTTTATACTGGTTTGATCTATGGCGGACCCGATTTACCGCTCAGAATCAATCGAGAGCTTTCCTCAATTTTGAAGAAGAACAAACAAACAATCGCCACTGCAATAGGCACGGCCGGCAAGTCTGCCTAACTTTCGGATTGATCCGTTTTCAGCTCGCTGCTATTGATTTGTTTGCTCGCTTTTGCCTCGATGCATGGTGTTGCACCGTCTGTAGTGCTATCGGCATTCAAGGGTTTCATGTAAAACTCCTGGGCCAGAAATTGCATTGAGGCTGCAACCGGTACCGCCACTAGCGCGCCGGGTAAGCCCATCAGAGTGGCGCCTATCAAGATTGCAAATAAAACCAGCAGTGGATGCAAATCGACTTGCTTGCCGAGCAGATGAGGCACTATGAAATTGCTTTCCAACCACTGTTCTAATGCAAAAAGGAGAAAAACGAAAACAGCAAGCTCGACGGATTGGTTGAAGGCTATCACCAGGGACAATACCATCGTAATGGCTGACCCGACAAAAGGAACGAGATTGAAAAGTCCGGCTAGAGCGCCCAAGACCAGCGAATATTCTACTTTAAGGATAGTCAGACCGGTGCCCAGAAAAGTGGCGACCGCGATACTCACGAGCAATTGTCCACGCACATAACCGCCCATGCGCGCACCCAGAGGTTTGATTAAGCCGGAGGCTCTCAAGCGATGTTGTGGAGGAATCCAAAGCAATAGCTTTTCCCACATCTCTTTAGCTTCGACGACAAAATAGGAGGTGAGGAAAAGCACCAGGACGGCGTTGGCCAAAGCTCCTAAAAGTCCGGCAGTAAGACTGAGCGTATGTTTCGCGACGTTGGGAGCAAATTCCTTGAGATGTTGCGGGTCGATCTTCATGTGATCGCCGTTTGTGCCGATATATTCTCCAAGCGGAGGAAATTTCGCCGTCAGCCCTTCTACATATTTCGGCAGGTTGTCATAGAGTGCCAGTGCCTGTTGTTTCATCGGAGGAAAGAGCAAGAAGGCAACCGCACTATAAATCAAGGCGGTGACGATAAAAATGACTATGACAGTGACTACACGCGGGATTCTTTTGGCTTCAGCCCATTCTGCAACTGGAGCTATTGCCGCTGCAAGTGTGATGGCCATCAGCAAGCAAATGACGATCATGCGCAACTCGTAAGTCAACCAACAAAGAAGTGCACCCAGAAAAAGGTAAAAGACACTCAGTGCGGCTCTTGCAGCAGACCTGTGTTTGCGGAATTCCCTGCTCATTTTTTCACTTCACCTTTAGCACTCGGCTGGGTAATCCAACCATCGCACCGTTTTTGTTGAGAGATACGGCGACTACCTGGTGACTCCTGCCATCATTGTAGACTTCTTCCGGCAGATTGAAGATTCCGTCAGCTTGTTCGAGATGGAACCAGCGATTCACTTTTCCTGTAATTGACGCATCCGGTGAGCCCAGCTTTTTTGCTTCGGGATACAAGCATAAATTCCGATAATTGCGCAGCACTGTGCCATTTAAGACGGTATCGAATGTAGTATCAGGCTCGGAGACTAGGAGCAGCACCGAATTGGCATCACGCACCTTAGAGGCACTTGCTTGAAACTGGCCTCTTTGAGAGCCTTCCAGCAATTCCGGAATACATTTTTCAGCAGCAATGCCTTCAATGGATTCTACAGTTACGCAGTAATTTGCGGGCAATAGCGACAGTCCTACCCGTTCTACACTGCCTCCTAATAGCCACTCTTTGTTGTTGATCATTGGACATTCAAAAGAGTCTTCACCAATTTCGGTGAGTCCTGTCGTTTTATTTTTCGAGATAACATTTTGCTTTTGGTCCCACGTAAATTGAATCCGAGGAATCAGCTGTTCAATATTCTGATTGGCAGCGATCGACATTTTGATTTTGATAAGCGGGGTGGAAAGCGGGTTGATCTGCTCTACCGGACGTTTTGCAGTCAGTCCATAGTGGCCCGGATAGAGGAGGACGCAATTCTTTAGTTCTTCAACTTGCGGAGCAACGTTATTGAAAACATGCCATTGACTGCCGTCTAATTCTCTGGTTTCTCGTGGAGCAACAATGCTCTTATTGGCTTTATTGAAGAAGGTTTTAAAACCACTTTTGCCGCTGAAATTTTGCAGTGGCAGAACCTGTCCTTGTGCATCACTCCAGAAATATGGACTCTTCCCGTACTCGCTAGAAGTCGCTTCAATCAATCTAGCTACAGAGTAATTTGCATGATCGCCGGGCAATTCCATCTCTCCTGTGTCTATGCGATCGCTGAGGTTGTTATCTGAAAACGGCGCCGACATCATGGTCTTGAAATATTGCGGTCTGGTCAGCATAGGGGCACCGCGAAAATCCGAGGGCAGATTTAGCAGCAATATTTTGTTCGCTTCCGCTGGGGCATATTGCAGCGCTTGCTGTCGCAAAGTTTGCAGCCTTTTACCGGCTTCAACGAAGGGGGTGATATTTCCACGTCCGAGGTAGACAAATAAAATCAGTGTAAAAACAAGAAAGACTGTGCCCAGTGGGGCGATGATTTTTGTTGATTTTCTGTCAATGCCGTCTTCACCAGGGATGAAAGAAAATGCAAGCGCCAGTGTAAGCGCGGCCGACGATAGGAAAAACAGCCGCGATCCGCATAGGTTTGGGGCGATATTCCAAACTTGATAGGTAGGCAGCAGTGCAATGGCGCCGAACAATGCCAAAACGACAAAATATCGAATCAAAGTCGGTGTAATCAAGCACCTCAGGGTCGCAAACACCAGAGCTGCAACGTAGGGGATAAGCGCAATTGAGACGAGCGTGTTGTTTGCTGGCAGTACTTCTTCGTTGGTCGGTACAATAATTTTGATAAAAGCGGCTTGATTGGCAAGACTGCCGAGAAGTGCCGCAAAGCCTGAATTTCCGTAGCCGCCGATTGGGCATCCTAAGATCAAAGTTCTAAAAACAGCAAAGATAATTACCGTCAGCCACAGCAGTCCAATCGCCTGCCATTCCAACTTGTTTGGCCGGCGAAATATTTTTGCCAGCAAGCTCTGCTCACCGGGCGGACTGGATAACTCCTTTTGCGTAGGAATCAGAAATGCGAACACGGTGACAACCGCCGGCAGTGTCACTGCCATTTCCTTGCTGAGCAGAGAAAGGCAGAAACAACCGGTGGTCAACCAGAGATAAGGCCGCTCTTCGATTAATCGCAGGCGCAGAAAGTAATAGAGTGATGCCAGGTAAAACAGCGTACACAAAAGATCGACTCTACCGATTACCCAGGAAACGGACTCTACGTGAAGTGGATAAGCAGCAAACAGCAAAGCTGCCCAAATTGCCATTGACGCCTTCATTCTGTTGCCGAAGGCTCCGGACAGCTCGGATGCGATAAGGGCAACGAAAAGCGAGCAAGCGCAAGTGAGAATCAGATTCGTTAGATGGAATCCGAAGGCATTTGCGCGGTATAAAATGAAGTCTAATAAAAGTGAGATCGAGACCAGCGGCCTGTAACTGCGCATCAAGTCAGAGCCACCCCAATTGCTGTACAGGTTGGCCAGGAAGTCGTGCGTATCTCCTTTTAATATCGCTCTGGACACGTAATCGAGATGCAGAAAATCATCGTGCAAAAAACCGATATTTAGAGTCGGCCCGTAAATGACAAAAACCAAAATGGACGAAAGAATTGCGGCAATCACGATTTGAGTTCGAACCGAAAGTAGGTCGAGATGCGAAGGTTCGAGATACAGTGTAGACAGATCTCGTTTTTCTTTTTCAATTGATGCAGATGTCGTCATTTCTATTCTTTGCTGTGTTTGAAAAAGTTGCCGGAGAGCTGAAAGTTAATTGGGTTTGAAACGTAACCGATTACTTTGTCATCGGCATCCAGAGCCATTATGCGCAATTCGTAAAAACCGGGGACCTTGAGGGCATTCAGATTTATGGTCAAGTTTGAAGAACTCAGATCCTTAAGCTTTCCGGAGTCGGAGATATGTTGCGATGGGCCTGTATCGCGCAATGTCCCGGAATAATGTTCGAACCAGGAATCAGGAGCGCTGATTTCATAGCGCACTGATTTAGCATTTTTGATTTTCGTGGCATCGTAGCTGAGCGGTCCGAGCGTTGATTTGATGTAAATCGTGCCGTTGGAATCGATAAATGAATTACATTCCGGCAGCACTTTCAAATCCGGAATCTCGTCGCTTGCATTCGTCAATTGCGCTGATTTGAGGTCAATTGTGATTGGCTTCAAACTCGTGTCGATTTGCAGCCCGGTTATTCGGCCTTCACCGATCCATGTTTTTAGCTCCCCAACCGAGAATCTGTATTTCTCAAATGTGTTGGTTTGGCGAAGCGGCAGTGCGATTTGGCGCGCTGCGCCATTCATAGGATTTACAGCGCCAGTCCATGATAATAGAAGGATGTTGCTGGAATTTTGCTTCTTAGACTTACTTCCGTCGACTTTCAATTCCAGGTCGACAAAATCAAAATCTGTTGAAGGCACATCGATGACAGGCGAATTCATCGAGTCCCTGCGGTCTTTGAGCGTGCAACGCCCTGATTTCAGCGGCACCGACTGAGATGTGGGATCGAGGGCATCTCGGCGCCACTCTTTCATCGCCACCAATTTCTGACTGTTTTGCTGCCAGACAAAAACACCCAACAGATTTTTATCGGCAAGCAGCTGTTTGAATCTGGTTCTGTTTATCAAATTAGCGTCGCCGAATGTGACCGGCTCAAAGGTAATCACACGCCCAGTCAAATCTTCTTTTGAAAGAGGCGGTTTAAGAGTGACTCCAAACATGGCCGCGTTATAGAGCATGTGCGCGCCCTTGTTATGGGGCGGCAAATTGAGCACGGCGATTTTCGAATTGGGTGGTTTTCCTTCCAATTCTTTTTCGACACTTGCCCTGATATTGCTCACTCCTCGAGAAGCTTCCTGCCAGGGTTTGTTATTTTTTACTGCAAGGTAGGTGTACGAAATAGTAAAAACCATAGCCAGAGCAATGCTCAGGGCCGTCAGCAATGACAAATTTCCATATTTGCTCCGCCTGTCTCCTGTGCCAAACGTCAAGGCCGACAAGAACAGAACGACCGGGGCCGTCGCCAGGTAGACAAATCTTCCGCCTTGCAGATTTTCTGTGATATCGAAGACTTGAACGGTCGGGGCCAGCGCGATTACAAACCAGCCGACGGCGAAAATTGCAAAAGGAGAGAGAGCAAAAGGAAGTGCGGAGTTTTTTCCCTGCTTCAGGAATGCCCTCGTAATTGCCAGTGCAAAAGCCCCTGCCAGTGCCAGTTTGAAAACAAGCCTCAAGGAATCCTTGGGGTGGGTGACATCCTGATTGAATGGAAGCACCAATCGAAAGAGGCAGCCTTCCTGAAACCAGCGCCGCCAAATCGTGTCTTTCAGACCGTCTCCAACTGATCCGCCATAGCCACCGAATAGTGTTCCCAGGGCGATTGTTCTGAAGCCGAGATATAGAAGGAGCAAAGCGATATGCCATTTCGAGGCAATCAGTGCGGCTTTGAACTTGTTTTGCCAGGTCAGTGTTTTTCCTTCCGGGCTAAAGGATAAATTGATCAATTCGTACAAGAAGATTGTCGGCGGCAATGTTATTGCCATTTCCTTGGACATGAGAGAGAGGGTGAAGGCACCCAGGCTGAGAATTTGAAGAGGACCAGACTGGTCCGCACGCTTGCTGGACAGCAAGTAAAGCCAGAGGGACAAGAAGAGGAAGGTTGTGCAGACACTGTCTACTCTGGCAATGATCCAGCTCACCACTTCCGGATGCAGAGGATGGCAGGCAAAAAGTGACGCGGCCAAAAGCGCGGTCATGAATCGAGGTTTCCAGGCTAGTGCGGGAAACATGCAGTTGAGAGCAAGGAACAGAAAGACTGATGAGAGCGTCTGAAAGACAAAGTTGGAAATGTGAAAACCGTTCGGATTAGCTCCCCAGATAAGGTAATCAAAAGCAAGAGTCAAAGAAATGAATGGACGATAAAAACTCGTGCCCAGAGTCTGCATCCAGTTTGAATAGAAATTTTCAACCAGTAAATGGGCATGCCCACTAAAGACAGTTTTCAAATAATCGACATGGGCGAAATCGTCCGCTAAGAAATATCCCCGCAAGCTGCTGTGAAACGCGGCGAAATTGAGAATAACAACAATGCAAAGAGCGCCCAAAACTAAAGCTGATGACTCCCGTGCCGGCGAGGTAGTCTGGACCGCAGCTTCAGTCACAACGTGTTGGGGGGTGGTCTGCTGAATGTTCTCAATCACCGAAGGCAGTCTCCACTCTCGAAATCCAGGGTGCATGTCAGGCACTTGTGGGCTATCCGAGGATTCAGAAGGTTGGGGTATCCATTTTCGAGACGGTCTGATTATGACCCGGATTGGCTCAGAATGCGTGAGTAGGACATCAGCAGGGCTAGTCAGAATTGAAATTTCTTGTTAGAAAAATAATAGGAGACAATGAACTCAATGATTAAGTAATCAGTTGAAATCCCGCCAAACATGTAAGCTTTAGTTACTAGCCAAGTGGCAGCCTTAATAAATGGAAGACCCGATCATCAAAGACGAAACAACGCTCACATTCCCGGAGGGATTCCTCTGGGGTGCGGCCACGTCGCACTTTCAGGTGGAAGGGCACCCTGTCGAAATGAAAAGCCGGCTCTCCGATTGGTCTACCTGGGCGTCGGTGGCCGGCAATATCGCCGATAGTACGACCGCGGATGCAGCCTGCGACTTTGTTTCGCGCTACCTGGATGATATTGAACTTTTGAGCGGACTCAATCTGGGAGCGCTCAGGATCAGCCTCAATTGGGCGGTTCTCTGTCCCAGCGATCTTAATGCAAACGGGCGCAAGCGACTTAACCAGGAAGGCGTTCGCTATTACAAGAAGCTGCTCTCGACTTTAAAAGAGCGCGGGATCACGACCTTTGTCACGCTCTTCCATTTTTGCCTGCCTCAATGGCTTGCCGATGAAGGCGGTTGGCTTGCTCCTCGAACAGCGCAAGAGTTTGGGCGATTTGCCGAACTTGTAGCCGATGAACTGGGCGAGTACATCGATTACTGGATAACCATCAACGAACCTCTTCCTTATGCATATCAGGGCTATGTCGAAGGCTCCTGGCCGCCAGGGCAAAAACATCACTATGTCAATGCCTTCAAGTGCGTGCACAACATGCTTGAAGGGCATGCGCTGGCTTATCACGCGATCCACAAAGTCAACCCGCAGGCCCAGGTCAGTT
>PNLN01000176.1 GCA_013823055.1 Cyanobacteria bacterium DS2.3.42
GTGTCCGACCCAAAATGTTCCAGCCTGAATGGGATGCCGGCTATATTGGGCGCTCCTACTGCGGCAGACAAAATATCTCCTGCTGCTCTTGGTACTTCAATATCTTTTCTCACCCAGTACTTGCGCCAATCTACCTCGTCGGCTTTATCAGGCATAGCTTCGGTGTGAGTGACCTTGGCTTTGTAAGCAGTGCAAGGCACTCCTTGTACAGTTTCCGGACCTAACGTAGTCCAAGTCAGCTTAACTTCGCCGGCTTCCGCCATAAGGACGCCGAGCCTTCTCAGATCTTTTATTGCAACGACAGTATCTGCCTGGCATAACCGCTTGGAGCTGCTGTTGAAACAAGTGACCTGACTAAATGGTTTTTTTGAGATTATAGTCAAACTTTCTCTAGGACAATCAATGCGAATGATGCTTGCAGAGACATATAGTTTGCGCGGCCCCAACAATTTGCTGTCGACAACGAATTCATCCATTTCCACGGACGCATTTGCAGAGGCACAGCAAAACCACCACACCGGCAAAAGCAAAAACTTTATGGAGTGCCTCATGCGCTCGGTTGCTCTGAATTGATTCATTCTCGCCAGCGCCTTGACTCACTTTCCGCACGTTGACTTTCAGGGTTCTTGCCTTGACGTTGGTATACAACCGCCAAGTGTCGATAGATTTCGCTTATCATGTTGGCGTTTTTCTTGTGTCTCTTCATTTGCGCGGCCAGTGCTCGCGAAAACATCACTTCTGCTTTGGCCAGGTCCGAGTTGTCTTCGAAAACTCTACCCAGAGACAATTCTTGAACGCCCAAGCCATGACGTTTAACTCGCAATTGGTTGAACGTATCGTAGGCTTTGTTTGCATAAAGCTTGGCAGTTTTCATGTCTCCGGTCTGAGCATACAGGTTGGCCAGCTCTGTCTCTGTCTCAGCCACGTGAAAATCGTTTTGTCCATACAGGTCGCGGCGCAATTTCAATCGACTGGTTTGAACCTCGATCGCATTTTCTTTTGAGGGCGTCTGTCTGATCAATAATCCCATAACGTAGTCCGCTTCGCTGTCAGCGCCGCCGGCCAGTGTTTTCCAGACATGCAGCGCTTCCATGCAGGTTTCTCTACTTGCCGCAGTATTGCTCTGCTGAAGTTGTAGCTTTGCAAGTTTTTTTAAACTGATGACTGCAAGGTGCATTGTAGATTTCGACCCTTTTGCAGCGTCAGCGGCGGCACGAAGGTGCTTTGCAAAGGTAATCGGATCTTCCTCATTCTTAGCATTTTCTGCAGCCTGAGCGTAATGCACCCAATTGTCGTGGCTGTACAATGCATCCGCCTCTTCTGTCCGGTTTTCGGTTTTGAGAAGCCGGGCGTACTCATCTTTTGCTGGCTTGATCAGGAACATCGGGTAAAAAGATTGATCTGCTAAATCGATTGCTTGCCTGAAAAATTTCATCGCTTCCACCTTGCGCCCGACTTTTGCATTGAGCATTGCCAATTGGGACAATAAGTCAATTTGCATGTGAGCAACAAAACAATCGATGCGACCGTCCGTGGCATTTTTCAAGCAGCCTTGCAGATTTGAGATTGCTTTTTTGAAAAGTTCTTCCGTTTTTTCTGGTTTTCCGTCCGACAGATCAAGCAGTCCAAGATTGCGCTGTGAGGCAGCTAAATCAGCTAATAATAAACGTTTCGTCACATCATCTTTGGCTCGGATAATGTTTGTCTGCAAGATTTTTTCTGCATCATCAAAGTGCTTTCTTGCTTCGTTTGTGTTTTTCTCAGCCACCAAAATCTTTCCAAGATCGTCGTGGCTGATTCCTACGCGATAATTTGATGAACCCAGGCGCTCTGCCAGACGAATTGCCTGTTTGCCCAAAGCTTCGGCTTCAGAAAGCTTTTTTTGCGAAACTGCGTCTTTCTGACTGGCTCTGACAATTTCCCACGAACGAATCGTAGATGCACTTCCCGAACCCAACCACATCATTAGTGAACCGGCCCCGGCCACACCGACCAGGGCGATGAATATCTTTATTGCGCCGTAAGGCAATTCCGACGTCGGCATACTGTCAACCAACAAGCACGGTTACACTGTGATATTGTCATATTCAATTGCAATCAACAACTAAGAAAATGGCGAAAATTCTCGTAGTCGAAGATGACCCTGCCCTGCAGAAGCAGCTGGAAGAATTCATGCGCTTTGAAAAGCACACGGTGGAAGCCGTGGGCGACGGGGCAGACGCTGCACATCGGTTGCTTATCTCAAAGTACGACCTGGTCATACTTGACTGGAATCTGCCCGGTATGACAGGACCTGAGGTTCTCAAAAGCATGCGCGGCTCCGGCTGTGCGACGCCGGTCCTGATGTTGACAGGTAAAGGCAATATCGCCGACAAAACGGAAGGCTTTGATTCCGGGGCTGACGACTACTTGACGAAGCCTTTTGACTTAAAGGAAGTGGGCTTGAGAGCCAAAGCTTTACTGAGACGTCCTCAAGCGATGTTGACCGGCACAATTGACATTGGTGGCATATCGCTCGACCCACATGCTCATAAAGTATTTCTTGACGGAGCAGAGATTCAGATGCTGCCTAAAGAATTTGCGTTGTTGGAGTTTTTAATGCGCCATCCAGGTCAGATTTTCAGCCAGGAAGCTTTGCTTGAGAGTGTCTGGAAATCCGAGTCAGAGTCTTCAATTCACACTGTTTATGTGCATGTGAGAAACCTGAGAAAGAAATTGAGCCAGGACGGAAAGCCGCATATCATCAAAACGGTTCATAACATGGGCTATAAGTTAGAGTTGGACTAGTCGTCTTAAACCTGATTGTTCAAGCGTTTTCGCCAGTTTGTTTCAGGGGAATTCGGAACCAGAAGCTGCTGCCTTTTGCCACTTCACTGTCCACGCCAATTGTTCCATTGTGTCCTTCGATAATGGCTTTGCAAATTGCCAGTCCCAAGCCGGTGCCTTGTTTTTCTTGTTTGTCTTCCGGATTGACTTGCTGGAAACGTACGAAGATTTTGTCTTTGAATTCAGGCGGAATTCCGCGACCCTGATCTATGACGCGGACTTCCAGTGAATCATCTTTGACTTGTTGCGCCAATTTGATAGTTGATTCCGGCGGTGAAAATTTAACGGCATTGCCGAGCAGGTTGATCAAAACTCGGACCAATCTTTCTTGATCGGCCTCAAGCGTGATATCAGTCTCCGGCACTTCGATTTCAACTTTGGCGTTTTTGGCAAATTCACGCACTGAATCTGTTGCTTCATCAAAGATTTCTTGCAACACGCACTCGGAGAATTTCATCTCCATTTTTCCGGCTTCCATTTTTTCGATATCAAGCAAATCATTAATCAAATTGATCAATCGCTTGGTGTTTTTTTCCGCACCATCGATCTGACGTTTGGCCTTATCCGGCATTTCGCCCATTGCGCCCATGGACATCAAAGACAGTGAAGCACGAATCGATGTTAGTGGAGTGCGCAAGTCGTGTGCCACCATTGCCATCAATTCTTGTTTTCGCCTTGATGCTTCAATTAATGCATCAGCCATGCGGTGGAATACTTTGTCCAATTTGGCTATCTCGTCACCACCATCTACAAACGGACTGAGAGTCTCTCCGCGCGCCAGGTGGTCGGTATTGTCCATGAGAACAGTGAGGCGTTGGGTTGTGGTTTTGTTGAAATACAGAGCCAGAATCACTGCAATGACAATATTGAGCATAATTCCAACTGCCAGCCATCGGACAACCAGTTCTTTAGCTTGAGCAGCTGCCTCCGGATTGACGTGCTCTGCCTTTTCCTGCTCTTTCGAAAAGCGCTGTATCTCCGACATCAGCTCTTGAATCATGTTGTTCAATTCTTGACGTGAGTTTTTTAGCTGCGAGACTGATTCACCCTCACTGATGAGCATGCTTGCTTGCCCGAGGATTTTTAATCCAGCATTGCTGACTCGCTCGACACGATCGAGAGCCTCGGTCTGGTTCGGACTGTCCCTGAGCATCACCCTCAAGGTTTTTATCTTTTCCGGAACGCTTAGAGAAAGGTCTTGAAAGCGTTCGAGAAAAGTCTGGCTGTCGCTTAACTGATACATGTAAAGGGCCATACCGGCGTCGATAAAGTTTCGCAAGACGCTATTCGACTCGGCAAGAATCAGCTTTGAATGTGATTCTCTGAGCGTTTCAGTTTCGGCCTGGCGCAAAAGCACGGTCAAGGATGCCACAAAGATCAATTCGAACAACAGCGGCACCGCCACCAGTATTAGCGCCTTATGCTTCAGTTGCAAAGAAAGTTTCACGGATTGCCTTGTATTCAAGAGCTGACTAGCCCGGCGTCTAATTTTACCGCTAAAGCAGACATGGCAGGCACCTTAAGGTCCCTGCCCGTCTTCTTCCGTTTCCCCGGGTAAAAACTTTTCTATAGACCTGGCTTCTTTACTTTTTCCAGATCGACGGTCTCAATTGTCGGTCCGCTCCAGTCGCGTGTGACCAAATTTCCTGCCTGAGCAAAGGAGTCGAAGTAGCGAGTCGCGTAAATGCAAGCGGCTCTTTGTTTTGGGTCTTTGTTTACTTCAAACTCGTTGGCCAACTCTTGCGGGCTGATGCCGTTGTCGGCACCGGCCAGTTTGTTGAATTTCTCTTTGAGAAATTGGATGGCGTCATCGTGTTTCAAATTCTTCAATTCGTTGAGAATTGGTGCTAATTCGTTGGGTTTAATTCTGCCAAGCGACTCTTTCAAGTCTTTGGATTCGGCGTTGTTTTCATTTGCGCCATGCAATTCGTTCACCCAGCGTACGTCGTCTTCTCCGCGTTCGTGCTCATCATCTTCATCTTGTGCCTTCTCGCCTTTTTCTCCTTTTGGATCGAACCAATCATCATTTTGGCTTCCGGCTCTGCCTGTTTCCCCGGCGCTGTCAAAGAGCGTGAAACCATTGGAATTGGGACCTTCAAAAGACAATAGGGTTGCTTCATTTTTTCCACTAAGCGCAGCAGCACCTGGCACTGACTCCGGCATTCTGAAGCTTTGCAGACTGTCAAAGCTTATGTCCGGGACGGACTTGAATGATTCAGAAGAGGTCAAATTTTCAAGATTGCTATGCATGTGCGCGGCTCCAGATAGTTAGGAAAAAGGAGGGAAGGGGCACCCGGTTGGTTTCGATACATTCATCCTAGGGACCAGTTTTAAAAAAGTGTTCAAAATTCGCAAAGATAACAGCCATGGGCAATAGGCTGCCCAGACACGGAAATTCCAAATTGTGAGATGATTCAATTGCCCAGCTATTTTGGACCATTAATAGAACAATGAAAAAGCCCTTTGTCCTCAATATGGTTGCCCTGCTCGCAGTAACAGCGATTGCTGGATGTTCATTTCTTGATGATGTTGAGGGTGAGGACGGCCGCCTTGCCTTTGCACGCCTGGTCAAAGAACCGCCCACCACACAAAAGCTGGATCGCCTTCCCAATATAGACAAACTGATCAATGTGTCTCGCTCCCTGGCTGCACTTGATTGCATCTATCAAGATGGCTTTCACAATGACAGGGATGCTGAGGTAAGGTTTATCGAGCACTGGCAAGATCGCGACGGGGAAAAGGTGCTTCAGCTCGAATGGGAGGGCAATGACTCTCTGGTGGTTTGGTTTTCTCCAGGTGGCTGTGTAATTAAAGGACACGACGAAGAGTCGGTTATGAATCCGGTCGTAACACCTTTCGATCTTGAAGAACAAGAGGGCAAAAAACTTTACCCTGGCTTATTGAAGGGTTTTCCGAGAGAATTTAGGACTTTTTTGAAGGAACCGTCCTTCAATTCGGAAAATGCCACATTTGTGATCTGGAGAAAAGCGGACGACACCGCCTGGCACATTGGCCCTATAACTTGGCCGAATCGTTCTCCGAATCGCTGGGGCACGCACGATGGGTCTGATGATCTTCTGTCACCTTTGAGCATTGACGCTAAGGCTTATGCTGGTTGGCTTCAGAAGGCAAAAAAACGCAAGGTGGCAGAGGCTGATATAGAGAAAGTTTTCGCGCTGGAGCCGATGACCGAAGCTTTGTTGAAACGTCTTGACTCTCATAGAAAACTTTCGGACATCAAAGGCGAATTGAAAACAATCGGCTATCCAGTTGCCCAATAGGTATTAATCGTCGCCAATTGATAGGGATTCAACCGGCTCTGGCGCTGGTTCTATTGCTTTGATTGCAGTGGGCACTGGTGTGTTTTTCTCTTTTGCTTTTTTGATCGTGAACCAGAAGCGACTGCCTTTTCCGACTTCGCTATCCACTCCAATCACTCCACCGTGACTTTCTACAAGTGATTTGCAAATAGCCAGACCGAGACCGCTGCTGCCTGAGCGCTTGTAGTCATCATCTTCAATTTGTTTGAAACGTTCAAAAATCAGCCTCTTATCTTTTTTCGGGATGCCCGGTCCTTGATCGATAATGTCGATGCGAATAAATTCTTTTTCTTGCTCTGCGTTGATTTTGATCACTCCGCCTTCAGGAGAATACTTAACTGCATTGCCCATCAAGTTGATGAGAATCTGAACAATTCGGTCTTCATCAACTCTGACGATCGGATTTTCTCGAGTCGGTTCTAACGTCACCTTTCGACTTTCTGCAATGACGGTAACTGCTTCGACGGCTCTTCGCAAAATCGGCTGCAGCTCGCAATCATCAAGGATAAGCTGCATGTTTCCGGATTCTAGTTTGTCGATATCCAGAAGTTCGTTGATCATGCCGATCAGCCTCTCTGATTCTCTTTCTGCATCATTGACTCTTGTTAGTCCGCGCGGTGTAAGTTTTCCATAGGCGCCACTGCTCAATAATTCAAAAGTCCCTAGAATCGCTGTCAGAGGCGTACGCAAATCATGGCTGATCATTTGCACGAACTCGCGCTTCGTGGCTTCCGCTAACCTCAAAGACTCTGCCATATCATGAAAGACCTTGTCCAACCGGGCAACTTCATCTTGTCCACTGATTCTTCCAAGCAATTCTTTTCCTATGGCCATGCGCTGAGAATTCTCAATCATCACCAATAATCTTGATGATATATCGCGGTTGAAAATCATCATGCCAAATATTGCAATGGCAATGTTGATCGCGAATCCCGTAAAAAGCAGAATCCGCAACGAAGTCTTTCTCGCCTCTATGGCTTGAGGTACGAGCTTTTGCACACTTTCTTCTTCTTGAGCCAATCTCTGCGCTTCTTTCAAAAATGGATCGAATTCGGCGTTGAAGTCTCGCCTGAATTCCTGAAAATTCGGTGTATAAACTCGCGAAGAATCACCGACCATTTTCTCTCGGTGGGAGAGCAAATTTCTCATTGTCGCCTTGCCGTGAAACTCGAGTTTTTTAGCCCGTTCACGCCGAATTGGATCATCGGCGCTCATCGCCTTGAGGTTATCGATGCTGTCGGCAATACCCAACATAGTGCTGTCAAATTGTTGAAGCTCAGCTCTCTTGTGAGTGAAATTCCAAGTCACCAGATGGCTGGCTGAATCAAAAATGCTTTTGGATATGTTGTTAACTTCCTGAAGGACCAGTCTGGACTTGGTTTCCTTATTGACGTTTTCTTCTGCTTTCTCGAGTGTTAGAAAGAGCGCGAGGATAAACGCAGCCTCGAAAATAAGAGGAAACGCTACGATGATCAGCCCTTTTTGTTTTAAGTTCAGCCGCATCGGCCTGGGATGCTTTCCTTTTGTCCAGATATAGGACTCTTTGACTACTTTAGATCCTGTGCCCGTAGATGTCTATCAGTTACACGCACCGGCAAGGCTAATCTGAAAAAGCGGACACTTAACCAGCCCATTGCACGCTAAAATGGGGAATACCTCCTCTTTGCGTTTTCCAAGATGCCCAAAGTACTAATTGTTGAAGATGACGTTCGGTTGGCAAGAGTCATCGACGATTGGCTTACCGGCGAAAGCTATGCGGTTGATCACGTCACCAGCGGTCCCGCCGCTTTAGAAAGGCTGAAAACCGCTGAGTATGATGTGCTGATTTTAGATTGGCAGGTACCGGGACTGACAGGTCTGGAGGTTTGCAAAGAGTATCGAGCCAATGGCGGAGCGGGCGTCGTCCTCATGCTTACCGGCAAGAAGGAAATCTCGAACAAGGAAGAAGGTCTGGACTCTGGCGCAGATGATTATGTGACCAAGCCATTCCATATGCGCGAGTTATCAGCCAGGTTGCGGGCTCTGATGCGCCGCTCTCGCGAAATCAAAACAAATGTCATCAAAATCGGCGACCTCGAACTGGATTCGGTCAGCCACGTGGTCACCAAGGGTGATAAAGAGCTGCAGCTGATGCCGCGAGAATACGCGCTTTTGGAATTCTTCATGCGTAATCCGGGGAAAGTTTTCAGCGCCGATAGTATTCTCAACAAAGTTTGGTCGAATTATTCCGAGGCCTCACCGGATACGGTGCGAGTCCACATAACCAAGTTGAGAAGCAAAATTGATATTGACGGGCAAGAGTCATTAATCAAAACTCTTCATCGTGTTGGCTACAAATTCGAAAAGCCTGCGAGCATGAGTGAAACAGAAGCTGTTCAGGAAGATCTAAACGCACCTGTCGGCGATCTCCCAGACAAAACCTGACCATAGTCGAAACTTCTGCCTGCACCACATGCGGTGCTATTGTCTATGGTTTACCGACAGGGTGTTCCATGTATAGCTTTTGCACATCTGCCATTGGCAGCTCTCCTTGCTTTCTTCTGCCTGTGGTTCGTTGCCAATCGATTTCGTCGATCTTCATCTTCACCTTAGGTAGCTCTGCCTGGAGACGCGCTGCTGCCTTCGCCGGCCAGGTTTCGGGAAAAACATACACCTCTTCAAGGTCTGGAAACTTCTTCAAGTCTGGTATCACTGCCGGCGTTATGGAGGTTCCAGCAATATGAAGGTATCTCAGTTTCTGGAGCGGCATCAGATATTTAAATCCCCGATTGGTTGCCTTTGAGCAATGGTCGAAACTGAGGTTCTCGAGATTGGAAAAGGTGCCAATTACTTGAAGATCTTCGTCTGTCACGTCATCGTCATCAAGGATAAGGGAGCGCAGCTTTTGCGACCCCTTCAACTTTTTCAATGCTTTGTCAACGTGCCCGAGCCTGTGCCAGCCAAGCTCTGTGTATTCTCTTAGATATTTTAGTTGAACCAGTCCATTTTGTCTTATTGCAGTCGAGCCGATATACAACCTGTTTAGCTGCGGCATCAAATTGAATTGAGCAATAATGGAATTGGAAATATCAATTCCTGTTGCGTACATGTATCCAAGGGATCTTAGATGATGCAGGAATTCGAAGGTGGTATCCGAGACCCCAAGATTGTTGGAAATATCTAGTTCCAAGATTGAATCAGGTTCGAAACGCAGGAAAAACTTTGGACTGCTTACAATACCTATGTCTTTCACAATCAGCTTGACTGGTTGGTTGATTGGAATATAAACGGTGCCTTTCGCTATCTTTGGCGGTTCTAGTGTTCCCAAAAGTGCATATTGACCAAAGTTTTTCGGGAAAACAAACTTTTTGTACAGCACTCCATCTCTTCTCTCCAGCGACGAGATCGCCTTTTCGTCCTCATTTTCAGTGGACATCACTGGGTATGGAATCGGCGTCGCATCCTTTTGCTGGAGTTGCTTTGCAAACGACTCTGCGTCAATGTTGCCTTTCACAACCCAGGTTATGAGTCCTGTCAGAAAAACTGCTGCAAGGCCGGTCAATACTGCTGACGACAATGAAACCGTTCTTGTTCTGGAGGTTGTGGTAACGCCTGGTAAAACACCTGTATATGACTGTGCTTCCAATCCCTGTTGAAGCAAACTCAAATCTTTTGCCACCGACTTTAGTGACTGGTATCGCTGTGCCGGATCCTTGGTCAAAAGTCTGGCGATCAACTTTTCGATTTCTATCGGAAATTCTTTTCCGAGCGTAACTTCTTTGAGAGTGGGCGCTGCTTCGCTCTGATGCTTCATCATTGTCGCCAGCGCCGAATTGCCTTGGAATGGTGGAATTCCTGTCAGAGCCTCGAAGAAAACGCAACCGACTGCATAAATGTCGCTTCTGTGATCGACGGGCTGACCCAGGCATTGCTCTGGACTCATATAAAGCGGGCTGCCAAAAATTTCCCCGGTCCGTGTCAAACCTTGTGTTTCTGTGGCCTCGTTGAGGTGAAGTTTGGCTATTCCGAAGTCGACGATTTTGACTGTTGAATTGGCAGTCCCGATCTCCGTTTTGCACAACATTATATTGGACGGTTTGATATCTCGATGAACGATGCCCAGGTCATGAGCGTATGCAAGTCCGAAACAGACCTGGATCATAAGCGGCAACGCTTCTTCAACACTCAATGGACCACCGGTTTTGATTCGCTTCGCCAGTGTCTTGCCTTCTACTAGATCCATCACGAAATATGGATGACGCTCTTCGATCAAGCCGAAGTCGTGGACTGTTATCAGGTTGGGATGGTCGAGAAGACTGGTAGCTTTTGCTTCCTGCTGAAAGCGCCGCCAGGTGGCGTCGTCTACATCAGCTGCATCAATTGTCTTAAGGGCAAAGTGTTTAGCCAGCGCGAACTGATTGACCTTGTAGACAATGCCCATACCACCTCGTCCAATTTCTTCAAGGACGGTATAGCGGCCGGCCACAGTCTGACCATTTTTCAGATTCAGGGCGCCAATAGAACCAGTGCCGATGGTGCGCTCGATATCATCGATTCCATTGGACTGGTCAGTTTCGACCGGCATTTTGCTTTCTGTCGACTCTTCCTCGCTCATGACTCGCTTTAGTACGCTTGGAGGAATGTTGGGTGTCCACGACTGCTATACCCGTGCCTGCGGACTTTTCCCTGGCTATAACCAGCCCAAGGACACTATTCCTATTTATGCATATAGGGAAATGGAAGTGTTTTGCTCTGTTTATCCATCTATCCGACTCTTGTAAAGAGATCGATCGACGCAAAATAGAAGAGAAGATCGAGTCAAAGACTTCCAGGCAGTTTTTCTGCTGAGACTTGTTTTTTCTTTGCTAAAATACACCTTATTTGGTGGCACTCTAGAAAACGATCATGCACGACGCAGACATCAGAAAAATTTTGCATGAAGTTGAGATGAAGCGTATTTGCGCTCTGGATCCATCCACCAGAGTGATTGACGAGCTCGGTATTTTCGAAGGCAAGTTTCGCATTGACGTAGCTGCAGTGAACGGCTATTTGCATGGCTATGAAATCAAAAGCGCAGAAGACAATCTTGTCCGCCTCGACTCCCAGCAAGCCGCTTATAACAAGGTTTTCGACAAGCTAACTCTGGTAGCCGACGAGGCACATGTCGAGGAAGCCATGAAAGTAGTACCTCCCTGGTGGGGGTTGATGGTGGCAGGCATGCGTGATGGAGTGCCTTATGTCGATGAGATCTGGGCGCCTCGCTTAAACCCGCAAGTCGATCCTTATGCCATCTGTCAGTTGCTGTGGAAGGAAGAGGCGATGAGCATACTTTCGTCGCGTAAACTGTCGGCTGGTTTATGGACGTCCAGGCGACGCGTGCTCTGGGAAACACTGACCTTTTCGCTGGAATTGAAAGAACTCAAAGAAATCGTTCGCGATACATTGAAAAATAGAGAAAATTGGCGCTCAGAAACCGGTCGTACGACAAAGAAAAAGAGCAGGAGCAAGAAGCGTACTCGACAAAACGTCAAAGCAAAAACGGAACAGCCCGCAAGAAATTCCGGAGCAGGTGTCAAGACTGCAAAGCAGATCAGCAAGAAAACTCTGAGAATGGCAGAAGGTGCGATCAAAAATGCGATTTTGACGTCTTATCTTTGATGTGACAGTCTCAAGACAAGCACGTTGACTTTTTCCATCGGATCGAATACTTGAGTCTCACTGACCATTCCATGAAATATGGCACCAGCAGGTCGTGTTATTGCTTGCCCGTGGACCACTTCCTGCAAAATGGTAAAGAGATTCTCGGCCACTATTTGGTCGGCCCCGGCAGTGTTGAATGCTTCGAACAATGAATTCTTAGCAGCCAGCATATACACTTCTTCTCGTCCCGGAACGCCAGGGATCATAACGCCTGAAAGTGACTGTTTTCCGGAGCCTGCATGAGCCCTTTCAGCTGCTCTTTCCGGAAGCGTCAGTACGGCACCTTTGTCTAAAGCGTTGTCCTCGTCTTGGCGGTAAGGGTAAATCAAGCGCGGCAAAATTGTCGTAGACGCTGATTTTACAATGACATAGATGTAGCAGTCTTCAAAACACTTAACTTCAAAACGCACCATGTCGCCGTTTTGAAATTCAGTGTTTTCGGAGACCTTGCTGAATTTATTCGACGAGATAGACTGTCTCAGCATCTGCGCCTGGAGAAACTGGCCGGGCGGTGGCGGCGGCACCTTTTTGAAATTGTCGACGGCGCCTTTGATGGATCCAAAAAACGAACTGAAAGCCTGCATCGGCGCGTTTATTTCGCGCGTTTCTATGCGGTCTCTGGCTCGCAAGGGCGTGAGACTATCGGAAGTTCCTGTAAATCTATTCAATTCCGCAGTTTGCTCGGCGACACTTTGAGAGACGTTAACGGCGGCTGCCGCTTCTTTAACAGGTGGATAAGAACCGGAATGCGCTATAGATTGCGGCGTATCCAGACCAAGGCAAGTCTGGGCCGCCTGCACGGCAACCATCAGTTGTGGTTCAAATCCTTCGCCGTAGTGTCCGAATTCCTGCACAAGCGGCCCGCAATGAATACCGACCACTGCACCATCTTTGACCAGCGGAGTACCCGCTAATTCCAGAGGCAAAGAGATGGATGAGACCTGGTGCTGGTCCAATCCTTGCCAGAATTCTTCAACGATGTAACCACGCATAATAACCGGCAGATTTGTGCGCGGATCAATGCCCAGCGCATATAAATCATCACCGCCTGCCAAATGGGTATCAGTAGCCATTTCCAGAGGTAGGCTCTCGCCTACAGTAGATGGTTCGCGTCTTTCCAGTCCGATTTGCCCGCTGCCGCATAAGGTCTGCAACGCACCAATGATGCTGTAAGCATCAAGGCTGAGCGATCTGGTCAAGCAGCCCAGAGACATTTCAGGGTTTACGCAGTTCCAGACATATGCAGCAAGAGGACGCCAATCTTCAGGCAGTAGATCAAAGTTGATATTTTCAGCCCGTCGAACTGCCACCATATTGAGACCACCGGCTTGCTCAACCATTTGTCCGAACTCTTCCATCCTTCGATAGGCTTCCATCAAAATGAATGTGGTGCTCTTTTCCATAGGCGAGAAAGTGCACCATTGCGCTTCAGTTTGAGTTTGCGGCATGAAGTGAAATGGGAAACGTTCGATTTCCGAAGTAATCAGCCGGTAAATTGCATCTTCGTTCTTGGAGTTGCGAAACTGGGCATGCGTTAGTTTGCCATCTTCCAGAAACAAGCGAGCAATGATGCGATTTCGATCATCGAGCAACATAAGAGTGCCAAAATTGCGTGCATTGACCAGTGTTTGCAAAACGGACGTCAATTCGATTCTACCGGCCGTACCGGAAACCATGGTTTCTCCCTGCGGGGGCGGCAAGATCAAAGCCGCATTCACTCGCTGCATCGTTTCTCTATCAAGTTGTTTAATCTGTCCGGTAAGCTTCAAGGCAGCAACATTCTGAGCTTGAGAAATCAATTCGAATGCAGGGTTCAACTGAGTCTGTCCAGCAAAACGTTTGGCCATCCAACGATCGAAGTCAGGATGGAATTCAATTTCTTTGACACCACATGTGATTCCAGTGGCGGGAAACTTTACTAAGAGTACTTCTGGGAAGCTCGAATATGGAACAGTGAGGTGAGCGCAAGTGATCGCTTTTGAGTTATCAGCCAGCCAGACGCTGCCAAGCACTTGCTGGTTGGTCCGATCAACCAACCAACCTATGGATCCGAGAACCTCTTGCCCAGTATTTTCCGCTGGGGCTTCCACCGGCCTACCTCAAGGTGATCAATATACCAATCCCTCGAACACCAAAAGCCAACTGTTTTGAGTAGTCTTTTAAAATCACGGGTGTTCAGGGATACCGCCATAATTTGTGTATACCACTTTTCCCGCTCTAGTCCGCAATTGGCCACAGGAGAAATCAATTGGAAATGCTGACGCGTCGAGTCCTTGCAGGATTATCCAAGGTGTCCGCCGATAATCGATTTATTGTCGGCATCGTTGGTTTTCCGGGAGCCGGTAAATCTACCCTTGCAGAGGGATTGGTCAGATCTCTTAATGCCATCCTTGAGCCAGAGCAGAAGGCGCAAATATTGCCAATGGACGGCTACCACCTGCCGAATGAAACGCTAGACAAGTTGGGCTTGAGGGCGCTGAAAGGTATTCCTGATACTTTTGATGCCAGGGGCTTTATTGAGTTGCTTACGAGAATCAGAATATCGCCGCCTCAAGTTTTGAAAGCGCCGGCCTTCGATCGTTCTATCGACGGCTCAATTGTCGACGCCATCGAAATAGGTGCCGACGTCAAAGTGATTGTCACCGAAGGTAATTATCTGCTGCTAGATCAAGGTGATTGGCGGCAAATTGCCGAATTGCTGGACGATTCCTGGTTTTTGGATACTTCAATTGAAACAATCCACCCTCGCCTGATAGCCAGGCATGTAGAAGGTGGACGGTCGCTGGAAGGAGCCATTGCCAAGGTTGAATCGACCGACCTGCCCAACGCGCTTCTCATCGAAAAGAGCCGCTCGAGGGCACGTGCCATAGTCTCTGCAGTAGACGGGCGCGAGCAAAACGGCGGTTTTCAATATAAAATCGCAAGCCAGTGACGTCTCGAATTTCAACCGATATCGGTTTAAATTTGAGCCAAAATACAGACCCGGCTTCAATGACTGAAGCCGGGCGGTTGAGGACCTTCGTCCCCCCAATTTCTAGTTTGTTTCGACCTGTGCACCGGTACAAACTTGAAAACCGACCGTGACCAGGAGCCCTTTGGCTTATTCTATTGTAAAGCGGCAGCTCGAATTCGGGGGCGCCGCACGTCTTTTTGCAAAGAATAGTCAAGACGCATAACGCGTGACCAGCCTCAGATCCACTACAATTTAAGAATGACGACCGAAAATCTGCAAAATAAGAACGATGTCGAGCCGACGCCGTCTACTTCGCTGTCCACTGGCTCTTTTGCTGAGTTGGACTATTCCAACCCACTGCCATCCCTGGACGATCCCAAGCTTTACGTCAATCGGGAGCTGAGTCTGCTTTCCTTCCAGGCCAGAGTGCTGGAAGAGGGGAAGGATTCGGGCAATCCGCTTTTTGAGCGGGTCAAATTTCTATCTATCGTCGGCTCCAACCTGGATGAGTTTTTTATGGTCCGCGTGGCCGGGCTCAAAAGGCAAGTTGAGGCTGGAAATACTGCTGTCGGCATCGACGGGCTGACGCCAAGTGACCAGCTGAAAACGATTAGATTTGAGGTGGCAGCGCTCCTGCAGCGGGCTCATCGCTATTACAAAAACGAATTGACGCCGGCCTTGCTAGACGCCGGAGTCAGCATTCTTCAATACAACGAGTTAAACGAAAGCCAGAAGTCCAAGATTCGTGAATATTTCCACCAAAATATCTTTCCGATTCTGACGCCTCTGGGCTATGACCCGGGACATCCATTTCCGCATATTTCCAATCTCAGTCTCAACCTGGCTGTCTTAATCAAAGACAATCTCGGCGAAGAGCGATTTGCGCGCGTGAAAGTGCCCGATAGTTTGCCTCAGCTTATACGTGTTGATGACCCGTCTTCGCCACTTTCCAGGCGTAATTTCCAGACCAGTAAAACGCAGACATTCATCTGGCTTGATGAGTTGATCAGCGCTCATTTGGATTTTCTTTTTCCGGGCATGGAAGTGGTTGAGTCACATCCATTTCACGTCACCCGAGATGCAGAAATGGAAATCCAGGAATGGGAAGCAGGCGATCTTCTAGAAACAACAGAGGAAGGCATTCGCCAGCGGAGATTCGGCGACGTTGTTCGCCTGGAAGTTAATCCGGGCATTCCCAATCGCGTGCTGGAAATATTGGTCGACAATCTCGAGATCGAGCCGGTCGACATTTATTGGGTGGAAGGTCGGCTTCCCTTGAGTATGCTCAAGTACATTTGCGTACTGGACCGTCCCGATTTGAAGTATCCATCCTTCTTGCCGGCAATTCCTCAGGCACTCAATCCGGACTCGCAGGATGAAGATCTCTTCAGCGTTTTGAAACGCCGTGATGTTCTTGTTCACCATCCATATGACTCGTTTCAGCCTGTTGTGAATTTCCTGACGCAGTCTGTGCGCGATCCTAATGTGCAGGCGATGAAAATGACTCTTTATCGAGTCGGCAACAACTCACCTATCGTTGACGCCCTGATTCGCGCTCCAGAACGTGGAAAACAAGTCGCCGTCCTGGTAGAACTGAAAGCGCGATTCGACGAGAAAAGTAATATCGAATGGGCAAAAGCGATGGAACGTCAGGGCGTTCATGTTGTCTATGGTCTTCTGGGACTGAAGGTGCACGCTAAAGTGGCCTTGATTATTCGCAAGGAAGGCGATCGAATTAAGCGCTATGTCCACTTCGGCACCGGAAACTATAACCCGGTGACTGCGCACCTTTACACAGATTTCGGATTGCTTACCGCTGACGAAGAGCTGGGAGCCGATGTCGCCGATTTGTTCAACTATTTGACCGGTTATTCTCGCAAGAAAGATTATCGCAAACTGATCGTTGCTCCGATTAATTTGCGCGATCGATTCGAAAGCATGATCAGGCGCGAGATTGAAAACCATCGCAACGGAAAACCAGGACATCTGATTTTCAAAACCAACGCACTTGTCGATGAACGGATCATCAAACTTTTGTATGAAGCTTCGCAAGCGGGCGTGCAAATCGATTTGATTGTTCGCGGCGTCTGTTGTCTGAAGCCCGGCATTCAGGGCGTAAGCGACAATATTCGAGTGATCAGCATCGTGGGGAGATTCCTCGAGCACAGCCGTATCTACTATTTCCGCAATGGCGGTGACGAAGAAATTTATTTCGGCAGTGCTGACTTGATGCCGCGCAACCTCGACAGAAGAGTTGAAGTTCTTGTGCCGATCGACGATAAAAAGAACGCCCGTTATTTGCGCGATGAAGTGTTGAACGCTTACTTGTGCGATACCGTCAAAGCCCGCATCATGCTGCCTGATGGCACTTATATGCGCGCACCTGTGCACGAGGCAGGCATCAACTCGCAAATGTGTTTTATGGAACGAAGAACGTTCTAAATCAAAGAGTTAAAACGCTGCTCCCAGTGGAAGCGTGAGTTGCCGCGGCTGCTTGAGATTTGATTGGCGCACGGGATCAACTTGTCTAAATGTGTCTCTTCGCAAATTTTTGAACAATAGACGCCCGCGATCTGGTCCGCATTTTCGGCAGTACATGCCGGCAATTTGATCAGGGCGGCGGTGCCGAGTGAAAGCAGTCAGGCAAGAGGGACAACGCGCCTGCCATGCACCTTCCGGCAAAACGGCAGTATTGTCGCAAGCCTTCGGCAAGCATCCTAAAAGCAGGCACATTTCTTTCCAGACATTGTCGTGACCATGATCGATTCCCACCAGTGCATGGGCAATCTCATGCAAAATTGTATCTCGGACATGTTCTTCTGAATTTTGAAAAACATAAGCTGTGGAAAGTTCGATTGTACGCTGACCGGCCTTGCAAACTCCCAGACAGCGTTTGCTTTTGTTGAGACGAAACTGCCAGTCGGAAAGACCGTGAATACTCATCAGTGTCGTGGCAATTTCGGTGGCGCGATTCAATTCCATGAATGTAATTGTAGCGAATTTAAAAGAGATATGTGCACCATTAGTGATGGCACTATCGTGTTAACTACATATGGTGTCACAAGAAAATTTCTCAGTTCGGGAGAAATTTGATTGTTGCTATTGCGATCCTATATTGGCTGAATATTGATTTTATGTGACGCTGATATCTTTAACATATATTCCTGTCCTCGCATCAAGATGAAGCAGACTCAAAATGGGTGGGGTTTTTAGTAATTTCAGCAATCTTTTTACCGCGTGATCAATATCTCAAGAATGAGTAGAAACGGTTATAGTCTCTAAACAACCTTATCAATTTCGCCAGCACAGAGCTCTTTTCTAGAATTGACGCCATGGAAACTTCCGATTCACACACTCCCAGGCATGGCCTTCCTAAAGTAGACTTGCCGAAGACTCTCATCACCGGCTCTGGTATGAGCGGCTCACAAAGCGAGCTTCTGAGTATTGGTCAGATAATCAACGAGCGTTACAGAGTACTTTCGGTTCTCGGGCACGGAGGAATGGGCGCCGTCTATCGTGTAGAGCAGATCTTTTTGCGCCAGATGTTTGCACTGAAAACTTTGCACGGACAGGCCTTCACAGAAGTAGCATTGCGGCGTTTTCACAAAGAGGCAAAAGCTGCAAGCAAGCTTTCCCACCCGAATCTGGTCAAAGCACATGATTTCGGTGTATTGGAAAATCAGCAGCCGTTTTTTGTCATGGACCTGGTGGAAGGACAAAATTTATCGCAGTATTCAAGGCAGGTAGGAATCCTTCCAGTGGAAGAAGTGCTCAATATCTTCATCCCGGTTTGCTTTGGGCTTGCTTACGCACATGAACAAGGTGTCATACACAGGGACATCAAGCCCGGCAACATCATGCTTGCAATTACTCCCAACGATCCACTCGGCTACATTCCCAAGGTTGTTGATTTCGGTATAGCAAAAATGAGCGAGGGCGAGGACGGACATTCGCTTACGCTTACACAAACCGGCGAAGTTTTTGGCACCCCTTTATACATGAGCCCCGAGCAGTGTATGGGCATCAAGGTTGATCACCGCTGCGACATTTACTCACTGGGTTGTGTCATGTATGAGGTGCTTACGGGGGCGCCGCCGTTTCATGGAGATACGGCTCTTAATCTGATGATCAAGCATCAGACTGCCCAGCCAGCTACGATGAGGGAAGCTTCGATGGGAAGAGAATTCCCTGACCAGCTTGAAGCAATAATCTCAAAGGCGCTGATTAAGGATCCTAACTTACGCTATCAAAACTTTCTAGATCTAGCACGTGATCTCGCCACACTGAAAGAGAGACTGGCTGCGGTCGCACCTAAGAAAGTTATGAGCAAAGCGCATAGCCGGACTGTAAAAGACATTCCGGTTTTAAATACTCCTCAACCTAAAGAGAAGAAGCCGAAAGTGCCCCCGCTTGTCGTTGCTGCTTGCGCCGGTTCTCTTGTCGCAGGAGTTGTCTTGGGATTTTCATTTGCCCCGAAGCCGAAGGCTGCCGTAGTACAAGCACCGGCGCCTGCGCAAATATCCGAGCAGGCAAAGAGAGATTATGATGAAGTGTTGAGTGCCGGACATACCCGCTACTTGACGGTAGAAGGCACCGGTACAAAGCCTGTGCAAGTTTATAAATTTCCCAATTCGTTTGATATCGGAGTGTTTAAGTACTCCCATCCTCTAGCCAGGGTGGATAACTCTAGAGCTGCGCAAGGCTCGATTACAGTTCCTTTCGAAGCAGAGACTTATCTTAAAGTTCCAGCCAGTCGGCTCTTTAGTTATCCGCATCTGTTGAGAGGTTTTCAGGCTGATGATTTGCATCACCTGCACATTACAAATGATACTTCTGAAAAATTTGAAGACATCGGCTTTGTTTATGACTCAAGCCTTGTTCTCTGCTCCGAACTCAAAGGATTGAAAGAAATCTTTCTTTTCGGAACCAGAACGACCGACAGAGGAATCAGTTTTATCAAAGACCTTCCCAATCTCCAATCTATCGATGTTTCAGACACGCTTGTGACGGCGCAAGGTGTTCAATCCTTAAAAAACTTCTCTCAAATGACTTACCTTGGCCTTAAAAACGTTTCTGGCGCCAGGAGTCTGATCGGCAAATTGAAGGCAAGCAAACGCTTGCAAATACTCAATTTCGCTGAAAACGATCTGAGCGACGGGGACATGAAAGAATTGAGCAGGATTGCACCTTTGCAGATCCTTACTGTCGACTCAAATCCCAAAATCACCGACGAAGGTTTGAAGTCGTTCAAGAATTTGATCGTCTTGAGCATCGCCGCTACGGGTGTTACACCTGCATCTGCCGCGACGCTTAAGCAAATGCAGAAGTTGAGAGTACTGACAATTAGCAAAGAAAACTGGCCCGCTCAAGACATTCAAAAGCTGGCTGCCGACCTGCCAAACCTGACCATTCAGGCAAAGAAGCTAAATTCTAGCAATCGGCTTACGGATTGGAATTGGCGAGAAGAGCTGTAGAAATTCACATGAAGTCTCGTCCGGAGCCAGTCTTGATATACTTCTGGTATGTTTCATCTGCTACATAGAAAGAATCGAAACCGGCGCTCTAATCTTTTCGGCGTGCCCCGTTCGGCAGCCCTTTCTATTTGTTTATTGTCGTTTTTTTCTTCATGCCCCTCCTTGCAGGCAAAGCCACAAGGTCAGCCGGTTCCACTCAGTAATTCTGACTTCCAAATCAAGACATCGGTGCCGCGTCCAGTACTCGACAGTCCTGAATATACAAAGCAAGCGCCAGCTGTAGTTCTGCCCAAGGTAGAGCCAAGCTCCACCTCTCAGAAGGCTTCTCCAGGTTCTGCAACTGAAAAGACGCAAATTGTTCCTCAAGCATCTCAGCCGCCTCAAGCGGAGCAAGCACCTAAAGCTGCGCAGGCTGCTCCTTTTGAGACCTCCTTTTCGGCGTGGCCGGCTGCAGGCAAACCGATTGCGGCAATCTTATCAATTCATGGTTTTGGCTTGCACAAGAATTCCTTTGCCGGTTTTGCAAAGCAGATGGCCAGCCGCGGCATCTCGACCTATGCGATAGATGTGCGCGGATTCGGCAGTTGGATGGATGAGGATAAGAAGCTCGATTTTTATCAAACGATGATGGATTTGCGCAGCTCAATTTATTGGGTCAAGACGATGAACCCGGGCGTGCCTGTTTTCCTGCTCGGTGAGTCCATGGGTGGAGCCATTGCCTTGCAGGCTACAGCACTCTTCCCTGAGTGTGTTTCAGGCTTGATTGCATCGGTGCCAGGCTCTCAATTTTACGGCGCAAAAAAGACTGCTATGGAAGTGGCATTACGAATGGTGCGTCCCAATTCCAAATTCAACGTCGGAGAAAAGCTAATAGAGAAAGCCACCAGCGATAAAAAACTTCGCGCCAACTGGGCAAATGACCCCAGCGCCAAGCTGGAAATGACGCCTAAGCAAATGACTCAATTTGCCGCATTTATGAATCAAAGCGATGAGATGGCAAAGCGCATAGACAGTGTTCCCGTGTTAATGTTGCAAGGCGGGCGTGACAAACTTTCCAAAGCGGACGGTACTCTCAAGCTGTTTAATGCCCTGAAGACGCCTTATAAGAATTATGTACTGCTTGATGACGCCGAACACCTTATTTTTGAAAAGGGGCAGTATGACGCTCGCACAGTTCAGATTGTTGAAAGTTGGCTGACCAAGCAGAGCCAGCGTCTTAAGAGCGCGGGTTCGGGCAATCCAAAGTAGGCGCAATCAGGCGGATAAACCCCTGGTCGCGGCTCATTCAAAAGCTTAAAAACTGGCTTAAATGGTACATATATGAAGTACTACGGTGCTTTTACTACGGCGAGCCTTTCTAAGCTCAGCCTGCCGAAGCGAAGTTTTTATGGACTCTGGAAATCAAACACCTGCCGACCAGGTCAAGTTTAACGATACACATTCTACGTTTGTCACGGTCTCTGCTTCTGCTGACGGCGGTGTTCCTTTGCTGGAGCCAGGCGAAGTAGTTGGTGAAAAATACAAGATAATCAAGCTGCTCGGGCACGGTGGCATGGGCTCCGTCTACCAAGTTGAGCAAATTTTCTTCCGCCAGCTTTTCGCACTTAAGACACTGACAGGACAAAACTTTCCCGATGTTGCGATCAGACGATTTCAAAAGGAAGCACAGGCGGCCAGTAAACTAAATCATCCTAACCTCGTCAGAGCGTACGACTTCGGAATTCTCGGCACCCATCAGCCATTTTTCGTAATGGACTTGATCGAAGGAGAAAATCTCTCAGAGTATTCAAAGAGAGTCGGCACTCTTTCGATTGAAGAAGTCTTGCGGATTTTTATCCCGGTTTGTTTTGCCCTCGGTTATGCGCACAGCGAAGGCATAGTGCATCGAGATATTAAGCCCGGCAATATCATGTTGGACAAATCGAGTGGAGAAAACGAGACTTATATTCCAAAGGTTGTCGACTTCGGTATTGCCAAACTCACAGACGACGAAGGCGGCAATTCCGTCAATCTGACGCGCACCGGAGAAATTTTTGGAACCCCCCTGTACATGAGTCCTGAACAATGTATGGGGACAAAAATAGATCATCGCACCGACATCTATTCAATAGGCTGCGTGATGTATGAGGCACTAACTGGTGCTCCGCCATTTCATGGTGATAACGCCCTCAATTTGATGTTGAAACATCAATCGGAAACGCCCCCTACCTTGAAGGAAGCTTCGATGGGACGGGAGTTTCCGGAAGCTTTAGAACAGATTGTCGCTAAGACGCTGGCAAAAAATCCGGACGAGCGCTATCAAAGCTTGATTGATCTTTCTGAAGATTTAGCCATTCTTCAGCGTGGACAGACTGATGAGACGGCGAACATTACGGTGTCAAAGACTGTGCCGCATTTCTTGCGCACATCGCCGACAACGGAGAAATCCTTTCCCAAAGCTTTGATTATCACAGTTGCTCTGGCATGTCTGGCGGTTGGCTTTGGATTGGGAGCGCTAGTTGGTTTTGTGCTCATGCCGAAGCCTAAACCAGTCGTTGTTGAAAAATATGTTCAGAGAGCCGTGGACATGAACACGTTACACGACGATCTTAATGACCTTGGTTCTACTCCAATTGTGACAGTGCAAGGCAAAGGGCCAACAGCCATTCGGCTGTATAAGTTTCCGAAAGCATTCAGTATCGGCATGTTTGCCACCATTGACTCCAAGACCGGCAAAGCTTCAGAAAGACAGGAAGCAAGAGGAACACACGTAATTCCTTTTGACCATACCGTTTTCTTTTTGGTCAGAAAAACTGATCTGGATAAGTATCCACAACTGTTAAAAGGTTTTGGCGACTACGATGTAAATTTCCTGGAAATTCAAAACGACAATCGGAAAGGAGACATGGTCGCGCATAATCCTGATGTAGTCTTTGATGCCGCCCTTGCCTATTGTGCGACTTGGAAGGCGCTGGTTAACCTGGCTGCTTACGATACGGCACTCAGTGATGTTGGATTGCGCTGTCTTCAAGATGTTCCGTACCTGCTGAACCTGGAGATTACTAACACGAGATGTACCGCCGATGCTTTTAGAAATTTGAAAAACTTTCCCAATCTTGCAGACGCTGGTATCGGTGCAATGAAAGATGGAAAAACACTGCTTCCGGCCCTGTCAAAGAGTAAAATCCTGCATACAATCAATATGGCCAAGCTGGATCTTACAGACAAGGATGTAATTCAGTTTGCAAATGTCAAAACATTGGTGCAAGTAAATTTGCAAGAGAATTTCAAAATAACCAATGCTTCAATTGAAGCTTTAAAAGATTTGCCTGAGCTGAAGGCTTTGCATACAGCCGGTACAGCTATAACACCGGCTGCCATTCCGGCACTTGCAGCCATGAATAAATTAAACGCTATCAGTATCGATAGAAAGTACTGGACGGCAAAAGATGCTCAGCGATTGCAAACAATTTTTCCGAAGGCCCTGATCGTCGGATGCTATTACGACGAAGACCGTAAGGAATTGCAGACCTGGGAGTGGAAGAAAGAACTTTGATTCATGCCTTCCTTGGATAACGATACTCGTGCTTTCGGAGCATAACCATCTTGGCTATAGAGGAGTCGACTGGCAGAAAGAATTGCCGTGTTGGGTGCCGCCAATAGCGTTATATAGATATTCGTTTTTATATAGACCCGTCTGGTAGAAGTTTTCAGGGGCAGAAAATCACTTGAAAGTGTGAAGGTGGAAACGCTCGTAATGCTTGCTGGGCAAGGCATTGCTGCTTTATTAAATCCGGACCGTGCGGTTGGTCGAAAAGCATGCCGCTTTCAAGTCCAGTTTTGCTAGAACCGAAAAACTAGTGATAGTGCCAGGTGTTAGTGCCTCTGCTTGGCCTGAATACAGTTCAAAATGGTTGCAAAGTCACTGAGCAGTCACCTGATATGGTGCGCAATTGCAAGTGGAAAATAGTCGCTAATCGTTTGGTGCATAAACGTTTTGAGACAAAATGTGG
>PNLN01000003.1 GCA_013823055.1 Cyanobacteria bacterium DS2.3.42
CCAGCCTCCAGCTGTAGCGCTCCAGCCTCCAGCTGCAGCAGCGGCGGCTCCAGCTGTGGTGGTGGCAGTGGTGGATGCGGAGGCGGCGGCGGTTGCGGCGGCGGCTGAGCCTGGACTGCATCTCCAACAGGTGAGCAGAGTCGTGACTCCATAGAGGAGTAAGTGGCGAAGATCGATAGGATTGGAGATCGAGAGCCGGTCTCCGCCTATTACCACAATCACCGAATTGGTTTGCGAAAAATGGAAAGGGATCGATCGAATGTCCAACGTAAATGAAAACGCTGGCCGTGCAAAAGCACTGACCGGCGACCTCGCTTCACTATGGTCAGCACTATCTGCTTTTTCGCTCGACATGAGGGGCGCACCATATCCTCTTTCGGCGCGTCTTGCCGACGAGCAGGACTGGACTATCGAATTTACGGCGGCAGCTATAGAAGAGTATAAGCGCTTCATTTTCCTGGCTGCGGTCTCAGGGCACACAGTGACACCGTCATTGGTGGTAGACGAGGTCTGGCATACTCATCTCATTTACACCCGGTCTTACTGGGAGCAGATGGGAGATATAGTCGGGCGTCTGATCCACCACGACCCGGGCAGCGGAGAAGCCGCCGACGAAGCGCTGTTTGCCGCGCAATACCACAGAACATTGAATTCCTACAGGCGATTCTTCGGTGAACCGCCAAGCGAGATCTGGGGCCCGGACAACGGCAAGCATGTGCTGCCTAAGGGACGAAAGAAGCCGGCTTGAGTATTGCTTAAAACGGCTGTAAAACCGCCCGGTAAGTCAGCATAGCGCGCTTACCGGGCGCGAGGATGACCAACAAAGAAGAAGGAGACTGCCGTGATCGTGTGTTCGTGCAAGGTGGTCTCCGACCACAAGATCGAAGATGCGGTTCGCCGTGGGCTGAAATGGAAACGCCTCGTTAAAGAGACGCAAATTGCAACCGGCTGCGGAGTTTGCGCCAGGCACGCCAAATCGATTTTCGATAAGGCAAAGGCGAATTCCTCAGGCGAAAGCCAGGCTGAACGCTTGCCAATGTTCAGCGCAGGCTCGGCTTCGAGCCCAAAAGAGAAACGGTGCAATGAGAAAAGGAAAAGCAGATGATCACCAAGACTCTCACATTCGGCAAAGGAAGGGATGGACCACTTAAACCCCAGTTACTCTCCGTCGAGCAGGCGCAAGTTGTGCTCGACGGCGTGCTGAGGTTTGAAGCGTACATCTTTCTCAAGCCGGGAGAAATCACTATCGAGAACTACAGCGAAAGGTGTTACACCGACTTTCGCGGACCGAAGGACGAAATTGCTATTCTGGCTGCCGGATTGAGAGAGAAACTCCCACCTGCGCATGCCCACTCTTGCTGGCTGGAACATCTGCTGGAAGAGCAACTACGTTAACAAAAGAAGGGAATGGAAAATGAACATTAGCGCTCAGCTTCTGCTGACACTCGCCGGCGCGCTTTTCGTCTCTGCCGCTGTGGCGGAGCCGATCAAGATTACCAGTCCGGAGTTGCTCGACAGGCAGTTGATCGACTCCAAACAGTCTGTGTTGTTTGTCCTCTGTCGCGGCTCCGCTCAGTGCGAGCAGGTGCAGACATTACTCACGCAGGCGGAAGTCGATGGGCGGGTCACTAAGGCCTTCTCGGAGTCGGAAAGGGCAGGTGGAAAGAAGGTGAAGATCGCCTTTGCCGATGCGGCCGATCTGCCTCTGTTGTCCGAAGGTTGGGACAAAGAAGATAGCGACCTGTGCCTGAAGGACAAGAGCAAGACGGAAGCTCAATGCGCCGATCTCGCGTATCCGGTCTTTATTTTGCAGCGCGTTACCGGCTCGTCGTTCGGTCTGGAGGAATTGATGCGCGGCACTGCCGATAAGGATGCGGCGGTAAACATGATCCTACAGTCGATTTCCACTAGCTTGCCGTCTCAATCTTCGCCCGAGCAAATTCCATAGAGTCAGCCGGGCGGCTTACTACAGACAGGACAATAAGGGATCAACACTGTCTGGCTGAAAATGCTGAAAAGGAAACAAACGAACCTCGTGGCCGTACGCCGGAAACTTCGTCAAACGATGTGTTCCCTGCATACACGTAAAAATGGAAAATGGAGTTAAGCCATGAAAGAAATATGGAAATGGCTCATCTTTCTATGCGGCGCTGCGATGATCGCATACGGCGCTATAATGCTCGCCGGTCCCTCCGGTTTTGGCGGCGTGTTTTTGATGATCTGGGGCATCGGCTTGAATGTGATCATGGCGGCGCACGGTATTCACCCGTTGTTGCCCGCCGATGGTCGAAATCAGCCGGAGCAGTCCCCTTCGGTTCCAATTGCGCGCTTACAGCTCGCTGCACCGCGGACGGTGCGGCTCAAAGCCGGTAAAATTCTTGTCAATGATCGCCCGGCGGTGATCTTTTCAGGCGAGGTTCATTATTTCCGCATCAAGCGGGACGAGTGGGAGGATCGCCTGGACAAGTTGCAGGCCAACGGGCTCAACACCGTCTCCACCTACATTCCCTGGTTGTGGCACGAGCTGCCCGATGGGTCTATTGATCTGACGGGCAGAACGCATCCTGAGCGCAATCTAGTCGCGTTTCTCGATCTTTGCGCAGCTCGCCGGCTCAATGTTATTGCCAGACCAGGCCCGTTCGTAATGGCGGAATTGAAAAACGAGGGCATCCCTTACCGCGTTTACAAACAGTATCCTCATCTGCGTCCGGTGACATGGGATGGCGCGCCGGCTCAGACTGCCACGCTGGACTATCTGGCGCCAGATTTTCTAAATGCGGTTAAGGGCTGGTATTCGGCCGTCATGCCGGTTCTTTCTAAGCGCCTGGCGCCTGAGGGAGGATCCGTCATTGCCGTCCAACTGGACAATGAAATCGGCATGTTGTCCTGGGTGTCCAATTCGCCCGATCTGACGGACCTTGTTCTGGAAGATATGCGCGATTGGGCCAGGCAAAGGTACGGCGACAAAGCCGCGTCCCGGCGCGCAGGCGCAGACGTCACGGACAAAGCCGCCTGGGCTCAAGCCTTGCGGGCCCCGGATAATGACTCGCTGGCTCTGCATCACGATCTTGGACTCTACATGCGCTCTAGATTCAAGCGCTATGTTCAAGCCCTGCGCCGGCTCGCCGAAGAGAATGGAATAAAAGACATTCCCTTCCTGATCAACGTGCACGGCACAAGCGGCGGTCGCGGGCGTACCTTCCCGATTGGCGTAAGCCAGTTGTTCGAGTCCTATGAAAACGAGCCGCAGATGACTTCAGGCTCCGATTTCTACTTCGGAGATCTGACTGTGGCCAATGTTGCCGACCTCTATGTGGACAACGCTTTCATGGCGGCCGTCCTGGGACCGGACCAGCCTCTTATGTCTCTGGAATTCGAAGCCGGTGACGGCAATTATTCCGACGATCTGGGAGTTCTGTACGCGCCGGAAGCGATCGAGCTGAAGACGAGGCTTTGTCTTGCTCAAGGCAACAGGCTTCTCAACTACTACTTGCATGCCGGTGGTCACAATCCGCCTCAAGAGGCGGCCGGAGACGGCATCGATCGCATAGCTTTTACAGGCGAGCGGCACGGATTTGCAGCTCCCGTCGGACCTGATGGCAAGCTCAATGCTACTTACCACGCCATCGGGCGCGTGGTGTCCAACATGAAGGAAATAGAGCCGTTGCTTGCCACGTCCGTGGAGGAGCACGACGGCTTTGCGCTCGGCTTCGTCCCCGATCATTATCTGAGCGAATACCGCTACCCGTCCTCATTGAAGCGGGCGGAGCAAGTCGCCGATCTGGAGCGTTTCCGGGGGCTCGGTCCTCGTGATGTGCTGGCTCGTGCTCTACTTCTGGGAGGCTTCTCATTTCCAGCCGTGAATCTACAGGCGGGGATACCTAAACATCAGGTTGTCGTTTTGTCCACAGGCAGGACACTGGACGCCGTCGTGCAGAGCAATCTCGCTCAGTATGTCCGGGGCGGGGGCAAGCTGCTTCTGGTCGGGCTTCTGCCTGATGTCGACGATGACGGCGCGCCCTGCACTATACTGGCTGATACTCTCGGATTGAAAAGCGCCGGTCGGCTATACGAATCGAGCGCACCCAACACATACTGGCCTTCCGTGGCTGTTCACGGCTGGGCGGCTCCCCGCCCGGACGCGCGTGTCACGGCAGCGCAGTTGTTGGCTTCAGCCGACGGCACAGCGCTTTCGCCCTTGCTTACCGAGGTGGGCTCTGGATTGCCTTGTGCCGTGCAGGTCTCTGCAGGCAAAGGGCAGGCGATTGTTCTGGGCTGCGATTATCCAGCCGACCTGATTTTTTACCGCCAGTTAATGGCCGCACTGTCTGTGGTGCCACGCTGGCGGTTGAATGCGGATGGACCGGGGGTTGTCGTCACTTCGACAATTTCCGCAGGTGGAGAGCGGCTGCTGCACCTGATCAATGTTGCACCGCAAGCGGTGGCGTTGTCAGTCAGCCATCATGGACAGCCTGTCTTCGGCGGGCGGCGCATTACAATGCCCGCTCGCTCTGGGCTTGTTCTTGCAGTTGGCACCGCCGACCTGACGCACGATTGATGCGGGCGGCTTGGCCGCCCGTTTTTCTTAACCTTCGAGACGACAAAAATCGTCTCTTTTACCATGGAGCAAAACCATGAATAAAGTGAAAAGCAGAGGATCCGGACGCTGGAGCGCGGAAACGAGCCCGGTTCCGCTGCGCCCTTACAAGTTTCCCAAAGGCTTTGTTTTCGGAGCCGCCACCTCGGCCTACCAGATCGAAGGCGGCATCGACGCCTCCACTGGTCGCGGACGGTCAATCTGGGAGCCTTATTTCGAAAAACGGCCCGGCAGTGATACGGGCGAAATCGCCTGCGATCACTACAATCGCATGCCTGAAGATGTGCGGCTCTTCAAAAAGATGGGTCTTCAGGCGTATCGTTTTTCGGTCTCATGGCCGCGCGTTATGCCTGAAGGCGCAGGCGCCGTCAACGATAAGGGACTCGATTTTTACAAGCGCCTGGTGGACGAACTCCAGGCTGCCGGTATCACTCCTTATCTCACAGGCTACCACTGGGATCTTCCGCAGGCTCTGGAAGAGCTTGGGGGCTGGACCAATCGGGACACTGCCAAGCGTTTCGGTGACTACATGGAGATCTTGGCGCGGGCGCTCGGCGACCGCGTTCAGCACTGGGGCACGCTCAACGAGCCTGCGGTAATCCTCTCCGGATACACATCGGAAGGACTGGCCCCCGGGCGTAACGATGCGAAACTCTGGTCGCCTTTGGTCCACAATCTGATGCTGGCTCACGGTTATGGTGCCTGCGCTGTGCGCGCTTTCAACCCGGAACTCATAGTAGGCTGCACTGTCAATCTGGTGCCCATCGAGCCGGCCAACAAATCCGCACGCCATGCAGCGCGCCGCATGTGGCAGCGCGACTATGCGGTTTTCCTCGACGCCATGCTCAAGGGTGAGTACCCGAAGATCGTGCTCAAGGAAATGGAGGCAAACGGCTTGAAGATACTACCTGGCGATATGGAGCTTATCGTCGGCTCCGGGCTCGATTATCTGGGCGTCAACTGGTATCTACGCCTTGTCGTCAACAGACTGGGTCGCGTTATCCCAGTGCCGGCCGCGGAGATCACTCAGGTGGGCTGGGAGATGCATGCTGAGTCTTTGACCAGCATGCTCGTGTCCATGCAGGAAGAATACGACCTGCCGCCCGTCTATATCACCGAAAATGGCGCCGCCATCGATGACAAGCTCGTCGGCGGCTGGATCCACGACGTGGTCAGGATGAAATACATCCACGACCATCTCAACGCGCTGGAAAGCGCCGTTGCAAGGGGAGTGGACCTGCGGGGCTATTTTGCCTGGAGCGCTCTGGACAATCTGGAGTGGGCCTCGGGATTCAAGATGACCTTCGGACTCGTTCATGTCGACCGCATGACACGGAAGCGCACCATGAAGGACAGCGCTTACTGGTACAGGGACATGATCGCAGCAAACACGGGCGGCTGAAAGCATCCTGCGGCAGCAGACCTTTGTTCCTCTCATCACCGGTGGATTTCCTCCGGTGATTTTTCTCTTTCTTGCTTGCGCTGGGTCCGGCAAGCAAGGTGATTTACATGGGTCCAAAAAAACAGGAGAAAAACGAAGTGAGCAACAACGACAACAACGTCACTCCCACCGCCGCTTTCGGCCTCTCCCTCCTCAAGAAGGAAGTAGCGGCCCAGCCAGGCAAAAACGTCTTGCTCTCGCCGCTTTCCGTTTCGGTCGCTCTCGGCATGGCCGCCAATGGCGCTCGCGACACGACGCTTTCCGGTAACAACGCCGCTCTCAGCATCGATACCGACCAGGGCACCAACAACAAGGGATATGCAGCACTTCTGGAGAAGTTGAAGCGCGACGACATCGGCGTCACGCTATACGTCGCCAACGCCATTTTTGCGCGCCTTGGGGTCGGCTTCAACGCCGAGTTCGTGGAAGCCAACAATGAATTCTTCAACGCCAAGGTCGACGAGCTCGACTTCGACGATCCGGCCACGCTCGACGCCATCAACAGCTTCGTGTCGGAGGCCACCAACAAGAAGATCGACAAAATTCTCGAGGATCCGATTGCCGCGGACACGGTGATGTTCCTCGTCAACTGCGTCTACTTCAAGGGCGAATGGACCACGAAATTCGACAAGCGAAACTCCACCGCCATGCCCTTCGCCGGCGCGGGCGATATTCCGCTCATGTACCGCAGAGATAAAATGATCCATGGCAAGGACGGCGCGTTCAACACCTATCAGTTTGTATCGCTTCCTTTCGGGCAATCCGGAGCGGTGCGGATGCTCGTCTTTCTGCCCGCCCAGGGAAAAACCGTCGATGACGTTCTGTCTGTGTTGGACGAGACAGCCCTGATTCGCCACGCCTCGGATACTTACAAGAGCGAAGGCGAAGTCTGGCTGCCGCGCATCGAGATAAATTACGAGAACTCCCTCAACGATTCGCTCCGGGCCATGGGCATAGAGAAAACCCTCGGCGATGCCGATTTCAGCGGCATAATCCCGCCTTCCGCCAGTCTCTATACCAGCGACGTAAAGCACAAGACCGTCTTCAAGGTGGACGAGGAAGGCGCCGAAGGCGCGGCCGCCACACCTGTCGGTTTCACTCTGCAGTGCGCGAGTATTCCCTTCAAAATGAAGGTCGATCGCCCGTTCGTCACTTTCGTGGTCGACTCGTCGACCAACGCAGTGCTCTTCGCCGGCGTGATCACCGATCCGACCAAGTAATCGCTCGAGCGAACTCCGGCGACAGGAGTGCCTGATCGCTTAGTGGAGCCGGCGGAGTAGTACTATAGACGGGGTCTGCTCCGCCGGCTTGGCTCAGCATACGAAATAGCAATCCGGTCCAAGGTTTCGGCTCGAACTGCGTTGCAGAGGAATAACTCTGCCGGCGATGCTGCCTGCCGGCGTCGCGGAAGTGATGAAGCTTGCAATTCAAGTTCGAAGCGAAGCCGCTAATTCAAAACAGCAGAAAGGAACGCACGAAGTGCGCTCCGATAGAAAGGAAAACACATGGATCTCAAAGACAAGGTCTTATTGATCACTGGCGCTTCGCGAGGCATAGGTCTTGCGATTGCGCTTAAGGCGGCTGCCGATGGCGCCAAAATCGCCGTCGCCGCCAAGACGCAGACGGCGCATGCGAAGCTCCCCGGCACCATCTTCACAGCCGCTGAGGAAATCAAGGCGGCCGGAGGAGAAGCGCTTTCAATCGCCTGCGACGTGCGTGACGAGGAGCAGGTCAAAAGCGCGATCGCTGCAACGGTGGAAGCCTTCGGCGGCATCGACATTGTCGTCAACAATGCCGGCGCCATCCAGCTGACAGATACTGAGAAGACCGACATGAGCCGCTTTGACCTCATGCAAGATGTCAACGCAAGGGCGGTCTATATGGTGGTGAAGCACGCTTTTCCTCACCTCAAGAATAGCGACAACGCGCATGTTCTCAATCTCTCACCGCCGCTCAACCTGCACCCCGGGTGGTTGGGTCCCAATCTGGCCTATGCGCTTTCGAAGTACGGCATGACGCTGTGTACGATCGGGCATGCGGAGGAATTCAAGGACTTGGGCATCGCCGTCAATTCTCTCTGGCCGGAGACGGTCATCGACACTTCAGCCGTTCGAAATATCCTGGGCGACGTGCAAAAGTCGGTCGAGTCAGCGCGCAAGCCGGAGATCGTCGCGGACGCCGCTTACTGGATCTTGACGCAGAAGGCGGCGGAATGCACCGGCAACTGTTTCATCGATGCGGCGGTGTTGAAGGCAGCCGGGGCAACGGATCTTTCCGCGTATCTCGTCGATGAAGGAACGACGCCATTGCCGGACTTCTTTGTCGGCGAGCCGAAGCCGCTCAAGGTTTCCACAAAGAAAGTGTGAGCGAACCGCGCACAGACTGAGTCAATATTGACTCGTCGTTCCGACCGAGCAAAAAATAGCAGCGCAGGTTAGTCTCCGTCAGTGACGGCACGCATCTTGCCAAATCGCGCGGGCAAGCGGAAGCGAGAGTCTGGTGGCAACATCAAGCTCTCGCATTCCTCTTAAAAAAAATTGCTAAAGAAGGCACCATATACGCCACCATCTGAGGCGAAATTTCGTAATCCTAAGTCAACCCTTCGTAGTCCTACCCGCCACGTTTGACGACAATTTTGAAAATTCACGCCTATGCTGCTTTGCATTGTAACGAGCAGGCTTCATAGTTTCATGAACCTGCGATTTCAAAATTTAAGGAGTGGAGCATGTCAAAAGAGTTTGGAATGGTTGGCAACCCAGAAAATACAGGTGGCAATGCAGTGAACAGTAGCGAAAGATGCGAGGGAATGCAGCAGTTAAGCAGCGATGTACTTTCATCAACGATAGCAGAGCGCCTCAATCAAAACTGGACAAAAATGGTAAGCGGTGACACCAATGCAGCTACTGAACTAGCTCAATTTATGACTCTGGCGCCCAGATATGGAGATTACAAATTGGGATTAGAGATTGTTCAAAAGACCAATCCCATCGTTTCTGCAATGCTCAGACAGGCAATGATCTCCAGAGATTCGATCTCATTGCGATAGAAGACTGATCTCTCAGTCCGTTGCCTAACTGCAAAGGCTCTAAACTGATTAGCCCGTGAGCGCCCCGACGGTCTGGGTGTAACAGTGCATTTGACAAAAATTTGACGCACGTTCGCGCAATATCGATGCAATTGTGCATACGCAGTTTTTAGATCGCAGGGGACTTAAATCATGACAGACAATTGCAATCTCGCTGACAGAGCCAAGCTCCCGCTGGAAGAAAGTGCAGCCGGTGACCCGCGTAGTGCAAGAAAAACACTGTCGGAATGTGCGTTTGACGCAATGAAAAAAGGCGAAGGTGGCCTTACATCGCCTGGCGACGCCGTTGAGTCAATTGCCGATGAGGTATTGCAACCGGTCGAAATAACACAACCCGCAACTAGCAGCGATATTGTTAGAGGAACTTGGAATGTCGCCAAGGATATTGCTGTCGGCGCAGTGAATGAGTTTATCGACAATCCGCTGGGTGTAGCAAAAACTGCTGCTTGTGGTGCTATTCTCGGAGGGTTGTCTGTCGCCTTCGGACCAGAGATTGTACTTCTGGGTGCTGCTGGATACGGCGCCTGGGAACTTGGTCATAAACTGTATGATGACGGTATTGAAAAAACCGGCAATCAGGTTGCATCTTCTCTAAGCGATTTGGGTCACGACTTTGCTGTTGAGTTCGCGCCGCAGAAGTTCAGTCAAACAACGCGAGAAAAAGCACAAGCGCATATAGAAGGATTCGGCGCGCAGGGGCTTCACTTTGCTGCCGCCGTAGGCGGTGGCGTCGGCGGCAGCATGGCCATTTCGTCTCTAAAAACCAGCCTGGCCGGCTCTTTGGCAAGAAACTCAGTAGACCGAAATACGGTCGCCACTCCAGATATGCCGCACAGTCCTCCGGTGCCGCATGCAGAGGTGCAGCCACCTGCGACTCCCCCTCTATCATCACAACCACCGGCGCGAGGAACTCTTTCCTCTACGGAAATTGTGCCTCCCAGTCAAAATGCTCCGATCGGCACGATATTTCCTGCCACCGGGCGTGGAGGCACACCTGCGGAGGTGCAATTGACTGCTTCACCTGGAGATGCGGCTAACTCAGTTTTGCAGACATTGTCGGTCAGGAGCGTGCATACGGTAGAACCAGGATCCGAGTTTCACGCAGCTGGTGGCGCTCGCGTAACTATTCAACCAGACCCGAATTTCATTTAACAGGCGGTAAAGCTGGCCTTGGTACGCAATATCGCGCTAGCAAATCGAACTCCGAATTTGATGAAAATTTGATCTGCAGATTGCTATAACAAACAGAGACTTTCCAATATCAACCAGCCCGGCCCGAAAGCCGGGCATTTCACGTTTGACGTATGACACTACTGGTAGTGGCGCTGCGCTAGGCGGAGATGAAATGAATTCTGTTGGTGTCGCCACTAAAACGCAAGCACTTTTCTCGGTATTCACCCCTCAAAAGAATATGCAGTCGCGCTTATCACGACTCGCGCAGGCAAATCCAGGCATAAAATCAAAAGTTTATGCAGTCAATATTCTCTTGATCGGCCAGCGGTCAGTTTGAGAAGCTCAAGTCAATAACAATTCTCTTTGATTCTGACAAGGAATATAGACTCCTTTAGGCAAGACAGATTCTTCATTGCAGAGATTTTTTATGCACTTCTGTGCAACAACCGGCGCTTCGCTCATCGTCGAGTAATTCAAGTTATTCGGAAAATCTCGCAAAACATCTTACAACCAGAAAGGATCCGCTATGAACGATTCAATTGTTCAGGTTCGCTTTCGCGAACACCAGCATCTCGATCACAAGTCGACGCTGTCCGAAATCATCGAAACTCTTGCTTTTGCAACGCGGGGGCAAATCATAGCTGCTGAAGCTGTGGTCGAGCGTGAAAAGATGAAAGGCATTATTTCCACTGAGGTCTATGCAACGGAACAACGCTTTTGCAAAATCCTTCTCGAAGAGAAATTTGTGACATTCCAGCAGCTTGCTACAGCCGCCATTGTCAAAAGCTTTCTTTGCAGGCAAAACGCCGTCCTCGTCGGCGGAGACTTCGTCGTCGAACAGTTGCCTAATCAATCCGACTATCGACACCCAGCCACATCTGAGTCTTCGGAAAAATTATCGTGAGGCTCACTTTGCGCTTTTGTAGCGCACAAACAAAAGGAGAAAATTATGAACTCTATTTTTCAGTCAGCTAGATCGCTGCTTTTCGGTAATGCAAAAGGTCAAACATTCCGAATAGTGAACGGAGTAAGGAAAATCAAAATGCGAGATTTCAAACTTTCTGCCGTCACGCTGCTTGGCTTGATCGGCGCGATTATTGGCGGCGCGATCGGTGCCTCCTTCCTGGAGTTGATGAATCGGTTGCTAATGGCGCCAGAGCAGGCATTGAGTATCGGTATTAGCGCGTCTTATGGCGGAATATTTGGAGGTGTCCTCGGAATTGGTTCTTCGTCCGTAATCCTCCTTTCCAGCTTTACGGGACCGCTGCGGGAACATGAAGACGGCATTGCTTTATCGATGTCGCGGATGACGCTGCTTTTCGGCAATATGACCGCCCTTGCTGTCCTCTGGGAGGGAATCCAGGCTACATCCTCAGGGGAAGGCAGAGACGTCCTTGTGGCTGCGGCCGGCATCGTATTCATTTCCCTGGGCGCGTCTTGCGGGCAGCTGTTGCTGCCGCGCCTTGCAAGGCGGCACTGAGATTTGAGCCTCGCCTTCAGCATCAACTGACCAAGCTTCTGGACTAATGGAAAAATGCTGGTTGCGATGTGACCGGTAGCGTGGAAGCAAACAAAAGGAACACACACACATGGAAGTCTTCCTGCTCATCGTGCGATTTCTGGCTGCCATCGCGGCCGGCGGCACAGTCTTCTGCGTGTACAGCATGGTCCTAACCGGTCTGTATACGGCGTTCATCCTGCAAAAAATCAGGAACGTAGCCTGACAGGATGGCAAAGGCGAAGCGCCCAGCTATTCATTAGCCGCGATTTGTTGGTTGAAAGCTAGTACGTTGACACCGTGAATTTGACTGATTCGCTTGAAGCTGCGCATTGATTGCGCCATGCGAAAGTAGCGTGCTGCAACGGCAACCAATTATTTTCCGCGTGCTCAAGCAACAGTTTTCCATTCTCGTGAAAAAGGAGATACGAGAAATGTCACACGATAAAAATACCTCTGGTGGAGCTGCTGTCGGTCAGTCCGAAAGCTATCACATTGTTGCCGGCTCCGGAGGCTGCCGTGCCATGCTCGCCACTCTGGGCATGCTCATGGCCCTGCGCTGGTTCGGCATTCGAAAATACAAATCAACCGGTGGTATCAGCGGCGGTTCCATCCCTCTGGCTTTTCTTGCCGCCGGCTTCAGCTTGAGAGAAATTGTCGACATGGCAATATCTCTCGACTTCGAAAGCCTGCTCGATCAAGGCGACAAGATCACACAGGTCATGATCGATCACTACGGCTATTCTGCCAGCCGCCAGAGCGGTAATTTGCCCGCCAAGGGCAGATTCAGAATGGAGCGCTTCGAAAGGTGGCTCCAGGAAAAGCTGGGGGGCAAATGGCCCGAACACCTGGTCTACTGGGCGATGGCAACCGACAGGCTGGGAGCGCAAGTTCTCCTTACTGCTCAGGGTGCTTTCAAAAAGCAGGCCGAAGGCGATCGGTTTGCGCCGGTAACGAGCACGCCAACGTCACCGGGGCGTGCAATCTGCGGGTCGTGCGTTGTGCCGGGCTTCTTTGCGCCGGTCGACCTGGTCGCCGATTCGGGTGCAACTGAAAAACTCTACGACGGCGCTCTGAGCTGGGAATCGACCTGCCCTGTGGGCGTGGTAGAAGACTTTTTCGCTGCTGCGCCTGGAGAGATAATTGCTCTGGATGTAGGTCCGGAACTCAATACCTATGACCGTATCTACAACACCTTCTGGAGAGTCATTTGCGGCGGGCGGTGCGTGCCCCCCATGGGCCGAAAAAGCGGCAATGCCGGCAAGATTCTTCTGGTGGAGCCGGCGGTCACAGGAGTGCGCAGCTTTGAGTTTGGCGCGCACCGAGATAAAAAGTGGCTTGCCATCATGCAGGGTTTTGCAGCTACCGTAGACGCGCTCAATAAGGGCTACAAACTCACGGAGGAGCAATATCTAAGAGGCAGAGACGTTGTTACAGCCTTCAACACTCTCTGCGTCAGCCTGAGAAAAAAGCAGGAAGGAGAGCTTTCGCAGCAAGTCGAAGCACTTCTAGCCGAGAGTGGCGTGCTCACGGATTGAAACAATTAATGGTGTAACGAGCTAGCCGCCCGGTTTCTGCATCCGAATCGCAGGCAATCAGGCTTGCGTTTCGCGGCGCTTGTTTTGCTGCATATGACGCACTTTGTTGCCGGCGCAGAACTCGTACCGTCAAAAAAATCTCAACTCGAAAAATGAGAGGACAACATGACACAGACACAAAAGCCTGGCGATGCCAGGCACGAAGACAGGGAGCTTCTGGAGGCAACTCTCAGGAAGGGCGGTGCTTCCGCCGCGGAGATTGCCGAGACACTCAAAGTCGACAAGGCTCTTGATTCAAGCAGCCACGGCAAGAAGCCCGGCGCAATTCATGCGGCGATGCTTTCCCGGAATCTTCCTTTCAATCTCTTCTGCCGCCGGGACGCGGAAATGCCCTCGCATGTGAAAGAAATCGCAAAGCGCTGCATCGACAAAGCTCGCGCTCATCTCGCGGGCGGAACTTTGCTTGCAGACAGCGGAAAATTCAATCCTCTTCTCGAGGAAGAGCTGACCCGCAGTCTTTTTTATGCGCTTACCATTCCCGAGGAGCACTCGGGAGTGGGCGCCGGCATGACTGATATCGCCAGGATCATGATCGACATCGGCCGTCTGGTTAGCCCGATCATTCCCGGCACGCTTTCCATCAAGACTTTGATCGGCCCTGTCGGAGCCCTGAAGAATTTCGGCACGCCGGCGCAGAAGGAAAAATTCCTTCACTACATGGCCAAAGTCGCCTTTCAGGGCGCTTTTGCCGGCACAGAGCCGGGGCGCGGCTGCGCTATCGCCGATCCCACCACATATGGTGTCGTGGGAGATGATGGCATGCTGCGTATCTATGGGGAAAAACTCTTCATTTCGCGCGGCGTCTATGGGGCCAAGATCGGTCTTTTCCTGAAGATTGGCGGCGAGCGCAAAGTGGTAATCGTCGAATTGCCCGAGCTGGCGACCGATACTTTCCATATCGAAGAATACGACATGCTCGTCTTGAAACCGGCTCTCGACAACAACAAGCTGGTCTTCAACGGGCTGGCCGTGCCTGTGGAAAACATTCTGCCCGGAGACGGTCTGGAAGCGATTTTCCACGATCTGGATGACGGGCGCTGGGCGGTTGGCTCGAGCGCCACCGTGCTGATGATGGCAGTTCTGGCCAGCCTGCCCGAATGGGTGAGCATCCGTGAGACCTTTAAGAAGCCGCTTAAAGAGCGCCAGATGATCCAGTACATGATGAGCCTGATGGCGGCCTATATTCTCGGTAGCGAGACGTTGACGCTCTGGGCGGCCCATCAGGTCGACCAGGGGCGGTCCGCTGCTGTCGAGGCGATGATCTGCAAGACGTTCTCCACAGAGCGCTTGCGCGAGGTGATGACGGAGCTGGGCCCGGATGTGCAGGGCGGCAGAACTTTCGAAAGCAACAACGTAATCGGCAAAAATACAATGAACGCTGGGGTCTCCCGCGTTTACGAAGGCCCCAACAAAATGCTGGGTATGGCTAGCATGGGTCTTCTGTCCAAGGCGATCGAGCAGTCAGGGGTGAAAGATCTCTTCGTCGGCTTGAAAGAATCCGGCATCGATATGCTCGACCTCAAACGCCTGTCGACCCGCGGCAAGGTCGCTCTTCTCTGGAAGAAAAAGCGACAACTCTGGAAAAATCGGCGAAAAATCACGCCGGCTCTCTGGTTTGCTTACGGCGCCTGGTGTTCCAACCGCTCCGGCAAGGTGGTGATGCTCAACGACAAGGGACTGACCAACAAATTCGACTGGTCGACAATTCCCGACAAGCGTTTTCACCGTCATTTGATATTCGCCGCCGGGCAGTGGTTCAAATGGCGCTGGAATCTGCTGCAGCTGATCTACAAATACGGACCTGCGCTGATTGATGAGCAGATGATCATCGAATACGAGATCTATCGGCCGCTTTCCAATATCGTCGCCATGCTCACGTGCATTGACACTGCGATTAGGTCTCATGCCATTGGCGATCAGGCCAAGGTGGAGTGCGCCAATATGCTCATGGAAGTGCTCGCCAACGAGCTTCTGGGACGCCGCCCCAGCAATTTCGATTTGCGCAAGGCGGTGAAGGCGCTTTTCCCGCACATCATGGAAGGTCGGCTCGACTGGCTGCGCGATATTCCTGTCGCTCCCATCTTCCAACCCTGGTGGAATGAGAATGTGGAAGGCGGGCAGGAAACAGCCAAAAAGGAAGGCGGGTTTCGCGAGTATCTTCTTTAGCCGCTGCTATCCGGACGAACAGAAACACATCCAGAGGGGGTTCTCCGCCCCTCTGGGTCTAAAGATGAAGGAGGAGCGCCTATTTTGCCGGCGGACCGAAGGACTCAATCTCAATGGTGCTCAGGCAGCTCTTGAGCTGCCTCGAACATCAAGAAAGGAATCAATTCAATGACACGAATACAAACAGGAAGAAAGCATCGCGTCGTGCTCATCGGCTCGAAAAGAACGCCCATCTTGAGCATGAAACATGACCAGGTGACGGCGAAAGATCTGGGCGCGGCCGCTATTCGGGCGGTGATCGCCGAGGTGAGGCTAACCGACCTCAGCAAGATCGGCGCTTTGATTGGCGGCGAAGTCGCCCAAAGTGCCTTTACATCCAATTCAGCCAAACATGCGGCGCGCGCTGCCGGGCTGCCGCATACGGTGCACTGCATGACCAGCAACCGGCAATGTTCGTCCAGCATGGATGCTGCCAAACAGGCATTCGACCTGATTGCCGATGGACGAGAGTCGCTGGCTATCGTTCTGGGCATCGAGTCCATGGCCAATACACCATATCTGGTGCCATCGGCGGCGCGCCGCTCCTGGCTCAATCGCGGGCTCAGAACAGCAAGCCAAAAGGGCTGGGGCCGGTGGTTGCAGATGCTGGGCATCAGCAAGCCGTACGGCTCCGGCCTGCTGTTCGGCTGGTATGGCAACAGCGGCCTTGCCACCATGGACAATGCCATCGATCCGGAAGCGGCCAATATGAGCAAAACCGCACAGATTGTCGCCAACCTGTGCGGCATATCGCGTGAAGAGGCTGATCGTCTGGCGGCGCTTTCGCAAGCGCGGGCCTGTTCTGAAGCAGGCATTGCCTGCCATGAGCGCGATATCGTGCCCTTTTTCGTGCCCGGAAAAGGCATGATTACCAGGGATGAAAATCCGCGCGCCACCAGCCTGGACTCCATCGCCAAATTGAAGGCGCTCGGCGACACGGGCGGCCTGGTCACCGCCGCCAATGCTTCAGCCATGGGCGGATGCGGTGTTGCCTTGATGCTGGCTTCAGAGGAAATGGCCCAAGAGCTTGGTGCCACTATTCTTGCCGAGGTGGTCGATTTCCAGGCGGCCGGCTTCGACGCCAAATCCATGGGGTTGGGTCCTGTTCCGGCCATCGAGATTATGCTCGCCCGGAATAACCTCCTGGTCTCGGATATCGATTACTGGGAGGTCAATGAGGCCTTCGCTCATATATGGGCGGCGATTTTGAAGACCCTGGGCATCGATGTGCAGTGCTGCAACCTTTACGGCGGCGGCATTTCACTCGGGCATCCACTGGGCTCCACCGGTGCTCGCCTGCTCGCTTTGATCGCGCGCGAAGTGCATGATCGCCGGCTCAATTTGGCTGTAGCTGCGCAGTGCGCCGCCGGCGGCATGGGCACGGCGATCATGGTGCAGCGTTATCAAAAGCCCGATTCCGGCATGAGTAACAACTCGCTGGCTGGTTTCTGACTTTTCCAGGCAACGCTTCCGGGCGTTATTGCCTAAGTGGTGCCGGAGAGTAAAACAACCGGAAAGCAAAACTAATACCGGCTTTGTTTCACATTTGAGTGCTGCTGATTGGCTTGCATCCGCAAGTGAGCCAGTCGAAAGCCTCGTGAGAAAGAACCGGTACAACTATCACAATTCAGTGGAAAGGAAAAACCATGAATACTGAGGTTATCGAACGCATAGAGCCGGGCTCAGTCGCTGCCAGTATCAACGTCGTTGTGCGTGACATCGAGCAGGCTGACTCGCTTGAGACGCTGGGAGCGAAACAGGGTGTGTGGCTGGGCGAGTACTGGACCGCTACGGTTCAGGACGGTGTCCTGACTGCGACTCTGGACTGCCGCAGAGACAAGGTCAATACGCTCAAAGGGCGGGCAATTGAAGAGCTTGGAGCAATTGTCTTCGAGCAGGAAAGGAGAGAGGCCAACTATAGGCAACGCGCCTGGAAGGGACTCGTCATCACGTCGTCCACCGAAAAGTCCGGCATCGCCGGCGCCAATCTCCTTGAGATAAAGGAGCTGGTCGATTCAGGCGATAGCAACGCCATCATTGCCGCCACCGAAGCTGGCAAGGAGATCCTCTGCCGGCTCAAGCGGCTTGCCTGCGCCACAGTCGCAGCGATGAACGGCAAGGCGTGGCTGGGCGGAGGTCTCGAGCTCGCCTGTTTCTGCGATTATCGCATCGCTGTACCCGGCATCAAAGTGGGCCTGCCGGAAATATTTGTCGGCATCTTCCCTGGACTGGGCGGCACTCAGATGGTGCCTCGCTTGATGCCGCGCCTTACCGACGCCATCGAGTTTGTCACCAGCGGCAAGTCAATGCCGGGTGCCGAGGCTCTCACCAGGGGACTTATAGACGAGCTTGCCGACGATGGCGATTTGCTCTTCCGTGCTCGGCAATATTGTCTGAAGGCGCGCATCTCGCAGCGCTCAACCCGGGCGGCACTGACTGCGAAGACGAAGGCGCGCCGGGCTCGCCAGACCTTCGATGAGCTCAAGGGGTTGACCGGGCGCGGACGTGCAAAAGTGGTGATGGAAACCCTGATGCCAAGCCTGATGGAGCACCTGGGCGATACCGGCAGGCACTGGCTCTTGCAGTCCATCAATCAGGTGATTCGCGACAAGACGGTGCTCAGCTCTCCACTTGCCGCGGCCTTCCTCGTGATGAAAAGCCGCGAGCTGCCTTTGAAAGAAGGGCTGGCTCTGGAGTCGCAATTGTTCGCCAGAGAGGCTCTGTCTCCATTTGCGCGTGGCATGCTCTTTCTTTTCGCAAGCAAGGAAGGGGCTCGTGATGCGTTTTTGAGTGTGACTCTGCCGTCCATCAAAAACATTGCCGTCGTCGGCGCCGGTGGACCTATGGGTGCGGGCATCGCTGCACTTTATGCAGCTTCATGCGAGATCGAAAAACTCGTTATGATCGACATCAATGCTGAGCTGCTCACCGCGGCGCATGCCCGCGTGGAGAAGCATCTAGGCAAGCTTTCCGAAGATGAGCGACGGAAGGCGCTGCAGAAGATCGTCATCGCCACCGATTATATCGCTCTTGCGGATGCCGACGTTATTATTGAGGCAGTGCCTGAGAAGGTGGAGCTCAAGAAGTCCATCTACAAACAGATCGCCGGGGCGCTGGAAAAACACCGTCCATGGCATTCGAATTACAGCGGGAATTCAGGCGGCGTCGGCAGTGTCGCGTACTACCGCAAGCCCTATTTCCTGTTCTCCAATACATCCGCTCTCGATCTCGACCTGCTTGCCGCCGATCTGGGAGATCAAGCTGGCCGCTTTAGCGGTTTGCACTTCTTCAATCCGCCAGAAGCCATGCAGGTGGTGGAAGTCCCCCGCGCTGCTGCCGCCACGGATGAAACCATGGCAGTGGGCGTTTACCTGGCGTCAATCGCCGGCAAAGCGCCCATTCCGTGCACCAACCAGCCCGGATTCGTCGTCAATCGCATTCTCGGTGCCTATCTGGTGATGACGTCCTGGCTTCTAGCTATGGGTGTGGCTCCGGAAGACATCGACAAAGCCATGAAGCACGCCGGTGCTCCTATGGGTCCTACAATGCTTCTCGATCTTGTTGGAGTGGACATAGGAGCCAGCGTCGCCCGTACTCTCTCAGCCGCATTCGGTGAGCGCATGCGGCTTCCCGGCGGTGATTCCTCGGAAAGTAACTCCGGCCCAAATGTAATCGAAATCCTGCTCGGTTTGAAAGATCTCGGGCAAAAAACCGGCCGCGGCATCTGGGTCTGGCGAGACGGCAAGCAAGCAAGAGACGCCCGCGGCAAGCCGCAGGTCAACCCGGCTCTTCTGGAAGCCTTCCCGGATTTGGGCAAAAACAAGACAATGGCCCGGGAGACCATCCAGTATCTCCTGCTTGGAGCCGTGATCAATGAGGCTTTGCGAACTGTGGAAGACTGCGTTGTCACGCCGGAGCATCTTGGCTGGATCGATGTCGCCTTTTCGCTCGGTACCGGCATAGATGCAGTTTACGGCGGACCGCTGCATCATTTGGATGCCTGGGGTGTGAAAACATTCGGGCGGCTGAGCAACGTCATTGCCCGCTGCGGCGATGAAAGCTGGAGACGGCTTTTCGCGCCAGCTGCGCTCTTGACACAACTTGCACATTGTGGCGAGAGCTTCGAGTCTTTCCGCATGCGCAAAGGAAAATGATGTTGCTTCCTCAGTCGCCGCTACCTGCTCCTTGGGACTCTGCGCGGTCGTTTTCTCTCTTCGAGTTCTCTGGCATGAGACGCGGGGATTCGGAGTCGGTGGCGTCTCTGAGCTCCTGCTTCTAGAAAAAACTGCAGCCGCGCCCCTCTTCGCGCGGCTGCAAGTAACTTTGCTATAGTGCACAAAAAAAATTATCAAAAGCAGCACCATATACGGTGGCGCATCTGCTGGGCGTCAGTACAATTCAAACGAAGTCCACGGCGACGCGCCTGTATCATTCGCTGCATCGTAGCCTTACGAAGAAATCCCTGCTTGATTTGACGCCGATTTGACAACGCCATCCTCATTATTGCCCTAGGTTGGAACGCACCGGGCAAACAGGTGCTATCGGCACACAGTGAGCACTTTCAAGGAGAATGCAATATGCCATTTGGTTCAGAACTTGCAAGACCAGCGCTTACACTTGCAGAAGAATCTGTGTCGGCAGCGTTGCGTACAACTGAGGTGTTGTCTCCACAGCTTGAGAGCCGGCTGGCGACAATAGCGGCAGAGCTCAAGAATTTTTCCAACAAATTGCCTGTGAATTCTGAGTATATAGAGTTTAGCGAATTGCCTGGATCCCCCGGATTTCCCAAAGTGACAAAATCTATTCTTGGACGGGGCCGATTGGACGGAAAGGGCATCGAGATTGTCAACGCTGAGATTGGCCCAAACTTCAAGATTTCCAGTTCAACAAAAATAGCAGGGCTGGAACCCCATCCTGTCCGAATCGGCGAAAGTTTCGAAGCAGCAGCCGGTGTTGAAATCGGACCCGGCAGTATGATTGGAGGAGCGGTGAGTATTGGAAGAAACAGCAGATTGGCAGGCGGCAATATTCTCGGTGATGCAGCCCGCATCGGCTCTGATATATCGATAGGCTCGAAAAGTCAGATTTTCGATCGCGCTTGGATAGCAGACAGTGCAAAATTAGGCAGTAAAGTCAGAGTGTTTCAAGATGCATTTGTTGGCGGCGAACTTGCACGTGGTGTCACCATCGGTGCTGGCTCTGCGATGGAAGCATCGACCAGCATAAGCCGCAATGCGGTTATCGGCCCTTTTGCCAAAATTAGCGGTAAGAGCACAATCGGGCCTGACGCAAAAATTGGGGGCGGCAGCAGAATTATTGATTCATATGTCGGTGCCAGCGCAAATGTCGGACCTCGAGCGCATTTGTATTCTTCCCGTGTAGGCTCTGGCATGAACCTGGCGGAGAAATTCGATGTCGATGCAACAGTAACAAGAACACATGCCTGGCTGAGGCAATGAAAACAAGAATGCCGGCGCGGTTTTACAGTCCACCCTTGCTAAATTCCGCATCGCGCGGAGGGATTACAACCACACAACTGCCTCCGTTTTCCGGAGGTTTAACTTCAACCTCATGCTCACTGGGAAAGCCTGGAGAGGGGACCTGCCTTACTATAAACTCGCATCCTGGTCCTGATACCGTCGGTGGGGCGTTTTCAGCGGCTGCCGTTTTTATTTCAGTGCCGGCCGCGTCTCCGCCGAAATCAATTTCAACATTGCCGAATGCGTTTGGAATTGTCGGACTGGCCATCGCACTGCGCGCTGTGTTGAAATCAGACAGAGACGTATCGGCAAGGTGGTTTCCCGCCAGCGGGGGACCAGAATCACCAATATTCGAATGATTAATTTCGGCTGGATGAAATGCCATGGTAAGTGCACTCCTTTTATGTTTTTAGTAAGCGATAAGGCAGAGCAATGCCTTTGTTCTTCGATTGATATCTTCAGCCTACTTTCACCCATGTCAAATAATCGTCAAACTGTTATCTTGCGCGCTGTGCGCGCATTCTGGGAATTTCGACCACGCCAACAGTTCTTGCTATTGCGCGAATTCGACCCTTGCATCGCGAGACTTTATCCACTCCTTCTCTGAGGACGAGAATGTACCGGCTCTCGACAATTGACATGAATTCGAGCCTAGGACAGCGCGCTAGTTGTTGAATGGCTTCCGGGCTGACTCTGGTATTGGTCAATAATAGAGATTCAAGATTGGAAGAGCCTGATATTTTCTATATGGTCTCATCCGCACAATCGCCAACGATATACAATCCTTTCAAGTGACGAAGAAAAGATTGCCTGGACAGGGCGTTTCTATCCGCCTCTACTAAATTATTCAATTCTAGAAATTGCAAATTCTTCAGCCTGTTAAGAGAGGCAAGAATTTTATTGTCCATCGGGCATTGAAGAAGAGCAACAGAACGCAGGTTCTTCCATTGTGCTACTAAAGAGAGAATGTCTTTCATTGAGTCTCGATATCTCTCTCTGATTTCCATTTGTCAATCCGCAATTCGTTGAATCCGTTGAAGACAAGACCATCGATTGCACCTGGATTCACCTCTCGTAAAATTGCAGGAGCGAGAAGCAGACTTTCGTTTATCTCCAGCGCTATCGGCAAATCGGCTGGAATATCCACAGCTCCTGTGGCTTCCCCGACTAACGCCTTCCTTACGCCTTTGTCGTCGAGAGCTAACACGCGTCCAACCGGGCGCGTTGGAAAGTTAATCTGCTTGCTCGCACTCGCTTCAGCAGATAGAACCCTATTTATTGAATCCGGCGACGGGAGCCGGCTTCGCGTGAATTCTGTAAGTCCGTCCAGGAGCCCGGCGTCAGAGGCAAACGTTTTTGAGTCTCGAAAAGTTGCTCTGTCCGCAAGTATCTTTTCAGGTGACGACGAGCGCGCTGGCTTGTCGCGTTGCTCAATGGCTTGTCGCGTTGCTCAATGGCTCTGAGGCTGAGTCCTGAGAGTGAGGCTGCACCAATCGCTGTAACCGCCAGAAGAGAACAGAGCCGGCTGGGTGACAGTGGCACTACTCGGACGCTTTTTTGCGGTTTTTGCTCTAGAAGGAGGATTTCGGCGATCGCACCGCCACCGCACCCCCCTGCCAGTTGATGCGCGACTGTGCCGAGATTCTGATATCTGTCAGCGGGTGATTTGCACAGCATCCGGCAGACGATCTGTTCTAGTACTTCGGAGAATTCCTTGCCCAAAGAGGCTTCCTTGAGAGATGGAGCGGGTTGCGACTTATGCATCATCATTGTTGCCAGAGCACTCTGCCCTAAGTGTGGTGGCGCTCCTGTCAACGCTTCGAGTAAGGCGCAGCCCAGTGAATAGATGTCGCTTCGGTGATCAACCTTCTCACCTGAGCATTGCTCCGGGCTCATGTAGAGTGGGCTGCCGAATATTTCTCCCGTAGTTGTGAGCGATTGAAATTCGCCATTGATACTATTGGCGAGCCTTGCTATGCCGAAATCAACAACTTTCACGCTAGCTTCGGAGCCGAGAACTGCATTCTTGACCAGCATCATATTGCTTGGCTTGATGTCTTGGTGTGCGACCCCCTTCTCATGTGCATAGTGCAGTCCACAACAAACTCTCGCAAAGAGTGGAATAGCTTGTTCCATCGTCCTGCAACCATGCTGCTTGAGATACTGGGACATGGTGATCCCCTCAACAAATTCCATCACCAGATACGGCTGTTTGCTTTTGTTCAATCCGAAATCATGCATTCGTACCAGATTCGGATGATCGAGCAGCGATGCAGCTTTTGTTTCTATCTGAAATCTGCGCACTGATACTTGCGAGACACTGTGAATATCTAGTGTCTTAAGAGCGAACTCCAGATGTTGGAACAGATCTTGAACGCGATGCACACTTCCCATGCCGCCCTGGTCCAGCAACGAGATAACTCTGTACTTGCCACCGATAATCTGACCTTGCTCGAAGCGATCGCTGTTCGCGAGCGATGCCCGGCGCGAGTCATGATTCGAAGCATTTCTTGGCGAGTCCGTAAGAGACATATTGGAGATTTTAGTAAGGGACGTGGATTCAATTGAAATGTAAGTTGCGCCATGTCAAATACAAGTAAAACACTCTGAATTGGGCACTCATTCGGTTCTAGATCAGCAGCAGTGCTCGCGCTCTTGCACCAACGATTACTTCGCCCCAAGCAATGCGATTGTTTTGTCGGAATTCATCATTAGCGATGCTTATCTCGAATTTTACGAAAATTTGGCCGCTGGCAGAGCGACACTATTTTAGAACCTGTCAGTGGAGATACCTGCTACAGCTTACGGGACTGCAAAGCTGGTAGCGTCACGTAAGGCTGAAAAGGAGAGTTGCCAGCTGCGCCATCGTCTATGGTGGCACTACGCATGAGCGAGCTTGGCGAAGAGTGATCGTGAACTCCAGCGAAACTTTGTTTTGCAAGAGCGCTATGAGACTGCGCTGGAAGGTTGTGCAAAGGTCCCCAAAATATATGCAGTCACCGGTCTTTGATCACCTGTCGGACTGGTAAATGGGCACTTCAACACAGAGGCGGCGTCTTGCATATGAAGCGAA
>PNLN01000136.1 GCA_013823055.1 Cyanobacteria bacterium DS2.3.42
CTCGGGAATCATGAACATCTTGATTTTCTTGAGCCGGGGCGGACCTTCAAAGAATTTCGGATTGGCTGACAACTCAATTTTGTATTCATGTTTCCACAGAGTTATGTGAAATGGCCCGTTGGTGACGATATTTTCCGGCTCGGTCCAGCGGTCGCCGAACTTATCGACAATGTCTTTTCTAAGCGGACAGGTCGGGCAAAAGGCTGTCAAATAAAGGAAGTAAGCAGCAGGGCGCTTAAGCTTTACGGAAAACGTCCAGTCGTCAAGCGCTTTAACTCCGACCAGATTTGCATCTTTTATCTTGCCGGAGTTGTATTCGAAAGCGTTCTCGATGTCGTAAAGAAAAAAACCGTAGGAAGCTGCCGTCGCAGGGTTCAACAGCCGTTTCCAGGCATATTCGAAGTCGTGTGCGGTAACGGGCTTGCCGTCCGTCCAGAGAACGTTTTTTCTCAAATGGAAAACAAAACGCTTGCCACCGTCTAGAATTTCCCAGCTCTCTGCACATCCGGGTTCGCACTTCATTTCGTTGTCGTACTGGGTGAGCCCGGTCATGATGTTGGAGACAACATCGAAAGAAGTGGAGTCCGTAGCGGTCTGCCAATCAAGGCTGGGGGGCTCAGCCTGCAAATTGATGCGGAATGTGTCGGGCTCGTAACTGGCCGCAGTGCCTCCACAACCAGTGGCAACAATCAGAATAAACATCCCGAAAGCCACTGCTAGAGCACCTCGCGTCAATTTGTTTTTTGAGAAGCTGGAGTAGTTCGAGAAATTTCTCACCGAGTCAGTATTAACTTCCGCTAAACAACCGCTGATAAATGCCCGTGACCGGGCGCAATGACAAGTTTGATTCGGGGCACGTAATTGCTTGTAACGCCCGTCCATTCTAGTCTTGTTGACAGGTTTTTACCTAGTTAGATATACTTTGCATTGACGCCTCCCAGGAGGCCTTTTTGGTCTGTGCGGTTTTTTCCGAAATTCCAGCTCAGAGTCGACTTTGAGCGTTCAATTTCGAACCTCATTCGGCTCTCAGGCACAGACCGGCAACACTAAAGACAAGATTCAGTTTCGGCTGAAACAGCAATTACCAATCGACAATGCAGGCATAAGCTGTCATTACTCGGTTGGGAGCAGAACCAGTTAAAAGGGGATAGAAAGCCGTGGCCAAGAAGGACGACCGGATCATCATCACGCTAGCTTGTGGCACTTGCAAACGCCGCAACTACACGTCGATGAAGAACAAGAAGAACGATCCGGACAGACTCAGTATCAACAAGTATTGCAAGTGGTGCCGTACGCATCTCGAGCACAAAGAAACCAAGCGCTAAATTTGGAGCGGTCGGACGCTTGGGCTCAAGATTGGGCGAAACGTCACAAAATTGCATAAGACCCTCAGGGTCTTTGCAATCCAAGACATTTGGTGTGTCCGACCTGCAAGTAGCTTTGTTCAAGACCACGCCTGGTCTGTTCAAAGCAGATGCGTCCCTAGTTTAACGGTAGAACAGAGGTCTCCAAAACCTTTAGTCAGGGTTCGATTCCTTGGGGACGCGAATTTTTCAGGCGAGTCCACAGTAACTTCGGATGTCCAAACATATTGATGTCTACACAGAAAAAAGATAAAGGCTCAACACCGTCAACAAAATTGACGGAGGGCGATGTCTCAGAAGAGTCGCATAACGCCGCCGAAGCGAAAGCCAAAGACGAAGCTGCCAAGGACAAGAAGGTGAAGGACGAGGCTCCGAAGAAGGGCAAAGGCGATAAGGCCAAAGGCAAAGAAGGCAAAAAGGCCATCGACGATACAGAGATCGAACTTGGTGAATCGCTCAAAGACATTCGCCAATTCCTCAAAGATGTAGTCGTAGAATTCACTAAAATTACGTGGCCGGCAAGAACTCAGGTCTTGCAAGAAACCTGGAGCGTGCTTTTCCTGGTGGCATTGATCACGTTATTAGTACTCGGTTTTGACTGGTTTCTAGCACATGCGATTTTCGGACCGCTAGAACACTGGGCAAGACTCCACGGTGGCGGAGTTGGGCTCCAACACTAACGGTTACAAGACTGGCTTGACTTAATTAAAAGGAAAGTAAGGGACAATGGCTTTCATCAATAGTGACGGACAGAGGAAATGGTATGCGGTGCAAACTGCATCCGGCCACGAAAATAAAGTGAAGGAGCATATCGAAAAGCGCATCCTGACTATGAATGCGCAGGATCGCATCTTCGGCGTCATTGTTCCGGAAAAAATGGTCACCAAAGTCAAAGACGGCAAGCGCGTTGAAAAGAAAGAGCGCGAATATCCGGGATACGTCTTTGTTGAAATGATTCTCGACGATGATTCCTGGCGGGTTGTCAGAGAAGCTCCAGGCGTTACCAAATACGTAGGCGCAGGCAAAAAACCGATTCCTGTGCAAGACGGAGAGATCAGAAAGATTTTGAGACGGCAAATGGCCGTTACCGGTGTCAAAGGAAAGAAGCCGGCTGTCATCGATGTCAAGGTGGGCGATTACGTTCGTATTACGGGCGGACCGTTCGCAGACTTTACAGGCGAGGTAACAGAAGTCAACCTCGAACGCGAGCGAATCAAGGCGTCAGTCATCATCTTCGGTCGCGCAACGCCAGTAGAACTGGAGTTCAACCAAGTTATAAAAGTCTAAATGTGATGCAAAGGGCATCAAAAGTGCCATAAAATCAGTAGTTCTCGACATACAAAAAACATATATAGGATCTTAGGCTGTGAAAAAGGTTGTTGGCAAAATCAAATTGCAAATTCAAGCGGGCAAAGCAAACCCCGCACCGCCTATTGGTCCCGCTCTGGGTCAGCACGGCGTTAACATCATGCAGTTCTGCAAGGAATACAACGCTAAAACGTTGGACAAAGCAGGGACGATCGTTCCGGTGGAAATCACCGTTTTCGAAGATCGCTCATTCGACTTCGTTTTGAAGACACCCCCGGCTTCCGAGCTGCTCAAGAAAGCTGCTTCGGTCGAAAAGGGTTCTTCGCACCCGAACAAAACCAAAGTTGGTTCGGTAAGCAAAGACAAAATCACTGAAATCGCCAAAATCAAAATGCCCGACCTCAATGCCACAACCATTGAAGCCGCCGAGCAAATGATCAGAGGCACCGCCCGCAATATGGGCATCACAGTCCAAGAGTAAGAAGTTAAAACAACTAAGGAACGCGGATCATGGCTAAGCTCACCAAGCGCCAAAAGAACTTGAATGCAATCAAAGAGAAATATCCAAATCCTTTGACTGCAGAAGAAGCTTTCAAAGTTCTGAAGGACGAAAAAACCGTCAAATTCGATCCTACGGTCGAAGTGCATTTCAGACTGGGTATCAACCCCAAGATGAATGACCAGCAAATTCGCTCGACAGTAAATCTGCCAGGCGGCACAGGCAAAGACGTTAGAGTCGCTGTCGTTGCCAAAGGCGAGAAGCTGACCGAAGCGACCGAGGCCGGTGCTGATGTAGTCGGAGCAGATGATCTCGTCGCCAAAATCGGCGAAGGCTTCATGGAATTCGACAAATTAGTCGCCACTCCCGACGCCATGCTCATGCTTTCAAAGATGGGTAAAATCCTCGGACCGCGCGGCTTGATGCCAAACCCGAAAGACGGCACCGTTACTTTCGATATCGCCAAGACCATCAAAGAACTGAAAGCCGGAAAGGTTTCCTTCCGTGCTGAAAAGGACGGCGGACTGGTCCAAATGGCAATCGGCAAACTGTCTTTTGACGAAACCAAACTCTTGAAGAATCTGGCTGCTGTTGTTGACACCATCAACAAGGTCAAGCCCGCTTCGGTCAAGGGCGTCTACATCAAAGCTGTTTACCTGAGTTCGACAATGGGTCCTGGCATCAAACTTGATGTCACTTCACTGCAAACTCTCGGCAAGTATCTGGCTGCTTAGCCTTTTAAGCGTCAGACTAAACAAATTCAAAGACGGGCGCCAATACCGGCGCCCGTTCTTGTTTTAAGCGCATAACCGCAGAAGCGGTCTGAGTTAAGGACCCAAAACTGAACTATTGGGAACGACGTAGGTAAACGGAAAGCTTTGACCAGATTGGAATACCAGTGGAGCTCCGCCGCTGTAGGCATACTTGACCAGAAAAGGTCGCACTTCCACTGTCGTGACCACTGTCACCGTACCGGTCACCGGTCCACCGGTCGTGCCAAGGCTGGTTATCGTTCCAGCAATCGAAGCTTCCGGAGGATTGGTTGTCACTGACAACAACCTGAAATTAGACAAAATGCCTGCGGACTGAGTATTGGCTCTCTTTACAACCGCATCAGCTCGCTTGTAAATATCCGAACCACTGAGCGGCAAACTCTTAGGCGGACCAAGATCCGCAAGGTTCCCGGAAGCAGCAACACGGGCAGCCTCACGGCAGGTGGAGTCATTGACCTGAACGGCCATCACGATGACGGCAAGATCGAAAACCAAAAGCACGATCGGCACAAGGACCATAAGCCCAACGCACAACTCGACTATCGACTGCCCTCTTCTATTCAAAGCTCTCACTGTTTCATCCTCGCGCACGCCATCTTCACGAGTCCCCGCTTGTTCGAAATATGCCCGTAACCTTAAACCATCAAACAGCTATTACTTGTATAGCAGAGAGTTGAAAAATTAGAGCTATGTGAAGTGTGCGTGAAGTTCTACTCGCGTGTTGTGAGTGCGTTGACTGACAAAAGGAAAATAAATCCATTCCAAGTCAATCGAAGAACCAAATAGCGCACCGAATATAGTATTACTCTGCAGCAGAAATCGCGACTAAATTATCTAAAAAACAAACTCAAAAAGTTCTCAATTTCTAAACAGCAGAAGCGGCCAACGCCACGCTCTCTTCACTACGAGCGATTTGGCGAGGATGAACTCTGAGAATATTGTATTGGGTATCACGCTGGGCAGCATCGAATCCAGCCGAGTGAATGCAGCGAATCATCTCATCGAGCGTGACATCACATCTGGTGCCTGCAGCAGAGACGACATTTTCTTCCATCATCGTGCCACCGAAGTCGTTGGCACCAAATGCGAAGGCAGTCTGACCCAAGCCGGATCCCTGAGTTACCCAGGAAGACTGAATATTGCGGATATTGTCGAGCATCAGTCTCGATACAGCCACCATGCGCAAATATTCAGTTGCGGTGGTCAAGTTTTTCACCTTTTTGCCCAACGGAGTTCCACCCGGTTGGAAGCTCCAGGGAATGAACGCTGTGAACCCTTCTGCTCTGTCCTGCAATTCACGCAATTTGATCAAGTGTTCAATACGATCTTCAATGGTGTCGACCGAACCGTACATCATTGTCGATGTGGTACGGATGCCCATTTTATGAGCCTCCTCCATCACTTCCAGCCAGCGGGCGGCAGGAATTTTTAAGGGACTGATGATTTTTTTGACGCGGTCGGTCAATACCTCGGCACCGCCCCCTGGAATGGATGTCAACCCGGCAGCGACCAGCCGCTTTAAAGTGTCTTGCAGGCTGATGTTGCTTACTCTTGTAATGTGGTCGATTTCAGACGGCGACAAAGCGTGCAGAGTCAATCGCGGAAAGTCTGTTCGCAGACGGCTAAGAAGCTCTTCATAGTATTCGATGCCCAGTTCGGGATTATGCCCGCCCTGCAATAAGAGCTGCGTTCCACCGAATTCAATCAGCTCGGTGACTTTCTCTTTGATGGTTTCATAAGGCAGAACATAGCCTTTGTCTGAACCCGGAGGCGCATAGAAAGCACAGAAAGTGCAGTAGGCGTCACAGACATTTGTGTAATTGACATTGCGATCGATGACATAAGTAATCGGCTCGTTATCGCCATGAAAGCGCTTTCGCACCTCATTGGCCGCATAGCCCAGGTCCATCAAAGAAGCTTCGTTGAAGAGCTCCACGCCCTCGGCAAAATCCAGCCTGCCGCCGGCAATCGCTTTGTGCAAAAGTTGTTTGACCATTTGAGAAGCTCCCATCGCCCCAAGGCTAAGCGTCATGAATTTGGTATCGTATCAAAAGGATGAGCCCCGCACATTGGCAGAGCCTTACAACTGCCGATATATTAAGTGGGATTCGGCAGAGATCTGAAGTGCCGAAAAGTCCTAAAATGGCGTTCAGCAAAGGCAAGAACTCGGGGATTTAAACAACTTGGTCAAGTACAAGGATTACTACCAGATTCTCAATGTGCCGCGCAGCGCCACAGAAAAGGAGATCAAGACTTCCTACAGAAAGCTGGCTCGTCAATTCCACCCGGATACTAACGCCGGCAACAAGGCGTCTGAAGAAAAATTCAAAGAGATTGCCGAAGCTTATGAAGTTCTAAAAGACCCCGAGAAAAGAAAGCGTTACGACCAGCTGGGCTCTAATTGGAAACAAGGCGAACAATTCCGTCCGCCGCCCGATTTCAGCAATTTCGACTTCGATTTTGGCGGACTGGCCGGCAAAGGGTCTCCCTTTTCGGACTTCTTCGAAGCAATTTTCGGGCAGGCATTCGGTCAAGAAGGCGGGCCTCGCACCCAGGCCGGTGGTTCTGGGAGGCCTCAACAGCGACCTGGCGGTGGTCCCGGGCAATCCGGTCGCAATCCCCTTGACCAGGAAGCCGAAATCGAGCTTACCCTTGAAGAAGTGGCAAAAGGTACCGTTCGCACTTTGCAAATCAGCGGTCCACAAGTCAAAACCAAGACTCTGGAAGTGAAAATACCTGCAGGTGTCCGTCAGGGCTCCAAAATTCGCGTGCCGGGCGAAGGTGCTAAATCTCCGGTCAGCCCTCAAGCCGGCGATCTTTATTTAAAAGTCAAGATCAAACCGCATGATGAGTTCACGATGGAAGGCGACAACCTCGTCTGCAATGTAAACATCACGCCTGCACAAGCAGTGGTGGGTACGGAAACATCGGTTCCAACTCTGGAAGGACCGGTAAAAATTCGCATCCCGGCAGGTACTCAAAACGGACGCCTGCTGCGGTTGCGCGGTCGTGGGCTGCCGAAATTGAAAGAGACTGTGCGCGGAGACATCCTTGTGCGCACCAAGATCATGATACCGACCGAGCTTTCGGACAGAGAGCGAGAGCTTTACACCGAATTGGCAAACCTGGAAAAAGATTCAGGCAACAGCAAAAAGTAGGTCCTCCGCAGTGGCGCATTGCATGCGCCTGTTTGGAGTATGTATTTTTTCGCGCAGGCAATGCGCGACTACGAGTCCAATACTCCAGCTTTCTGCGCCAGTCGCGCCCAGGCAATGGAGAAGCTCTCCAGAGCTGCCTTCGTATTGACATAGTGATCGACGCGCGCCTTTACTTCTTCTCCTAGCTCCAATAAATCGGCAAGATATTTGCTTTCAGTCAACGATTCCATGGCGCGCTGTTTCAAACGCTCATACTCTTCCTTAAGCACGTAATCAACGACTTTAGAGATAGCTTCTCGGACATTTTCATCTTCATCAACGAGTGAGTCTGCAGCCTTCAAAACTGCCTGAGAAAAATCGAGTGCGGAGAGATATGCACGCGGACGCTTGGAGCCACTTTCTTTTAGTGCTTTGTAGAACGACAAAGACGGCATCTCAGGCGGCTCTCCATCCGAAAACGGAATTTGAGGGACAGGCACAATCTGACTGCGACTCACCACAGTTGGTAGCACTGCTTCTGCATTTTCTGCAAACAAGAAAAACATAGTGTGCTCAGGAGGCTCTTCCAACGTCTTTAAAAGCGCATTGGCAGAAGGTCTGTGAAAGACGTCTTGAGCGGCATCTTCAACGATGACGATGCGAAAGGCAGAACTCGTGCGCGCCAGTGTTTCAGTCATCTGTCTGGCGCTTTCCACAGAAATTTTTCGTGATGCCGTAGTTCCTGACGGACCCAATTTGTAGAGGCACTCAGGGTGAGCGTCTTCTTGAATCCAGCGGCAATCGCGGCACATGTTTACGGGATCGCCGGACAGGGACTTCGAAAGACACGAGCGATCCTCAGGCATCGAGAAGGTGGGCTTTGAAAAAACTTCCTCATCGACAGCCAAACCCAGCAAATTCTGAGGCGCTTCAGGCTTCAGCCAGTACTCGCGGGTACGCTCACAATTGAAGAAAGCCGCCATCTGCTTGGCCAGTTGCCACTTGTCGTCGGCGATCCTGCCAGTCAGAAGATAAGCATTTGCCAATCTGCCTTTGGTAATCGCACCTGCCAAAAGGTCCACCGCCAGCTTTTGGCGGGCAGCAAGATGTCTATCAAATATGCTTGCTTGAGGTGAATCTGTGGGCATTTTCAAAAACTCGAGTGAACGAATACGCCAAACTCCAGTCTATGAAAGTGTACTAGGATGTGGCAACAGTGACGTTTCCAGCCCTGAATTGGCAGCGAAGAAATACTTAACTTCGCATGCGCAATCAAGAGTTTGACAGCTCTTGGCGAGTGTCTTAGACTATCTGAGGTCAAAAAGCGGCTGCCCATGTGAAGCGTTAAGGGCCCTCCCGCAGTGACTAAAGCCCCTTCGCGGGGCGCTATTCGTCGTGTTTTCACACTATTTTGAGAGGCGAAACCCTTGGCTAACGTTGTAGTTGTAGGTGCGCAGTTCGGAGATGAAGGTAAGGCTAAAGTAACCGACCTTCTCGCTAAGAACGCCGATGTGGTCGTCCGCTATCAAGGCGGTTGCAATGCCGGACACACGGTAGTTGTAGACGGCGAGACATACAAGTTTCACTTGATTCCTTCCGGTGTTCTCTATCAGAAGACCTGCATTTTAGGACCGGGAATGGTTATTGATCCGGAGCGTTTTCTTGCAGAAATTGATGCACTTGGAGCGCGCGGCGATATCAATACCGATAATCTAAGAGTCTCAACCACAGCGCATGTGACCATGCCTTATCACTTGATGATCGATGCGGCCGAAGAAGATTCGCGCGGCGATCAAAAGATCGGTACCACCAAGCGTGGTATCGGACCGACCTACGCAGACAAGTGCGCACGATCCGGTATTCGTATCGAAGACTTGCTTGACGAGAAGGTTTTAAGATCCAAGCTCGAATGGTTGATTCCTAGAAAGAACGTTATCTTGGAACGTTTGTACAATTTGCCGCCGCTTAAAGTTGAAGATGTATTCAAGCAATACGCAGAGTACGGAAAGCGCATGGCTAAGTACGTTTCCGACACTGCCGCTGTAATTTTCAACTCGGTCGGACAAAAGAAAAATATTCTATTTGAAGGTGCACAAGGCACACTGCTCGATCTCGATCACGGCAGCTACCCTTATGTAACAAGCTCCAGCCCGACAGCAGGCGGAGCCTGCATCGGCGCCGGTATCGGACCAACGATTATCGACAGAGTTATCGGTGTTTCCAAAGCCTATATGACCCGCGTTGGCGAAGGTCCTTTCCCGACCGAGCAAGAAGGCGAAGTCGGCGATATGCTCAGACAAATCGGCAAAGCATGGGCAGAAGTCGGTGTGACCACCGGTCGTCCACGCCGCTGCGGTTGGTTCGACGCTGTGCTCGGACGCTATTCCGTAAGAATCAACGGTCTGGATTGCCTGGCCATCACCAAACTCGACGTTCTCGATGAATTCGATGAAATCAAGGTTTGCAACAGCTACAGAGACAAAACCACAGGCGAAACCTTTAAAGAACTTCCCTCAATCGGCAGCTCGTTCAAGAACATGGAGCCGATTTACGAAACATTCAAGGGATGGAAGAGTTCTACAAGCGATTGCCGCAGTTACAAGGATCTCCCGGTCGAAGCGCGCAAATATTTGGACTTCCTCGCCGACGAGCTTGATGTGTCAATCGCTATCGTCAGTGTCGGGCCTCAGCGCGATCAAACAATCGTTATCGAAGATCCGATCCACGGACCAAAGAGAGTGCTCACACGCAGCACATAATAGGTTCGTAAGGCTTACTGTAGGGGCGATGCCATGCATCGCCCTTTCTTTTGTCGCGAAGAAACAGACGCATGCAACGCGCCACTCTACAAGGGTACTAGTTTTTCGGTTTGTTCATCAGTTTCAATAGATTGCTGCGCAATTGGTGTTTCCACAAGCCGGCCAGGTCGTTTTTCTTTGCTTTCAAACGCTCAATACCTGCCAGTGCCGTAACCGAATCAGGATCGATTTCGATGACACGTCTGTAGCAATCCATGGCACCATCATAATCACGAAAGGAATTTTCCTTGACGCGTGCCAGCCTGTTGAGCCCTTCTACAGAGTCGCCTTCGTACTGAAGAAGTTTTTCCAGTGAAGATTTTGCTTCGTCATATTGATTGAGAAGAATGCAGATATCACTTTTCTCCAGCAGCCAATCGTGCTTTGCCGGATTCAATTGAATCGCCTTTTCGATGTGTCCGAGAGCCAGGGCGCCTTGACCGCGCTCCCTGTAAATATTGGCGGCCATAAAGTGCACTTGGGCATCATTCGGGTCTCCGCGCAGCAGTCGCTGCAATTCCTGCTCTGCCTCCAGGAGCAAGCCCTTTGCCATAAGAATGCGCACCAAAAGGAGACGGGCTTCGGCAGATTTCGCATTGAGCTTCAAGGCGCCACGAACACTGGACATGGCGTGATTGGAGTCTTCGCTTGCCATGTATGCTCTGGACAGCTCGATATAGGCGGAAACATTGGTCGACTCTAGAGCAATGACCTTGTTATATTCATCAATTGCCCGCGGCAACAGTCCCATTTTTGCAAACAGACGCCCGGCGCAGGTGTGCACTCTCGGGTCATTAGAGTGAGCTTCCAGCAAGGGTTCCAGCATCTTTCGCGCTTTGTAAAAACTGCGCGCTTCGGTAAGGTCGTCAATCTTTCTCAAATCCGCAGACAGTGGTGCGGCTGCGCTTTTATCTACAGCGGAAAATGACGGTGAAAAAACCTGGGAGCCGATTAAGACGATAAGTGCAAAAGATGTGACGGCAAAATCCCCGCCAGTCGTTCTGGTTCGAACCTTTACAGGCTCCGCTACGCTTTCACTAGAGCCGCGTAAGTGAGTGACCATTTTTATCAGAAGAACCCGCCTAGGGAAGTGACAACTTATGTTCCATCTTTTATGACACCTAGCGTGCATGTTATCAAATAGGGAAGAAGGAATGTATGACAGCTGAGCTCACAAGATCAGACACAAAAACGAAGGTTGTGCGCAAGGACTTGCAGCACACGACACTTCTAATTGCTGCCACATTCGGCGGCAGCCTGGTTGTAGCCCTTTACGTACTGGCGGTCTGCGCGCTCAATCAACAGCACAAAGACTCCAATTCGGTCGATCGAGCGGTTTATCTGGCAGCCCGCTCGCTTTCGGAAATCACAGCCGCCCACCCCAGTATCGGCAGGGTGGGACTGATTGATTTTGCGCCGCCACAGGAGCTTTCCTTTGCCGAAAAGAAAAAACATCCACGCGTCATTGGTCTCAATTCTCTCAACGCCACTCTCAGAGTAGACGCCTTAATTGCCAGACGGCTTCACAATCAGGCATTGATTGATCTGAGCGCTCGTGATTTTAAGATTGCAAAACAGTTGGAAGCTGAGTTGACCAGACGTCTGTTCGCCGCCGTAGAGCAAGTACCGACACAAGATCCCAGCATCGCAGAGCCGCCGGAAAGAGTCGCTCGCCAGCTTACGGATGCAAACAGTGACCCGGTTGAAGATGACAACGCTGCCCGAAACGATTCGATTTTGCAAGAAGTTTCCAGACTGCTTTCGGATGATGTGAAAGGCAGAGGGCCAAATCTGGTCGACGTTCACATCACGCTGGGCGCGGTAGAACCAGGGAAATTGAGCAGTCAGACTTATGCACCAGATGAAGAAGCTGGCAAAGAATTTGTCAAAGACGGAATGTATCGCTCGGGTGTGCCGGTGCCGATGCCTGACGGGCAAACCGTAATATTCCGAGGACAACCGCATACCACCCGCAGAATCGATCCATCATGGTTCAAAAAGAGCCTGCCAGGCTGCGCACCATGGGCGGTGCAACTGGATGCGATTTACGAACGAAGCGGCAAAAAGGGACAACAAGAAAAAATTGTGAAAACCGCGTGCGCCGCCATTGGCGGCGAGCCAGTCTATCCCAAGTCATCAGCATTCGTCGTCAACTTCCCACAAGGCAAACCAAATCAGTTTGACAAACTTTCGGATATATTGAATTTCCGCAATTGGGATTCTCATGGCGAATGGCAACAAGTAGTTGGCAAGGAAGTGCCTGGCAAAGGCAGCTTAGCGCCGCCTATCGAGGCAATCACAGGTGGACTTACCCCGAGCGATGCGCTCGCTCACGCGCTTTATGATTGGTTGAAGCAAATGGGTCCATTGGTTGAACCCGGCAATTTCGCAACGATGATGAATCAGTCCTTTGCGCAAGCGATGAAAAGCGCAGCAATAGACACCGTCACCGGCCAAGCGAATAGTTGCCTGATGGTCGATACCGGTTCACGAGAATACGCACTGCTCAACCAAACCAACCCCGACGGGCCAGGACAGCTGGCAATCAGCCAATGCTTCGGCATTCGCGATCAACGAATTTTGCGCGACAAAATTCCGCCTGCATCATCCTTGCCGTTGATAGTTGACTCCGCCGGAAAATGCGTTCTTTCCGGCAAAAACAAATTCGATCGCGAATTGCTCAAGGACTTTCTTTCTGCTGTTTATGAAACGAATCTGGCCGCACTGGAATCGCTAGAGACGTCAAAACAAATGACGGTCAGAGCCAAGTCAGCTCTTAAAGAACTGGACCAGAAAATGTATTTCGAAAGGCAGGAATTGACTTCGGTTTCTGCTCGCATGCACAGAATTCGCAGTCAATTGGCTTTCGATGTGGAGAACAAAGTAAAAGCGACAGGTCCTTTAACACCAAAAGACGCTGAGAATTTGCGCCAATATATTCTCGCCAAAGATAGGCTGGATGCGCTCAAACAGCAGCTAATCGAGGCCAAAGAACAGCGCGATCGCTACCGAAAACTAAACGAAACAGCGCGACTGGTTTCGCTCAATGCAAATAAGTCGGGAATTACGACTTACGATCTCTGCATGCATTCCAATCAAATACTTATCAATGGCTTGGCGCGCACTCAATCACCATCAAGAGGATTTCTTTTGGGCGGGCGATTTGTATTCTTGCCGCAACCGGTGCCTATTCAAGAAGAAGAATTTTTTCTGACAGACGAAGAGCGAAAAAAACAACTTGAAGAGATGCCGACAAAACCAGTCAAAGGCGATTTAAATTCAGACTGGACAAGTCCTGACATGCACCTCGTCGCAGAAGGAAATGATCTTTTGAAAACCGGAGGCAAAACCATTTTTGTAGAAGGTCTGCCGCTCAAACTTTATTGGTTGCAACCAAGGGAAATTCCCAGCTGGGCTAAAGTTACTTTCGTCATCGATTCGACAGGATTGGTCGAGTCGCTGGAGCGAAGGACGGAAAAATCAAATGGCGGCAAAACATCTGCGCATACAGGCGCCGGCGCCTCAAATCCTCAACCTCCGGCACTGAGCGCTTTCAAGAACTACGCCTTCGGCAACATCCGCATACCGGCCGGGCAGATGATGTATTACTGCGCCAATGCGGTCAAAACGGGCACAGAGCCTGGCGTTGCCTGGTCTGTGGCGATCAGGGATCTGATTTCTTCGCACAATGAAGGCAGCATGGGCGAGCCAGTCACTGTTCCTGACGGAGATTGGCGCGATCCAGCCAGGGGTCGCAATGGAGAATGTCCCGGGCTGGCCGGCGAGTTTCAATTACGAACCCCTCTGCCGATTACAGACCTCGGGCAATCAGGATCCTACCTGACCAACCCGATTACAGGACAGCAAATTCCGCAAATTCCGCCTTTACCGTCCGAGATGCTGTAATACCCGCTCATTTGTGTAATTGCCCGGCGATTCCTGAAAAGGTATTCTCGCCGCTTCGGTGGGAAGTTTATGCTTAGCACCGATCAATGCGTAATGACATAAAGTTGCCAGGGTGAAAGGCGCTATCACTGACAATTCGAGCCTGTAAAAGGCGGGATCGAAGTTAGCGTTGGGTTTTCGATTTTCACAGTCTCCATACAAGAGATAGTGAGCCAGCGGGTTCAAACCCGCCGAGGCCACATCTGGATTTGATTGCAAATAATACAAGCTATCAAATAGCGGATGCGGCTTAAGACCGAGCTTTCCACCAGTCTCGATGAAATGAATCAAGGGATTGACTGACTGCTGGTTCAGCTGACTGGCATAAAAGCGCGTGTCGAATAATGGATTCGGAAACCTTCCTTCGGCAGCACCCTTTACTAGATAGTGCAAGCTCGGATCGATCGAACTTTCGCGAACATCAGAGTACTGGCAAAGGTAAAACGCCTGATCGAAAAGTCCGCTTTTAAGCAATGTGTGTCTTGCCAATCGCAGCATTCGCGCTGTTTTCAACACAGAAAACAAACCATCAATAGTCAAAACGGATTTGCCGTATTGCGTCCTGGCGATTGCAAAAATCTGGCCAGCCACTCGAAAGCACTCTATTGGCGAACTTTCACTCTTTAATACAAGAGATTTGGAGATCGCAATCTGCCCTTCCAGTCCAGCTGTTTCTGCACGCAAGTTAGCAGCAGTAGAATCATGCAAGCGTTGCAGCAGCTTGTTATCGAGTTCGTTTTTCAATTCCGTATTTTGTGAAACGGAAGCAGAAATAGCTGCGCGAAATTGCGACATCTCATTTTCCAGACCCTGTCGCGTATTTTTCAAATCTGCTTCTACACTGCGCATATGCTGCCAAACATTGAGCAGTCTCTGAGGCGACAAAGGACGCTTATTCACATTGGACGCGCCAGAAGCGCAACCTTGTGCATGCAGGCTGACATTTTCCCAAAGCAAATATGCTTCCGGAAAATGCGTTTGAACAATCAATTCCAGACTGGAAGTTTCCGACTTAAGCAGATTGCCGTCGATGAGGTTCGCAGCCGGCTCCTTCAATCCGTACTTGAATCTCTGATTAAGCTCATCAACCAGAGCACCAGGGGAGGCTAAAACTGATTCGATATCAACGATGAGCGAGCGCTCCGGATACTGCCTGGAGAAAGCCACGATTTTGGAGTTGTAATGCGTCCACACCTCCAGCGCAAAACTTGGATCGTGGATGAAAGCCTCATCGCCGCGCCGATAAAGGGAATCTATTACTTCCCAGGGTTTGCGTATAACGAAGAGATATCTAGCAGAAGGCAGTACTTCATTCCACATATCGAGAAAGAGAGTATTGCGCGGATCTTTCCAACCCCAGGGGACATTTTTTTGATTTCGTGCAATTAGTTGGCGAGCCTGAAGTTTGGCACCGCGATCAATGTCAGGTAAATCATCTGACACCCATCCTTGAACTGGTTGCCCAAGTGAAGTGAGCAACTCTTTGTGAAAGTGCACGAAATCAAGATTTTCAAAGAGTCCATTTTCTGCTCCCTTAAACGGAGCAAGAAAATTCTCACCGACATCAAGACCAGCACTCTGCAAAAGTGAAGTAGTAAGTGAAGAACCTGAGCGCGACATACACGCGATGATCAGCGGTGAATCGGAATAATGACTCATTTCTGCCTTACTCAAGTTGACACAGTGAACAACAAGATTATATGCCAATAGAAACACCACCGTATGTGCATCTGAGATTCTCAAATTCAGTTAACTAGGCGAATTGCGCGACTCTCACATAATGGGAATATATTCACCATTTGCTGCACCAATAATGGGATAATTTCTCCAGAAAATGTCCGTTATATCCGCCTGCCTTTCTTGATCTCTTAAGCTACGGATTCGCAATTTCTCATGCTAAAAGCATTAGCTTCAATCGCTGGAAAAATCTTTCTCCGATTGAGAAATGCGTTCTGCCCACGACGCAATCTCGACAGAGAGCGAAGAGAGTTTTGCTTTTCATACGAAACTGCAGTCCAGAGTTTCACACCAATAAATGTCCTGCCGACAAGCAAAAGAATAAAGCCCAGAGCGCTTGGAGTTCTGCTCTGTTACAACGATGCAGATCTGCTTGCCGAGGCGATCGAATATCTACTTGCCAACAATCATGACGTGATCGCATGGAACCATGGCTCCACGGATGACACTGCAGACGTGCTCGACCAATTTCGCAAAGATCTCGTTGAAACAAGGTTTTTGCCGAGAGATTTCGACTTCTACAAGCTGTACGAAACAATGTCGGAGAATCTCATATCGAATTACGTAAGCAAGTACGATTGGATTAGCTGGCCGGATCAAGATGAATTCCTAGAAGGACCATCCAGGCAGCAAACCTACTACGAATTCGCTACTGATGTTTTCAATTCCGAATATGACTGGGTGCAATTCCACAATTTGCTGTACTGGTTTACCTCCGAGGATGACCCGACAATCGCTTCACCTGTTGAGCGTATTCGTCGTTATTCACACTTTCCTGACTGCAGTCCCCGTGTGAGGGCCTGGCGCTCATCGGCGACCAACATTCGCTGGTTCAATCACAACCCGCTTGAAGGTGAGCGGTGGCCCGAGATGGGTAAGCTTCGACATTACCAGATGCGCAGCCACGAACATGCCCTGCAGAGAATTAAAAAGGACAGAACCGGGTTACAACGTGGACGCACCATCGCCTATTACAACTTAATGAACACCTGGCCCGAGCGCATTATCGTAGAACCTAACAAGCTCCACTATGACGATGGTACAAGCGAGCTATCGGTCGATCCCATCTTCAACTGGCGCTATATTTATGGCACCCTTGAGGAGCAGTCGTTGTTCGCTGACCAGTACCCTGCTTCAGTAGCTGAAGTTGTTGCAAAATGAATCTCAAAAATCTCGTCGCCAAAATTTTTGATCCAAAGACGCGCCTCAATCACAACGGCAATGATCCGGTGCTTATTTTCACTCACATTCCAAAGACAGCCGGCGGGAGCTTGACGCAAATCTTCCGTGAAAATCTCCTTGCCGAGCAAGTGCTCGATCTGAGTCAATTGAAAGTTCGCGAGCGAACCGACGCAGTTCGCGCCCTGAAAGAAGAGATCAGTCCGGTTGCCGAAACAGTTAAGGTAGTTCACGGTCACGTCAACTTTTGCTATGGAGTACACAAATACTTCCGCCGCCAAGTTGTAAATCTCACTATCTTGCGAAATCCAGTCGACCGCTTCGTCTCTTTGTACTATTTCGTGCGCCAGCTGAAAAACGGCAACAAGATTGCCGAAGAGATATTGACCAAGGGGCTTACACTGGATGATTTTGCAGAGTACGAAACTTTTCAACCGCTCGATAATGTGATGGTGCGATACCTGGCCAACTCAAGGGGAAGGAATGAGAATCTGACAGCGTTGGATAGACATCTGCTGACTGAAGCAAAAGAGAACCTTCTAAAACACTTCGATTTGTTCGGTATTACGGAAGAATTCGATGATATTTCTGGGCAGGTTTGCAATCGATTCAATTTGAAAAAAGGCAACGATATACGTCTGAACGCCTCGGGAAGACCAGCGCTCGAAGAGATCTCAGCTGAGACGCTCAATAAGATACGCGAGAGAAATTCATACGATCAAGAACTCTGGGAATTCGCAAGAGATCAGATTCGTTCAAGATAAACAGCAAAAATTCTATCGCCCTGTTTAGATCAAAAAACTTGTGCAGCCAAATTGGTGGCATTAGCGACTTCTACGCGATTCTCAAACAAAGACAGGCTGACTAGTTTTGCAAAGCTGTTGGCGGTGGCATCAACCTTGCGATTCGCTTCATCTGCATTTCTGAGAGCCAGCTCGTAGTACGAGTTCAGCATGTGTGTGCGCTGAAGAGATTTTTCCTTATCGGCAGGGGTGCGGAACATTGATGTGACTTTGGGCACAAACACAAATTTATTTCGGTATGCATATCGCAGCCATAGATTCCAGTCTTCGAGCGCATCAAGACTTTCATCCATGCCGCCTCTCTCCTCAAAGAGCTTACGCTCGAATAGCACTGACTGAACAGGCATGAAATTGTGGTGCTTCAGCACTTCATAGTCAAAGGATTGACGGTGCAGGTCAGATACGCTGTGGCAGACTTCCTTATAGCGCCCGTCCTCAAGCAAGAAGTCTGTTGTGGCTTCCCAGGCAATTGAGTAGGCGGCGACAGACTCGGGCATTTCCATCAGTTTCGCAGCCAGCAATTCGATGTGATCTGAAAACAAAAGATCATCATCATCAAGGAAAAGACACCACTGCCCATTTGCGGCGGACAATCCGGCATTGGCTGCGGCAGCGCGACCATGCTTGGGCTGACTGAGAAAGCGAATCGAACGCCCTGTTTTTTGACTCAAATTACACACGAGTTCTTGTGTTGTGGCGCCGCCATCCTCGACTACTATATGCTCGACATTTGGATACGTCTGATGCGCAATTGAAAGGACAGCCTGGCGCAGAAGATGTTCACGCCCAGGACAAGTACGCGTGATCACGCTGACGAGAGGCGCACTGCTTGAAATTGAAACTTGAGAGACAAAGGCACCCTCGCGTGTCATCTCGTAGTCCCAAGACCTAAATGGAAAGTGAGCAGTGCTTTCGCTTCTTCCGAAAAGGGCAGATGGTGCCTTCGCTAGAAGTTTGAAAAGATTCTCAATGAGGGCCTGCCTAGAACCAGGATAGGCTTCAGGTGCTCGCAGCACTTCCATAAACATAGGCAGAATCGAAACTATGTCTCGAGCATTTCCATACTTCAGCCGCAAATACAAATTGGCAAACGTGCTGCCTTTGTACTGCAGTGGTTTGATTTGTTCTTTTTGCTCGTAGCTAAAGTGCCAGACAACAGCATTCGGACAATAACGCAGAATGAATCCGGCCCGCCTCAGTCGATAAGACAACTCAACGTCTTCTCCATAAAGAAAAATATTCTCGTCGTAGCCGTCTAGATATTCAATTGCCTTGCGCCGCAAAAGAACGCAAGCATGAGAATTCCAGTTGGTTATCCCTGTTACGGGATCATAGAATTTCGGGTGTTCGTACGGCTTCTGACGCAGTTCCCAGGCCGCTACACGTTGGTCGTCGACCTGTGCAATTCTTGCGATCCGACTCAATGTTTCAGGCTCGAATGTCAGATCTATGTTTGTTATCAAGCAAAATTGGCCAGTTCCCAGGGCTATAGCAGCATTGTGTGCAGCGCCAAAGCCAAGATTGGTCCTCAGTTTCTTAAGGATCACCGTAAATCCGCAGGCTTCAAGCCTGGGAATATGTCGCAACAAATCGCATACAGTTGAATCGGTGGAATTGTTATCGATGAATGTCACAGGCAACAATGACTTTGGATAATCACTGTTCATTAAGCTTTCAACGAAGCTTTCTATCCATTGAGAGCTGTTATAAGTAACAACATTAATATCGATTTTTGGTAGTGTGCTTTCCGAAAGTGGACACAACGGATCGACAGAGATATCGCTGCAGGTGGCTAGATGCCTTTCTTTCACGATTGAGTCGATAGCGTACATATTGGCGCTCGAATGATGACTCATCCAGGCCGGACGCAAGCTTCTTGCCCTTGAGACCTTTCCGACCAAATGCCTCAACCTGCGAATTGGTGCTTTGAGGCTGCGCAGGCGATCTCTGACCATTAGGAGACCGAAAGTTCCCTTTTGCATCTTGAGCTGAAGCTCTCCCAATTGACAGCGCGCTAATTGCGCTTGTAAGCGAGAAGCGCAGAGATCCTTTGACGTCTTGTCCAGATAAGTGGAGACTGAGTGAAGCTGCAAATGAAGTTCATCTGCCTCCTTTTGCCGGCGGTTCAGTTCGCCGCGGGCGTTCTCATAACTTGCTTGAGCCTGAGACAAGTCCAACTTAATCTGGGCCTGGTCTACCTGAAATCGTCGGATTTCAGATTGAAGCGACTCAAGCGCCACATCTCTTTCCTTCAATTTCTTCGAGAGATCATCGAGCACTTCATTGAAAGCCTGAGAACCATTTGACAGGCAAACTTTCTGCAGCTCTTCCCATAGTTTTATACTCGCTGAAAAACCTCCAGCAGCAATCTCTCCAGAAAGCTCGGCTCCTGGAGCTTTACGTTGCAGCAACGACTCCTGGTACACAGAATGGCTCGGAGCACTGAGCGCCATCTTGAACTTCTCATTCAACGCAGTGATGAAGGAGCGAGGAGACTCGACGACATAATCCAGGCTGGCGATCAAACAACGAGTTTGATTGCGTGTGAAAAAATCTAGAATCGCTGCATTATAGGCACACCACACTTGAAGCGCAAAGCCAGGGTTGCCTGCAAAGATTTCATCCCCCCTGCGAAAGAGAGAATCAGCCACCTGCCATGGCGGCCGCACAATGAAGAGGAAATTGGCGACAGGCGAGACTTCCGACCAGAAATCCAGCATCAGAGCGGCACGCGGATCCTTGAATCCCCACGGTTGTGCAGTTGCGTTGCTCCTCAGCACCGCTTGTGCATCATCGAAAAAAGCGGATGGCATAATAGGCTGAAGAAACCAGCCTTCTTCAGGGTAGCCATAGCTGCGGAAGATGCGTTCGTGCAGGCGAACAAAGTCCAGATTTTCGTAATACCCAAGCGGATTGTCCAGAGCGGCGGGATTGACACGCGCTCCTAGATACAGTCCTGATTTGTTCAGCAACGCTCCTGTTAGAGACGTCCCCGACCGATGCATTCCTGAAATAATCAACGGTGAGGAAGGCTTCTCACCGGAGCTGTCAAATACTTCCGACGCATGAGTAGCAGCTTCAAACATGGTTGCCGAGTCGATCATTGTTTCACCCCGGCCATCAAACTATGCTCCCGACCGCCAGTCACGCGCCCAAATTTACGGTCGTTGGTCAGCCAGTCCAAATACGCTTTATCGTAAAAGTCGAATACCGCTCGAGCCCCTTCAGGCATGCACAACAGCGGCTCTACGCCGTTTAGAAAAAACTGATTGCGGATAGTGACAAAGAGATTGAGCCAATCATCAGTTTCAGTATCCCAGGGCGCAATAAACGACCATTTCCTTCCTGCCAACCGCTCAGGAAAAGCGCCGATTTCTGTTGCAACAACAGGCAAATCCGCCCTTAAGGCAGCCGTGAGAGTATACGAGTATGTTTCCGGACAGCGGGCTGGAAACCAGCACAGATGAGGAGCGATTTTTGATATAAGCTCCTGCAGCTGCTCTTCCATATATGGACCGTGCACCGTCAATTCAGTTTGTGGAGAGGTTGTTAAAGCAAGTGTGCTGGTGCCGAGCAGCTCAAAAGAAAGTGGCAGTCTTCTGCGCCTGGCACTGACTGCACAGCTTTCCAGAATAGCCGCACCTTTGTGTTTGCCGAGCTCGCCTAGAACCAATATCTTCAGAAATTCCTCTTCACGAAGAATTTGGACGCGTGGAGGTCTTTCTGCCTCTGACGTACCGGGATGATATGCAGCAATTATTTCTTTGAGCGGATAAAAGTTGTTCAGCCGCTGTTTCACATCGAGTGACGGCGCGATAACTCTGTCGGCACACTCAATCAACCAGGAGAGTCTAGTCCTCCAAGCAGCGTCTTTCTGATCCGGCTCTCCAGTGAAGCACCCGTTCTCGTCCACCAGATGCAACATCGGCGAAAGAACATAGTAGTCGTGAACAGTAAAATCGAAAGGCACATTTAGCGCCTCAATCAGACTTTTCGCAAATGACTCGTTATGCTGAACATGATGTACGTGCACACGTTCTACGCATAACTCTCTGAGCAAGTTTGTTAGTTGGTCAAACTGCGCAACTTGATCGAATTGTATGACGAGCTCAGGCTCCCTGTCTGGAGCCGTCAATTCAACCACGCCAGGCGTCAGTGATGGTTTGACTAACAACACAAGACATTGATCGCCTACCAGCCGGCAGAGGTCACCAACATGCTTGCGTGTGCCACCACCATCAGCCTGATTGAAGAAAAGAATTGCTGGCTTGCCAATTTCAACCAGCCGTCGAAGCCTATCCATTCTTGCTTCATTTGCACTTGTTGCAGTCTCACCTCCAATTTCAGCGAGATCTACAGCAAAAATCAATTCGTCTGATTGAGGGCGCGAGAGGAGAAAATGAACCAGCGGATTGATTCTACTCTCGGCAATCTCCGGATGCCTTGCCGCATAACCAGCAATATCAAAATTAGAATTTGGCCTGCGACCTTCTCTGGTACCATCTTCGAGAAAATGAAGGAGCGGATTTACACCGGATTTCAAAACGTCCGGATTGCGTTCAAGGTAATAAGAAGCATTGAAAAGAGGATGCGGATCAAACGCTGCGCCTGAAGCACTCAGATAGTGCACAAGCGGATTTTCAATAGACTGGACCTGATCCTGTGGAAACTGGTCGAGATAAAAGCGACTATCAAAAAGAGGATGAGGATTCTTGCCGTCGCGCGCACCCTTTAGGATAAAGTGCAACAGAGGGTTGATACCGCTGTCAGCAACAGCAGGGTTTTCGCTCAAATAATATGCGACATCGAAGAGCGGATGTGGATTCCGTTGTTCTCTGGCACCACAAGCAAGGAAATGCTCGAGCGGATTGATTCCCGAGTAGGAAACATCGGGATTCTGCCGCAGATAGTAAGAGACATCGAAAAGAACATGTGGATCCCTAAACTGACTCCAGCCGTCAACAATAAAATGAGAAAGTGGATTGATACCCGCCTCATGCACGTCCGGATTGTGCTCAAGGTAAAACGAAACATCGAACAAAGGATGCGGGTTTCTGCGCTCTTTCCATCCTCGTAGAAGGAAATGACGCAGAGGGTTTTTCCTGGCTTCAGGATCGCCATTGACCTCTACATACCATTGCGCATCAAAGAGCGGTCCCGGGTTTTTGAGTTCTCTTGCACCAAAACGCTCATAGTGAACAACAGGGTCGAGCCGCTTTTCGGCCACGTCCGGATATGTCTGAAGGTAAAAATCCGGGTCAAAAATCGGGAAGTGACCAGAATTGTCGAACCAGGGCTTCTCAATTTTTTGCAAAGAGGGAGGGCGGATGGTGGTAGTCCGCACATCCTGTGGTGCGAGATGAAAATGCTTTGTTTCACTTGCGCAGGCTTGAACGACAGGCATGACTTGAACTGGAGCCGGCGCTGACAAAGAATGTTGAGAGAGAAAATAGTGATAGAAAGAGCGATCGACCTCTTCAGCCCTGAACGGATCTGGAAATCTCGTGCGCAGTTCGGGTGTTTGTCGATAAAGTCTGCGATGCTCGGCAGTGATCGGCACACCGTTACTAAAGCAGCTGTAACTCCATGAGATTGGAGAAAATCTGTCATCACCTTCTAGTTTGCACTGCTCGAGATACCAATCACGCAAAAGCAAAAGAGCGGGCATGTCGCGCCCGTATTTGTTCAACATGAGCAATTGCTTGCCAGAGTCCAATCCGGAGAAGTGAAAGAAAACCAGCGGAGAGCCGTTAACAGTGAAGCCTTTGTCGAAATCGCCCTCAACCCTGCGGTGAGTGAGGTTCCAGGTGGCAACGTTTGCTCCATAGTCGCGAAGGATCATGACGTCTTCGAACAGTGCCGGTACCAGATCTGCCCAGCGTTGATCCACAAATAAACCGTTTGGAATGTCATCGTGACAAAAGAGTCTAAGCCTCTCACGCCACCATAGTGCAAAGCGCATGCCCTCAGCGCATTTGTTTACCGCAAAAAAGCCGAGATTGTATGTGCCATGCTTGAGAGCAGACATCTCATTATCAAGCACCGCATCGAGCGAATGCTCATGCCTCAAAAGATGTGGAGTCAACATGACCGAGCAATTCGCAAGCCCCGAAAGCACCGTTTGCATCGAAGAGAATACAGCGATGTCCGGATCTAGAAAGACCACACCATCACAATCGGCACGCTCGAGGAGTTGGCACAAATAGAAAGCTTTTATGGCTGTAGACGCCTCAACAAGCGTATGCTCGAACATCCAGGCATTCAGATCGCTTATTCCAAGCTCATCAACCGTAACTATTTCATCGAAACAACTTGCATCCAGGCAAATCTCCGAAGGAAGTTGTTCGGGAATCAAAAAAGAGAATCGTACATCCGGATGCTGCTGCTTTACTGTTTTCGCCAGCACCGTCACCTTAGGTATGTAATTGACTGCGGCGCTGGTAAAAACGTATATGCTCATCGAAAAATTCTCAGTGTTGCTCTGCA
>PNLN01000153.1 GCA_013823055.1 Cyanobacteria bacterium DS2.3.42
TGGCCAGGCTCCAGGAAAAACAATCGAAACTCACGTTGCAAAACAGGTAGTGCTGCCCGCCAGTTTCTTCGAAGTACCAAGTGGATTCAGGAAAGTGACCAAACCAGAAGACGTCATCACCGGCGGAATTTCGGACATCATCGAAGAGATGGCGAGATGAGAATCGGCACTGCGTAATTTCCCCACTGCCGTGATCTCAAGTCTCATCTAAAGTATTTAGTTGAGCTTCTACCGTTTCCCACGCACACTATGCCACCTATCGAACCGCACTCACGTGCGTCAGAGCTTGCGCCTGTAAAGGCAGAAAGCGCAGACAACTCCGGAAGTCTGCTGTTTGAGACTGCCTATAGTATCGGACGCGAGACTAAGATGATTGGCTTGGGCGTTGGAGAAGCAGTCGTCGACACCATCAAGCATCCTGTGGACAAATTGCCCGAGTTGGCGACTGCCTTCGCGACAGGCTCTGCGCTTGGCGCTCTGAGTAAGGCTGGTGCGCCAGGACGTTTAATTGCCGGTGGCATTGGCTTGGCGATGGTAGTGAAACTTGGCTATGACGAAATCACTGGCAATCGCTGGAGCAACTTCGGGTACGCCGTCGCTGATACCTGGCGCTCGGGCGAGAATATGGACAGAAACATCGCCGCGACTCGCGACAGTCTTGGCTCGTTCGTCGTTGACATGGGCATTGGTTATGCCGGAATGAAAGCAGGTGGAATGGCGGTAAGTCGCTTTACGCCGATGTTTCAGGGCGGCAAGTTGGTTGAAGTACCAAAAAGTGTCGAACTGTCTAAAGGCATCGAGCCTCTGAAAACGGCTGAAGTTGGCAAAGTTACCGAGGTCGCTAGAACTTCGGAGATAAGTAGAACGACTGAAGTTGCCAGAGCTGGTGAAATAGCCAAAGCTACAGAAATAGCCGCTCCGCCGCGCTTCTCTTATGAAGCACTGCAAGCACAAATGGCAAAAGCTGGTGTAACCGAAGAGGTAATTGCTGCGGCAGCTAAGAGTGAGACGTATCTTGGAAGAGGCGGAAACGCCACAGTTTACGAGATCCCTGGGTTTAAGGATTATGTTCTTCGAGTGCCCGGCCCACCCGGAAAAGGCGTGCAGAACATAGGTAAAGTTGAGCCCGTGCCGGACGTTTTCCCTGAAGGAAACGTCGGGCAAGCTGTTGCACAAGTGGGCAATGCGACAATTTTGAAAGTGCAAGAGGGAGTGCCGGCGGGCGGTCCGCTGCGATCGGAAGCGCGTGTGATGGGCGAAGCGGCTGCTCGGAAAGTCTACGGAGACAGTGTTAATCGCGCTGCCGAAATGCCGCAATCTGCTTATGATGACTTTGCTGCGATGCTTTTGAATCTTGAAAAGAGGGGCTTGATGTTTGACCCTTCTAAAGCCAACAACGTGCTTGTCGATACACCCGGAAAGGGCTTCAACCTGGTCGATATTACGAAACGCGATCCGCAGTCCACCTATCGGCACTCGTTAGCCGATATGGTCGTGACCCTCATGGACAACGGGTTTATCAATTCCATCGCCGACCGTGGGAAACCCTGGCAATCTCAGTATCAAACGATTATTTCCAAAGCAGTTTCTGCTGCCGAGCGTACCGGCTTGCCGCTTGAGCTCAATGGTTCAAGCCTTCGCTATTCGTTCCAACTGGCAGATGCGACTACCTTCTGGGCTGAATTAGCTTCTAAGACAGGGCAATCGCACCTTGCGCCATTGCTGCCGCGTTAAGTTGCCATTGCTGCCCCGTTAAGTTGCCAATGCCAGCGCGCGACCGATAACCTTTAATGCCGGAAAACCAGAACAGCGGGGTATAAAGACCTCGTCAACGGCGTGCGGCTGCAATTCAGTGAACGAAAGCGCACCTATCTCCTCAGAAAGCCTTTGCCCTCGGTGTGGTCTCAGGATCGGCCAGGTGGGCTCGTTTACCTATTGGATTTTTAAGGATGACCGCTGTCAGTGTCAGGGCGCGACATCCGAGCCAGGCGTTGCTTTCGGAGTTGCCATGGCTGCCCCCGTTAAACAAATTTTGAACGACCGCTATGAGTTAATCGACTGTGTTGGTCGAGGAGCGATGGGGTTTGTCTACAAAGCGACTGATCAAACCAACGGGGAAATAGTCGCGTTGAAGATCATGCGTCCTGAATTGGCACGAAACGAGTTGGCTGTAAAAAGGCTGATGAGGGAAGTCGCAGTCGTATCGAGCCTGAGCAACACGCATCTAGGTCAAGTGCACGGCTACGGGCAAGAAAAAAGCGGCGCGCCTTATCTCGTGATGGAATTTGTCGAAGGGCTGAATCTGGCTGAAGTGATCAAGAACGGGGGCGTTCTCAAGGCAGAGCGTGCCATCGAGATCTTCACGCAGATTTGTTCCGGTTTGATGTGTGCTCATGCCAATGGCATTATTCATCGAGATCTAAAGCCTAGCAATGTGATTGTTCAGCATATGCAAAGCGGAAAAGATCGCGCCGTGATTGTCGACTTTGGGTTCGCCAGAATATTGCGAGATGCGACTGACACTGTGCGTTTGACTCAAGAAGGAGAGGCCTTCGGAAGTCCCGCGTACATGAGTCCTGAGCAATGCCTGGGTGAAGAGTTGGATGTCCGATCGGATATTTATTCGCTTGGATGTCTTATGTATGAAACTCTGACAGGCTCGCCGCCACTTGTCGGAGACAATGTATTGGCGACAGTGGCAAAACAAGTGAGAGAAACGCCTGTGAGTATGCGCTCTCATGATTCAACGATTCCGGAAGAAATCGATGACATTGTGCTCAAGTGCTTAAGCAAGGAGCCGGTGCTTAGATATCAGAAAACGAGCGACTTGCGTACCGATCTCGAGAAGATAACGCAAGGCGGGTATGTGGTGTCTTCGGCAAAGCGTGCGCGTAAGCCGGCGAAGGTTGAAAAGCAATCAGGAGACAGCCTAGCGCTGCGAAACACCGAAAGCAGTTACCGCAAAATTGCGTCGCTGGTGGCTGTTGTTTTGCTTGTAGCAGTTTTGGTTGGTGGTATCACCGGCGGGGTCGTCTGGTATGTTATGCAAAAACAGGTTGGGGTAGAGAATACGGCAAAAATACCCAGCAGTTCGGCGGTACGCGTTGAACCTATAACCCGCAGCAACGCAGTTGAGAAGCCGCCTGCATCTGTACCGCGAAATTCAGAGCTGCAACCGGCATTGAAGCAATCTGGAGTGCCACATGGTAGTACACTGCCGTCTTCGAAAGCTTCTGCGCACAAACCAACTGCAAGCACCGTCACTCATGAAAAACGTTCTTCGCATGCCGATGTCGCGAAGCGTCACTCTGCAAGCAGTGTAAGAAAGTCAGAACCTGTGATTACAACGAATTCCTCTGGTTGGGCACAACTGAAAGAATTGAGAACGCACAGATGATCAAGAGAGTTGTCTGGTTGTCCTTCGCATTGATATTGATTCTGCCGGGCTATTCGGCAGATGCGCAGGCGCCGGCAGAGATAAATGCCTTGTTGCGGAAATCAAAGTTTGTCGATGCCGGACGTGAGGTGAACACTGTCTTGGGTACGAACCAGGCAACAATATCAACCTTTTGCCACCCGCAGGCTACGGATCAAGATTGCAAGGTAACTGCACTGTTGATGATGAAAGAGCTCAGGCAGCATTATAAGAGTATTCATCGCATCCGAGTGCTATTTTACGATCCAGCTAACATTCACAGTTATCGCGACGTTGAAATCCAAGAAGGAGATGTTGTTCAGGTCGATATGGGCAAGCCTCTGAACACGGTTTTGTCGCAGATAGGTGTAGCGAAGCGAACGACGGCTGTCACAAAAGGCAGCACTTCAGGGCGAACCTCAGGATTGGCCTCGCGCGGCAGAGCGGGCTCTGCTGCAGCCGGAGGGTATAAGACCTTTCGAAACAGCGATGCCTCTGTGGATTTTCCGGGCAATTGGACCGTTATGGCAGAAAGTAATACTCTCTTAAAAGTGGGCCTCTCAAGAAAAGATGGAAGCGTTACGCTTGCTCTTTTACGAGTTTCTTTTCCGTGGGGTCCAACGGTTGAAGCCCTTGCCTCTTCTCGTGAAGCGGAATGTCTGCAAAAATTCGCTGGTTACAAGAGACGCGTCCATAGAGCGCAAAGTTGCTGTGGTGTTCCTGGTGCCTATGTGGAAGGCAGTGCGCCATTTATGAATTCCGAAGTAGTGGACAGGTCGCTTTTTCTGAAGACCCCTGATGCCTATTACACGCTTCAAATGCAGTCTACTGGAATGGATGACTCTGAGATGACGAGTATTTTCAATACGGCTATGAGTTCGCTGAGAATCCATGGATAAGCGGATAGAGCAAAGCGTTGATGACCTAAAGGTATTGCTCGAAAAGAGCAACGATCGACTGCACAATAGTGAGTCGCGAATTCGAACATTGATTCAAACTATTCCGGTGGGACTTTTGATAACAAGCGAAGCCTGCATAGTAGAGTCGGCCAGTCCAGCTTGTTTGGCTTTGTTTCAATGCACTTATGGAGATCTGCACGCTCGCAATTTGCAAGATCTTTTTAAATTTGAGAAATCGGTTGCAGAGTTTCTTGCCAGCTCCGGCTCAAATCAGTTGTTTGAACTCACGGCTCAAAGGCGCGATGGCAGCCAGTTTCCTGCGGCAATCAAGGTTAGTCCGTTTTCGAGTTTGTCGGTGCCGGGGTTGTTGGTTGTTGTCGAAGATATTTCTGCAAAGCGCGAACTCGAAAAATTACGCGAAGAGTTTATTTCCATGATGACCCACGATTTGCGCACACCACTTACGTCCATCAAATGCTTCTTAGAGCTAATTGCAGAAGGCGTCTACGATGGGCGGCTCGATGAACTTAAGAAGAGATGCAATGGTATTGGGAATGATACCACTCGATTGATTAACATGATTAGCAGCTTGCTCAATCTGCACAAATTGGAAGCCGGTCGCCTTCAGCTGGTGCCGGAAGTTATGCAGGTAAGCTCCATCGTCAGCCAGTCCTTGGAATCAACCAATTCGATTGCTGAAGCGCGTAATGTGACTCTCAATGTCGCCCCTCTTCGCGATGATTTGCTTGTGCGCGCCGACGGTGATTATACTGTGCAGGTGCTCGTCAACCTGCTTTCCAATGCTTTGAAATTTTCACCCAAAGGCAGCACGGTGACGATTGATGTTGAAGCAAATCACGAATTTGTCAAAGTCAAAGTGATTGATAAGGGCAGAGGAATTCCGAAAGAAGTTCAAACACGGTTGTTCAACCGCTTCGAGCAGGCTCAGCTATCCGACGCTAGAGTCGAGGGCGGCAGCGGTCTCGGTCTTGCGTTCTCAAAAGCAATTGTCGAAGAGCAAGGCGGCAGCATCGGCGTCGAAAGCGAACCCGGGCAAGGTTGCCTGTTTTGGTTTACGCTTCTAAAAGAAACACAAGACTAGACCCGCCCCGACTAATTCATAATCCCGACTCTTCAGTCTATTTAGACTACTCGTGATGAGGTTCGTGCTTCCGCAGACCAAGCTCTTCAAGCGCGTCATCGAGGCTGATTTGATGTTCTCTGGCAAACTGCAGAGTTTTGATCGCATCTTCAATTGTGATGAGACCGTGTTTCAGAAGATATTGACAGCGCAGAGATGAGATCAACGTGGCTTCATCAATAGCTCCGGAGATGACGAGCATCTTGCCGATCAAAGATGGATACTTGTTGCTGAGCTCAACTGCCTCCGTAATGTCAGTGTCGGTGACGAATCCAGTCATCTTCAGGAGTTCGCCAAGCAGTGGAATATGGTGCTCGTCTTGTGATGCCTCCTTGCCGAATACGAGCTTGTGAATTTCTTCTGTGGCGTCCTTGAGAGTGCGTTTGCCGGCTGTGACGTCACCGTACAAATCTTGAGCCTGATCATAGATACGGCTGGAGATCAACCCCAGACCTACAATAGCTTCGCCCAGTGTTTGTCCTTTCTCCATGCTGATTTCGAGAGCATTGAGAATTTCACTCTCAGTAGCCAATCCACAAAGGATGATAAACTCGCCGAATCGCACTTGCTTGTTTGCAGGTGCCGGAGCCATTGAGTGCGCTTCCAGCTTCAAGGGCATATCAGTTTGTTTTGAAAGTGCTGTGTTGAGCATCATCACGCCTTGCTCTAGAGAGATTCGTCGCTCTCGAATCATGTGTTGTATCTCAAGTGCTCTGGTCAAAATCTTGTGGTTGATGTAACCGTTGAGAAGAAGGACTCGTCCGAATCTCATTCCGGTCGAATAACTGACAGTCTTGGCTTGCTCCAGCTGCGCCTGGTTGATCACGCCGGCCTCGAGCAGCAGGGCGCCTATTGTCGCTTTCTCAATGGAGCTGGTCACTCCGATTTCCGAAAGTGCCTTGGAGGGGCTGAGTTTGTTTGTGCGCAAGGCGTTTACGGCTGTGCGAGCTTGCTCCAGCGTGATTAATTCGTTTGCAAATAGTGGCTGTAGTTCGACTACCAGCTGAAGCTCTTCATCTGTAATAAATCCCGACAGGACAAGGGTTCTGCCAATCGGCAAACCAAACTGGGGCGCAACCTTAAGAGCGTCGGCCAGATCGGCTTCACTTAACATCTTCAGATGCACTAAGAAATCGCCGAACTTCAAACCTCTAGCAGTTGCCCTGCCTTCTGTGCCCACATCCAAACCCTCATCTAGGCGCCCCTAATATTAGACCAATCCTCCTAAATTTCCTGCCTCCAGCGTTGGAAGATCTCGCGCGAAGATAAGGTGTTTTTGTTTCATCTTATCGGCTCTGAGAAAGGAAGACCCCGCAGGCCGGTTCCTCGCGCGCATTTCTGGGTAAAAAAGATTGTCTTGGAGGATAGGTTGTGGTTGCTGACAAAAAATATCTGCCGTTGGCGCTGGCGTTGTGTCTGACCTTACAGGCAGGTGTGCCGTCCGTTTTAGCGGCGGGTGTCGTCAAGCCTCCGGCTAAACCGCAGGCGAAACCAGCGGGAGCCAAGGGCACGCTGCCGACTCCTTCATCTGGTCATGGTCAGGCAGGAGGTTCTGCTCAGGTCCAGAAGGCTTTGGCCAACTTCAAGGGCGACAAATGGGCGGTTGTTATTGGGGTCAGCCGTTTTTCCGACGGCAGTATCCCTCAGCTCAAATATTCAGCAAAAGATGCACAAGATTTTTATGACTACCTTACAGATCCAAATCAGGGACGCTTCGAGAAAGACCATGTGAAGCTCCTCGTCAATGAAGATGCCAGCAAGGTCAATATTATGGATGTGATCGGTGACTCATTTCTCCCTCACGGTGCAGCCCCCGGAGATTTAGTAGTGATCTATCTCTCCACCCATGGTTCACCTGCCGGAGCGGATATTCGTGGCGTCAATTATGTGGTGGCCAATGACTCGAGAGTAAACAAATTGTTTGCTACTGGCATTGAAATGCGCCAGTTGCTGCGGACTGTGAAAGAACGTGTCCACACAAATCGTGTCTTGCTTGTCCTCGATACTTGTTATAGCGGTGCAGGCACCGAAGGTTCTCAAAAAGGTCTGTTTCGCAGAAACGTAGACACAGAGGCACTTGCCACTGCATCTGGCAGTGTCGTCATTTCGTCCAGTTCTCCGGATCAACAGTCATGGGAAGCGGACGCAATCAAGAATAGCTATTTCACTAAGTATTTACTCGATTCTTTGCGCGATCCTGCGGTTGGAAACGATCTCGAGCGCGCTTTCAACAGCATGAAAGATCGGGTGCAGTCGGCGGTCTTAAAAGATAAAGGAGCAATACAAACTCCAGTCATCGGAGGCGCAGTCAATGCCAGAGGGTTGGCGCTTGGGGCACTACCAGCGGTACGTCGTCAAGCTCCGGTGATTGCATTTTCCGCGCCAGCGTCCGACGGTACGTCCGGAATCAGTGATGGACCGCGCGGTTCGGCTGCAGTTGACCTTTCCGACTATGGGCAACGCATGCGCAATGCCTACAATTTCCGCAACTCTCGCAAGAGTTGGGACGCCATTCATGAGTTGCAGGCTGCTCAGAAAATCAACCCCAGTTCGATCGAAGCATTCATGCAGGCTACGGATATTCTTGATGAACAGGGGCGCTATGCAGAATCACTTGAGTCAGCAAAGAAAGCTGTGCTGAATTCAGAAAATTCTTCGGAAGCGCACTTTCGCCTGGGACGGGCAAACTTGCGCATGGGCAACAAAGAAGAGGCTTTGCGCCAGGTGCGGCTGGCCCTGAGTTTGGATCCTGGCAATGCAATGGCATACACCTGGCTGGGTTTTATCAATCAAAACGAACTTCAAAGAGTTGATGAAGCAGAGCAGAACTACAGAAAAGCACTTGAGCTTGATCCTCTAAATGCTAGAGCCATGGTCAATCTTGGATTGCTTTTGCAAAACGATCCTAAGAAGGCGGCCGAAGCTGAGAAGCTTTTCCGTCGTGCATTGGAAGCGGATTCTGAAGATTGGCAAGCTCGTATGTCGCTTGGTTACTACCTTTTCTACATAAAGGGAAATAAGGTTGCCGGTACAAAAGAATTGCGCAAAGCAATAGAATTGGATCCCGCCAATTCCAGATTGCACTCTCAACTGGCTGAGATGCTATCTGAGAGCCCGGAAGAGTTGAATGCTAGTGAAAGTGAGTTTCGCAAAGGTATCGAGCTTTCTCCTAAGTCGGGCGTCGCGCATTACAAACTTGCCGAGTTTCTAGCGCTTAAAACCAACCGCTCGGATGAAGCCGAGAAGGAGTACCGCGAGGCAATCCAGCTGGATCCGTCTTTGGACTCGGCGCGCGTCGGTTATGCAAATCTCTTAATTGATCAAAAGCATATCTACGATCAATCGTACAACCAATATAAAGAAGCAATTAAGATCAATCAACGCAATGCCAGAGCCTATCTTGGTCTTGGCCGTATTCAAATGGAGTTGTACAAGAACTATCCGGCAGCAGAAACGGAATTGAAGAAGGCGCTGGCCATCGACCCCAATTTCGCGCAAGCTTACGATGTATACGGGGTCTTGTTAGCGTCGCGCATGAACCGATACAGTGAAGCAAAAGCTGCTTTCGAAAAGGCGATAGCTGCTGATCCCAAGGACAGTCAGCCACTGTATCATCAGGCTCAAATGCTGATTACGCAAGGGAAAGACCTGGAGCAGGCGAACAAATTACTGCACAGTGCCATTGATTTGAATCCCAAGGAATCGAGTTATAAAACTGCCCTCGCCTATCTTCAAATTTCTCACTACAAGCAGTTCAAGTCTGCCGAGCAATTGTTGAGGCAGGCGTTGGAGACCAATCTTAGTGACTCACAGGCACATTATCGGTTGGGCATGTTGCTAATAGAAAAGTTGGGTTTGCGCAAAGAAGGCGAATCGGAATTAAAGACTGCCTTGAGTCAAGACCCTGAAAATCGTGAAATCCAAACTGCAGTGGAGCGATTTACGCGCTAGATACGATGCTGTATCTGCCATAATACCGGTGATGAATGGAGCCAAATCCCACATCGCAAGATTGCCCGTAGCCGCAGCTTTAATGTCCGTGCTATTCGGCTTCTGGCCGGTGCTTCTGACATACACAATCACTTTAGGTGACTATACCCTCGAACAATTGTGGGAGCCTTTGGGGCTCGTAATGGTTGTGAATTTGTCGCTCTGGTGGTTATTGTGGCGTCTATATAAAGACGCTGCCAAGGCGAGTTTAATTGTATCCATTCTGTCCCTGGCAAATTTCTTCTATTTGCCTCTGTCGGAATTATTGTCCATTGCGGCAAGACTAGTGTTAGTCGAGCTTTCTAGTGCTGCCGTGCTTATTGTCTATTTGCTGGTTCTCGCCTTCATAATCTACATAGTGCACAATGGAAAGGTGGGGTTTCGCAGCCTTTCTGCACCAATTAGTTTTTCGTCGGTGGTGTTGCCAGCGTTGGCGTCTATGGCTGTCCTTTGTATGGTGAATGTTTTTACAATTGCTGCTTTTGAAAGCAAGGAAACCAGGCAAGCTCAAGAGCTGTTAGCAAATCAGTTTAAGATCAATCAAGAATTGAAGATTACTGGAAAGACTGAAAAACCTGATGTGTACTACGTAATCATCGATGGTTTTGCAAATTCTTCAACGTTGAAAGATATTCTTGGATACGACAATTCGGCTTTCATCGATTACTTGAAGTCTAAAGGTTTTTACGTTGCACTGCGCAGTTGCAGCAATCATGATCGCACTACTCTTAGTGTCACATCATCGCTGAATATGAATTACATGACCCCTCTGGCAGAAAAGTTGGGCGCAGACAGCCGCGATTCTAATGTGTCGTTAAAGCTGCTGCGGGAAAACAGCGTCATGAAGCTTTTTAAGCAAGCCGGATATCGTATTGTCAATGTTTGCTCCGGTTTTACTGCCACTGACTTCATTCGGCAGGCGGATGTAAATTTCCGCTCGGGATGGGGTACGGGCTTCAACACAGCTTTACTGCATCTTACTTTGATTGGTGCATTTGAACCATATCTACATCTTGTCGAGAATGAATATGCAAATGTTCGCCTCGCGCCTATTCGAAGAGCCGCTGAAATTGCGGGATTGACTGGGCCGAAGTTTGTTCTTATACACTGCCTCCTTACGCATCCGCCTCTGATTTTTGATAGTGAAGGGCGAACTTTGCCTCTGACACGGCAGTTGCTTTCAGCTCCCTACGTGAAAGAGCCTTATGTAGGGCAATTGAAATTCACCGAAAAAAAACTCAAGGAGCTTTTGGACGTTCTTTGTGTCGATGAGAAGGCTATTGTTATTTTGCAGGGCGATCACGGCTCTTCTTGCACCGATTGGCACCAAGAAAAACAATTTACCCTGGAGCGCATGAGGATCTTGAACGCCTATAAATTGCCGCAGCGACTGGAACAGAAGCTGACGCAAACAATTACTCCGGTGAACAGTTTTCGTCTAGTATTTAGAGAATTGTTCGGCGCCGATCTACCACCGCTGAAAGACGAGTCCTTCATTGCCATTCCACCTGAAGAGCCATACCGCTTCCGACCTGTGACAAAGATACTCGGCGACTCCTGGAAGTAAAAACCTGTAGGGGCAACGCTTTACGTTGCCCCTACGGTGTGCCTAAATCATAGATCTGCTCGAAGCTTCATCAAATAAAGTATTCGACCGGACTCCTCGAGAGACTTTAATTCGATGATTTCGAAAAATTTGAGAAATTCGCTTTCGAAATGCTCCTGTGTGTATGTTTCAAAAATGTCCTTGCGGCTGGCTAGAAGCCGTTTTACCTGAACATCTGATTTTGGAACGAATTCTATAATCAAGTTCTTGCAAATCAAGGAAAAGAATTCAGCGATTCGCGCAAACGGCACGTTGTTTGCGATTGCCAGGTGATGCACGAGCGCAAGTGCGAGCCCTGTGTCGCAGGGTCCACGTTCAATTAAGCTTGAGCGCTCGTTGTTTGACCAGCCTATGCTGGGCGTCGGAGCTGTCAGATCTATGACCAGTGGAAGAATTCGATCGTCCCGGTGAGAGGCGGCGTCGAGAAAATTCTTTTGAACGCAGAGCGGGTCCATATCCAGTGAAATGGTCATTGCGCCGAGGTCGGCAGCTACTCTGCTGTAGCGCCCGCAGTTTGCACCGAAATCAAATACTGTTTGTGGTTTTGTTTTCATCAGCATGTCGCGCACAGTCATTAATTTCTTTTCTGCCGATTCAGCTGAATAACTGTTGCAGTCGTAGTAATCGGACCAGTTTGATTGGCACTTTGGCAAATGAATACTGCAGATGGCTTGTTCAAGCGAATCAATCAATCCCAGTAAGGCTTGCTTGGGAAATGATCGTTTATTGTTTGTCGGTGCGCCTTCAAACTTACTCTGCAAGCGCGAATGCAGGTAAAGGTGCATCAGCAAGTTGCCGTTCAACATCGCTCTTTTGGGAAGCAGTTTGCAGGCGAGATCGAGCGGAATGCCGTCAATGTGGTGCTGCATCAGACCGCTCAAACGCAAGTCGATGTATGCCATCAAAGCCAGCGGTGCCAGAAAGTGCTGGCAAAACTGCCGGTATGCGGTCCACGGGGTGCCTGGTTCATATATTTCAAACGACAAAGTGTCGATCAATGCGGGCGTGATGCCGAAGAATTGAATGTTGTAGGCGCTGGCATCCTTAAGCGTCATGCCGCTTTCGAGCGAATACCTTTGAATCTGCAAGGTTGCAAGCGCGGCGGATTTTAATTGACTGAAGCTCCATTCATATGGATAGGAAATGAAAGGAACACGAGCAGGCTTCAGAATCTTGAAGGTGTTGCCGGTTCGATTGACGGCAATGTCTGAGTCTTCGTGAGCCACTAAAAGTCCCTTGCCTACTAATGTTATGTATAGGCCGGAATGGATCAGTTGTTTGTAGTTGTCCGAGTAAGAGACACGTACTTTGCGGTACAGGTCTCCCCCTTCCTCGAATACGAATCCATTGGGATCGCGAAAGGAGGATGAAAGCGGCTGAGGAGTAGTCATATTTATTTATGCCTCTTCATTCGCTTGGTCGAGATGCGTTTGAAAAAGGCTTTGATAGTAAAGATGGCAGTGAAGAGGAATCCCATTGCCAGTTGAAGCATGTAACTGCCGGTGGATGGATCGACGTATGCTGAGGCCGGCTGAATGAATAGGGTTGATAGTAAAACTGCGATTGGCAGTGTTTCTCTGACCAATGTAGTGGGTGTGGCACGGTAGCAAGGCATTTGGACATTCTCCTAGAGTTGAGCGCGTTCAAGCGCTCCTGATGTCCACGCTATCGTAGTTTGCCGATCTCGCCTATTCTGCGTATTGTCTTATCGATTGTGATTATCGAACCGGCTATAGAAACCTATAGGGAAAAACGGACCAAATAGAGACTTTTTTACTTTTATGCATCCCAAAACGCTTACCTGGGTTAGGATATCCGGTGAAGCCCGGTTAAATCCGGCTGGATTTGAATCTCTGGGAATTTTCGTCATTCCCTCATCTGAGGGAATTGTTCAGGAGCGAATTGCCCTATTAATAGTGATAGCTGGACGCCTGCCGTCCGCTTGACTATAAAGGGATGAGAATGAAACGCCAGAAGCAATCAAACAAGCACCAGTCAAATTTTGCCCATCGCAATAGGGGCAACATGATTGTCCTCGTGGTCGCTATCTTGGCCGGTTTGATTGTTGCTGTCATTCTCTTCATGCTGGGCTATATACGCATTCTGGGCTCTCACAGTGAGCAGCGCACGGCAATTGAAAGCGCAGCATTGGCAGCCGCTAAAGACTTGAGCCGTATTGTTGTAGAAGATCCCAATTTCGGTCTTATTTCTCTATCCGACGCGGCTCCGGTCGGCACGAATACTTCCGCCGGCGACAGATACTTCATGCCGGTGCATGGCATCAATACGCTATTGGGAACAATTCGTCTCGATTTGATTGTTGCCGATCAACTCAACGATCCGGTCATGAAAGAGTTTATCGATCGAGACTACGACAACGCCATGCAAGCCAAAGACCGCCTGGTGACTGCTCTGGAAAGTGCAGTGTCGGGTGGCAGCGGAGCAGGTTCGGAACCTAGAGACAAAGATGGCGTTATTGTTGATCCTTATGACTCTGCAGTTAAAGCCTACAAGAGCAATGTCGTAAGGCAAACGAACAATTCCAAGTTTGTTGAAGGCTCGCTTAAGCTCTCGCTGGGCTGTATTGACGGTGGTGGCAGTACTAACATTCCGATTCCCAAGCCCGACACCTTGAGCAGTGTTAGCAGCAGTCAGAAGATTGGTAATTTCTATAAGTCTTATACAAATATTCCGTTCGGCGACAAGAATTTCGTTTTTGCAGGCATTGCAGAAGGCGCAACCATTGTCGACAACAACAAATTCGTAAAGACGCTCGGCTCACTTCCCTACTTTATTCCATCTATTGTGCGCGCTGAAGGCGATCAAATGATTTCCGCAACCGACGGAACCAACGTGCACAGGGGCGTTCAGCATGCTGCTGCTTGCGCACAGCCGTTCAACGTTTACGATCCTAAGCCGGCTCCCGGTATTCTATCCGTCAGTTTTCCTGACGGAAGACCACCTGAAATAGCCAGTCTCGGCAGTATGTGGATTGAGCCTCAGTTCTTATCTCCTTCCAAAGACACGCAAATACTCACGCCTCTCGGCGGCGACTATCCCGGCGGTGGTGGCATTCTTGCTCCCAACTCCTGGTCTTCCGGAGCCGGTGGCGGTGGCACGGGAACAACTCCAGTCGCACTGATCTGGAGCAGCTCTTTCTATGATTGGTTGCGGCGCGGTGGCACCAGAGTCGATATTAATTCGGTTAAGGCTGCGATTGCCGCACCATTTCCGACGATGGTTGGCGCCAACAGAGGGCACAGCAATTTGTTTGGATTCAATGCAGATGGAACCGTACGGACGGGACAGGTTTCCATTCAGCCCGTGCCTTTCATGACGGTGAGCGAAAACCAATTCTTGGCTGTTTCAAAGGGTGCCCTGATTAGCAGTGAGCCTGTGAAATACGATCTTTATGTGCGCGATCAAGTCAATGTCCGCGGTCGTACCAATGGTGGCAGACATGGCGGCGAACCTCTGGATAACCCGGTCTATGCAGCGGCACTGGCGGCGGGAACGGCCGGCACGGGTGGAACCTACGGTGGCACCGTATCCTGGACTCCATCGGGAATGAGCCTTTTGGGTATTCTCGCGATTCAAGGAAATCCATGGGGCGGCGGATTGCTGGGAATTATCCCTTCAGGCGTCGCTATCCTCGGCCCGTATGGACTGATAACACTCATTTATCCGCCAACTACACCTAACTGGGTAATCGGACCGGACAACGACTTCGGTCAGGGTATCGTTCCCGCGACACCAGTCACAAATTTCACTACCGGACCGGCGGGAGGCGCAGCGCGTCCGACTTACACGACAAACGGCACCGATATCGATGTCAGATTCCGAAAGCAAATTCCAATTTTAGCTGCGCCTCCGCCCCTCACAGTGCTGGCCGGACCGCGCTACAAATTGCTCGAAGTCGGCAGCAGCACAGGACCATAAGAACCAAAGTGAATCGACAAGTTTGAATGATCAGACAGAGCAGTGGCTTCGACTGCTCTGTTTGCGTTTTAGGTTTGGAATGCTCCAATATGCTAGTGTATCCCTCAGCGTGAATCGCCGTTTTTGAGTGCGAACTTTATGGACGAAAAAGTCAGAGTCTTGCTGGTCGAAGATCATCCGCATATGCGCAAATCCTTGCGGCGTTTGCTGGAAAGCGACAGCGCAATCGAGATTGTCGGAGAGGCTTCCGATGGACGCGAAGGCGTTGAAATGTGCGTAAAGTTAAAGCCGGACGTTGTCCTTCTGGATGTTGGCTTGCCTGTCATGGACGGCATCGAAGCGTGTCGAATGATGCGTGAGAAAGAGCCGTCGGCGAAAATCATCATGCTCACTTCGCACAATAATGAGCGAGATATTTTTGCATCGCTGGCGGCTGGCGCAAATGGCTACTGTTTGAAGGACAGCGATTTTAGAAAGTTTCCGCAGATTGTGCAAACAGTAAAGGGCGGCGACCTCTGGCTTGATGCTGTAATTGCCGCCAAAGTTTTGAAAGTTTTGCCAACTACCGCATCTACTTTGATTTCTCAGAAGCTGCCGGCAGAGCAGCAAATTGTTTATGAGCCACTGTCGAAGCGTGAAGTTGAGGTTTTGGAATTGCTCGTAGACGGGCTTTCAAACTCTGACATAGCCGCTCGCATGGGTATCGGTATAGAGACAGTGAAAACGCACATCAAGAGCATTCTTGGTAAGTTGGCAGTCAGTGATCGTACGCAAGCTGCAATTAAAGCCCTGAGAGCCGGGATTATTTAGGCTCAGACCTGTAGGGTCGACGCCATGCGTCGACCAGTTTTAATGCGAAATTTTTGACAGGGCGAGGCGCGGCCTCGCCCCTACGAATTCACGGGCAGTTTGATGATGAAGGAGCTGCCTTTGCCTACTTCGGTTTCTAATTCGATTTCGCCTCCCAAAAGGCGCACGATTTCGTTGCAGAGGTAGAGTCCCAGCCCGCTGCTGCCGTAGCTGGCGCGAGTGCGATCGCCTTTAACAAAGCGGCGAAAGATCTTCTCGCGATCTTCTTCTGTCAGCCCAGGACCTTGATCCGTGACGCTTACACTGACGAAATTGTTGTCTACTGATGCGCTGACGACTACCTTGGTGTTGGCAGGGGAGATTTTGACTGCATTTGTGCAAAGGTTGGAAACCAGGTGGACGATGGCTGTTCGGTCCGCTCTTACCGTAATATTGGTTCCGTTCAGTGCATCGACCAGTTCGACATCATGATGCTGCGCGAGCGGTCTGACTACTTCGATGCTTTCTTTGATAGCCGGGGCAAGATCTACGTTTTCAAAACTCAAAACTTCTACGCCATCGTCGTATCGCGAGAATTCGAGTAGCTGTTTGACCATCGTCAGTACATCTTCAATGCTTTCACGAATTTCTTCCAGCATTTCTTCGTCTTTGTTGTGGGTTTTCTCTGCTTCGAAAAGGAGGGCCTCCACCGTGTAATTGCAGGCAATCAGCGGCGTTTTTAGATCGTGGGCAATTGTTTCCAGCAGCAGTTCTTTCTGGCGCGAAAGGCGAACTTCATCCGTGACGTCGCGAAGCAAGAGGATAAAACCCTTGAGTTCACTGCCTTCTGTAACCGCCCAGCTGGTCGTGTCGAATAAGTGAATTTCCTTGGTGGTTGGGCGTTTGATACTGAGGGCGGTGCGTTTTTTTGGCGTGCCGGCCTCGTCTGTATGTTTCAATCCGACATCGCCAAGTTCCGGAAGTAGCGTGCTGACGCTCTCGCCGATTAATTCAGAACCTTTCAGTTGCAAGAAGTCAGCGATCATTGGATTGGCATTAACGATCTGCAATTGCTGATCGAGCAGGATGATGCCGACAGGAGCGTTCTCTGCGATTTCACGACTGATGCGCTTTGCCGACTCTGCCGAGGCCTGGACGAGGCGGATGTGACGGCGGATGATGAAGACGAGCAATAGAAACAATACGGCAAGAAACACCGCCAGTGCCACAAACACATTTGCCGCTGAGCGCGCGTCACTTTCTGATTTTAGCGCTCTGCTTTTGACCAGCTTTTGCTGTTCGAGTTCGATGTACACGACTCGATCGCGAATTAGCTTCGCCATGTCGAAGCCCTTGCGAGCTGCAATTTTTGCCGCTTCGTCGTTCAGTTCTCCCTTTCCTCGACTGGCAATTGCGGTATCGCAGTGGCGCTCGAAAGTTGAGACCAGCCACTCCAAATACATTGTGTGTCGGGTTCTTCGAGTGTCGTTATCGGTCAGTTTCTTGGCGTTTCTCATGTGAGGCGCCAATTGCGTAGTGGCTCGCTTATAACGCTCCAGCGCTTCCGGGTTGGGGCGCTTCAAATAGTCAACCGTCTGCGTCTGGGCATCTCTGACAACAAGATAGAGCGATTCTAGAGTCGCTAATAATTCAAGCGAGCGTTCGGCGGAGCGCTCACTTTCAATTGCCTGAAATGAGTTGTGGTAAGCAGAGACGGACGCCAGGGCGACCAACAAAAGAGCGGTCACCAGTCCAGTGGACAGAATTGCTTCCGGTGAGAAAAACGACGTGTGCGCAGGTGCAAAGCCGTCTCCTTTGGCTTTTTTACGTTCTTTTCCAGCGGGCAAAGGAGCTGGCTTGTTAGTGTCGGTCGAATCGCTCAAGGTCCGCCGTGTATTACCTGCCGAGGTTACACATCAATGATAGTCTGTTCGAAGAACAAATTCGCTAAGAAAATGAGCCAACACAACAGGCGAGAGAAAACACCAGCTAACGCGCCAGTGAAAGGCCGGCAAACCAGTTATAGAAATAACGCGGTCACGAAGCGAGGTGGGCATCTCTCTTCGTGACTCGCGTTGTTTTTGGAATATCAGCGACCTCGCGTGGCATCCGGGATGCCAATCTCTGAAATTCCTTTTTTCTTCAATCCCAACCCTTAACATGGGAGGCCAGCGGCGAGTTCGCTAGATATAAGCGCGAGAGATAAGTCTCGCGCCATATCTTGCGGCGAATTCTTGCGGGGGGGCCGTGTTGACCTCTGGCTACTTTCAATTTACGCCTTCAGTAATGTGCTCATACCCCTCGTGCGAGGGAGTCGAGAAAATATTTTCAAAGACAGCACAGGCTGCGCATACGGGCGATTATTCGGAGCCGATCGACGCGGAATTCTGAATCTAAGGTTTATCGGTCTTAGCAATTTCGGGCTGTTCGTTGCCATACTTGAGCGCTGCATTGCCCATTACCAGAGCCCGGCGATATAGCTCCAACATTATAAGAACGAAAATAATCGGAATGGCCAGATCTTTCTTGGTCAAAAGAATGACGGCATAAAGGTTCATTACTACCCAACTGGCATACGTTAGCGAACGGACGCGCCATTCGAGATATTCAGGCCATTTAAAAGCGCATGCTAAAAATCCGGCAGCGGCAAAAATTGCATAGTCATAGAAAAAGACATGCGGAACAATCATCGGAGTAGCAAAAATACAGATAATTGCAGCCAGCGATATTTTGTATGAATCCGCAAGCGACGAGCGTACCAGGCGACAAGCAACGAATAAGCCGATGCCGCCTAAGATGGCGGAAAGTGCATAGATGAGCGGTTTGAAAACGGCATGCTGTGCGACTGGCAAAAGCAAGATAATCGACCGAGGCAAGCTAGTGGCGAGATGCTGAGCAACACCAAACTTGAGGTCTGAATAGACTGCCTCTGCTAGTTTTAGTGTCGTCAGCCACTCACTAAAAAGTGCCGGCGAAAACAAAAGAAGGTTGATAATGACAATGGCTATGCCACCGCATGCAATACCAATTATTGGTTTGAAACGTTTGGCGCTGGCGAGCGCAACTGCCATCATGGCTGCAGGAATGAAGAATTGCGGTTTTATTAAGGCAAGCGACCAGATCAAACCTCCCTGCAGATCTTTTCGTTTGAGCACAAAATAGAGCCCGCCAATCAGCGGTAAAAGCCCGTAGACAACGCTCAATTGCCCGATCCAGATTGATATAGCAAGAGGGATGAGTGTGAGCGAAATCCAGCCTGCGGCAATATCCAACTGACTTGGTTCGTCCGTGTGAGAGGCATGCGATGAAATCAGAAATGCAGAGTAAGCCAGTGCGGTGAGGCTGACAATTTGCCATGCCAACAGAGAATAACCGGGCGGTAGGATGCTGAATGGTACGAAAAGCCCGGCTACCATGGGCATGTACATGTATTCTGCCAGGGATTTAGCCGGCAGATACGGAAGGATACGGTGCGCGGTTTTGTCGAACTCAGTGTCCATAAAAGACGTTGCATCGGCTGGTGGATACAGCATCGACGCCTTGCCTTCACGGACAAGCGTCCCTGCCGTGTGATAAGTCATCAGATAATCAGCCTGCTGGCTAAATTTGGGTTGAGTCAGATCGCCGTAAATGAAAAGTAAGATGAGGAGAAATCCCCACCCAAAGGCAATCAATGAAAGATTCTTCTTCATTTCCGCAACCGCAAGCGCAACAGAGACACGATAGCAGGCCAGGAAGCGACTGGGGAAGCGCAAAAAGCTTGTTTGAAACGATCATTCCGCCCTTGATATCGCTGGGCTTAGCGCACTCCAGTCGCTCGGCGCTGTTCGGCAGCCAGAATCCTTCCGACATGGTTTTTCGGCAGGTTCATATGGTCGCAGTCGTAGATAAAGACAACGCCACCACGATTGAGCACTGACGGATCCTTCACGTTGGTGGTGTTTCTGTCATACGCACCCTCGGGGACTTGATACTGCCCGAGTGCGCGTTTTACATCCGTTTCCATGACCATTCTGCGCGTGCGTGAGTCACCTCTCGGATTGTCGTTTTGGTAAAACACCGTCAGGTGTTTCCTGCCTGACGCTAAATCCTTGGCATTGTCTCGAATCCAGCAGTCATATGCGTTGGGCGTATACATTGAATCGAGCACAGTGACGCCCGTCACCTTCTGACCGAGACCGTTGTCGTTGAGCTGTGCCATAGCTGCTCGGCCGCCGGCGGAGTGCGCGATGATACTCATGCTTTCAATGTCGTCGACTTTCTTGCCTTTGAGCTGCGGCGTGCTATTGAAAATCTCTTGCAGCTGATTTCTGAAAAAATCGCGTTGATAAATTTTGCTGCTCTCGGCATTTGGACCACCTGAGCGGGTTGGGTTGCTCTGCCATTCTGGTATTACCATGATTGTGTTGGAATCTGCTGACGCCATTTGCTCTGCCAGTCTTGCGTTTTTGGCCCAATCTTGTCCTGAGCCGTAGAGACCATGATTGAAAATCACTACTTTGACTGGTTTGTTGGGATCGAAACCTTTCGGAATTATGACTGTGGCATCAGGCGCTCTGCCGGCGCTTTTGTCAGAAACCTGATTGTCTTTCGTGTAGGATGCGTCCAGTCCTCGGTATTCGCGGACGGAGACACTGCCCACATCCTTGCTGGAAATTTGCACCCTTTCCAGGCGCCAGTCGCTGAAGTTGAGTGTGGTGTCGAGCTGGGCCTTGTCTAATTTTAAGGCTCGCATTCGGGCGTCCGGGCCCCTGGTATCACGCGCCAACTGAGCTGCGGCGCTGTCCGAAGGTTGGTATTTATGCGTGATAATAACGTCTGGTCCCTCGAAATTTGTTTGCATGGTAAGTGCTTCGCGAAGCGAAGAGTAAACTGGGGGTGTTTTAAAACCCACTGTTGCCTCGCGAGCGTGAGCAACTGGTAGCAACGCTGTGACCGAGCTGTGTACGAGGATTAAACTGAGCGTCGCACGCTTCATTAGGGCTTGTTGTTGTTAGCTACCGGCTGAGTTCGATTTCTGTCGTGCAGGAGCCGCATTACATGACGAACAGCTCTAAATCCCTTTTTCAGGGGGTGATTTGCTGCCCTTTCTTGACTGTCCCTTAAAAGGTTGTCGTAATTCTCTTGAAGCAAGGTGTAGTGATGAAGCGTGTTTGCAAGAGCTTCCTGGATTTTGGAAAACTCTTCATCCACGTGCCTTTTGTGCCGCTCTGAATCTTCCAGCTGCCATACTCGCACACATTCTCGCCTGAGCATACGTCTGATTGCTGTCTGCAATCGCGGATCTAGAGGACCTTCCAATGCATGCTTGTAGGAGTCTGTGAAGGTGACAATCTTAACTGAATCCATTGCTTCCCATAAGGGAATGCTTTGATCGAACATTTTGAATAATTCGAGCTTGCCTAAAATGTGAAGGTCTAGCATTGTGCGTATGCACTTTTCGCATTTTGAGCAATTGCGACTCAAGTCCTGTCTATTGAAACAAACAAAGAGATTTTCCTGTGCAACCCGCCAATCCGCTATTCCAGACACTCTATCGCGGCGACGCAGTTCCGGTTCGGGATGCAGCATTTTGACGCTTTTTGAGGACCAGAGCGGATCGAGCTGATAGTTGCAGCCATAAATTGCCGGCTCGTCCATATTGAAGGACGGTGAAATTGAAAGCGACCCTATATATGGTGACAGCAGATGCCCTGCGCTTGCCAGAATACCTGAAGCTACATCCAGAAGTTTGTGAACCTTGAAACTAGAATGGTCTGGAATATTGCTTCTCACCGTAATTGGTATCGAGCCAACCTCAGCCGCAACCTTAAGCAACCGATTTCGCTTGGTTTTTAGACTTTCAGTAAATTTCGCTGAGACGTCAAACGGTTCTGCATTGACGAGATACTTTGGTGAGCCGCTTTTATATAACGTGTATAGCGAGTCTACGCCGCCTGAAAAACACACTGCTGCTGCATTCTGCGGCGGCGTCTGTGTCTCGTAGGTATCGGCAATCAGCTCGATTTGAGGTGTTCCCCAGTTTTCTTTGAGGAAATTTATTACTGCGTGCGCATTTTCATACCAAGTTTTGCAGACGGGTTGTTCGAATCTGAGATTGCGATTGCTCAATAAGCACGGAATCAGCCATAGTGACCCCAGAGCCTCAGTACTTGGCTCCAATTCGATGTCTTCTGACTCAAACCAAACTGGCTCGCCGTCAAATAGTGAAACAAGGCGCAAAAGAGAGCCATTCTTTTCCCGATTGAACGAACCAATAACGGCTTCATTCATGACGCGCACTTGTACTCGCATTTGCGCCGCGCAATTTATTAGCGACCCTTCTCACTAATCTGATGCCGTTCTTGATCGGAAGTTTTCTTACTATTGTGTCGTAATCGTCAGCTAGTCGTTTGTGTTCTTCCTGCAAGAGCTCATAGTGGTGAAGTGCATTGTTCAACCCCTCGAGAATCTGCGGATACTGCTCATCTACGTAGCGGCGCTGCTTTAGCTGTTCTTCTATTGCGCTAACCGCTAGCGAGGTGCGTCTGAAAAGATGCCGTAATGATCTTTCCAACTCGGGTTCTGGTTCACCCTTTAAGGCTATCTCGAAAAAGACTGTATTTAAGACTCTTGGTAATCCGTCTATTAATTGCCAAATTGGTACGCTCTGATCAAAAACTTTGCAATCTGCCAATTTGCCGGCCTGATGTAATTCGAGCATTGTCCGCACACACTTCTCACAGCGAGAACAGTTATGGCTTTCAAAACAGACATGCAGGTTTTCGTGCACTAGTTTTTCGTTGGAAATGGCTTTTACCCTGTCGATGCGACGTGCGGAGTTTTCGCCATGTATGATTTGCAAGCGAGCCGATGACCAGAGTGGGTCCAAACGCCAGTTGCTGCCCATAACCATATGATGGTCTTTGTGCCATGAAGGCGCAATTGTGGCTGATACTATATGCGGTGCAAGTAGATGGCCTACGGCGGCCAAAAGCGAGGCGTGTGTGTCGGCAAATCTGGGACCAGTAAAGGTTGGGTGTTTTTTAGCATTTGTTCGCACGGTGAGCGGCCGCGCTCCCACGGCAGATGCGACTTTTCTCAGGCGCTCTCTGGCTACTTTCGCTCTTGATTCTTGATCTGCAGGCACGTCGAAAGTCTCAAGGTAGATCAGGAAATCGGGCTTAGGAGCGGAGAACAAGGTATAGAACGAATCGACGCCGCAAGTGAAGAAAAGCCCTGTTGCCTTTGAGGAAATGCCAGTTTTTTCTTTTGTAGCAGCGACAATTTCTATCGCCGAAGCAGCCCAAGCGAGATCTAGTAAATCCATCACCTTGTGCGCGTTTTCGTACCAGACCGAACAGACTGGTAATTCGATCTCGAGATTTCGTTTGCTGAGCAACGCCGGAATTAGAAAGAGCGTCGCGAGAGCCTCGATTGATGGCTCCAAATCGATGTCGTCGGATTCAAACCATAATTGCTCGGCGTCAACGTTCGTCCAGACACGTGACGTTGTGCCTGTCTTTTCATGTTGAAATGCAGTGACGCGCAGGTTGTTCATTTCAGACCGGGTGAAAGTTCCGGCATAGGATCTCATTTTCCGGGCGTTTGTAAATTATGAAAACCTCTGTTTGGCCGGAATTCGGGTTGGCGTTTTTTAGTAATTGCTGCGGTTCGAACTGACTGCCACAAATTTGTAACCTAAATTAGCGCAGGTCGGCGATTCTCGATTGAGTGCGTCTAATGTTTGAACCATGCTGTTGCCAAGGGGTGCTACCTTCGCGAATGAGCGCAGATCTCTCTGTATAAGCTAGTGCAATGATGTTTCAAAGAGCTCGCCTGAGCTCCGTGAAATATGTAATTGATTTGGTTTTTGATTCAGGAATACTGCTTTGTACTTGAATACTTCCCTCTGCGTTTCATAACCTTCAGTGTCCACTCTCCGCATTTTTCATTTCGAGGCAAGCTTAATAAGCTCCTGAAAAACCCTGCCCTCAGGCACAACCGGTTTTCTTCACGCCTTGTACGAGGTGGGTTGAGTGACATGTAGATTTCCGGAAGACGTTCGTCCGCTGCACTTGCGCATTTTTCTTCGCGTTTGCAGCTGCTGAACGTTTTCCAACTATCAGTTTTTCCAAGTAATTAGGCACGTCCACGTTTTAGTTGGGACGAGCCTCTTACCTATGAGGTAATACCTATGACTAACGCCCCTCCAAAGGCGCCTCCTCCACGGTGGCGT